>NZ_JACVPG010000004.1:0-15963 GCF_018882045.1 Polynucleobacter sp. Fuers-14 | reverse complement strand
GACCGCCAAACTTTAAATACTCTTTAACTACCTTTAGCTTGAACTGCGTACTGTATTTGCTCATAAAACAAAACCCCCTTGGTTGGACTTGATGTCCAACTTTTGGGGGTCAGTTCACGAAGGTGGTTTTGATCTTCTTGGTGCACCGGCGTGGAACCTAATGACTCATACAAGTAGCGAAGTATTTAATACGTCTTATGAGCTTAGTAATAACTCAGCGGCTCAGTTTTACCCCAAAAGATTTTGTAGGAATAAATGGTGTACCCGATGATAGTTGGCAGCACAACGATAGCCCCCCAAAATATGACCCACAATGACTCCGTGGCTGAGGCCGCCTCCCAAATCGTCATTTTGTCTACAACGATGTAAGGGAACATGCTGTAGGCGATTCCTAGAAATGCTAAGACAAAGATGGCTACGCTTAGGGCAAAAGGAACCCAAACAGGGGCGGGCTTATTCTTCTGCATTTTTAACAAGTTCAAATCGATAAAGATAAAACAAGCCAAGGTCAGAACTGGAAACGGCAATAAGAAAAAGACATTGGGGAAGGTAAACCACTTTGCCGCAATCTCTGCACTAAAGAATGGTGTCGCTACAGAAATGATCCCAACGCCAAGCGCCGTTAATAAGAGGCATTTTCTTGCCCAGCCAACAGCCTTTAGCTGTAGCTCGCCAGACGTCTTCATGATCAGCCAACCGGCTCCCAATAAGGCATAACCGGCCGGCAAGCAAAGTGCCACGATAAAAGAAAATATCCAGCCCAAGTATCCAGAGTCAAAACCAATCACCTCTCTACCAACCATGACCCCTTGAGATGCCGCGGCCAAGAAGCTACCAAAAAAGAATAGAAAGTTCCACACTGCCTTCTGACTCAAATGGGCCTTTGCACGAAAGTCAAAAGATACGCCTCGTAAAATTAAACCAGCCAACATGATGCCTACAGGCAAATAGAGCTCAGTCAAAATAATGCCATGGGCCATGGGAAAGGCAATCAAGAGAACTCCGACTCCGAGCACTAACCAAGTTTCGTTAGCATCCCAAAAAGGACCGATTGATGAAATCATGATGTCTTTTTCTGATTCGCTTGCCTGATTCAATAAGATACCAACGCCCAAGTCGTATCCATCTAAGACAACATAAGCAACCATTGCAATGCCCATTGCAACCAAAAAGAAAAGGGGCAACCAACCAGATGGTTCATATAAATTAGGAATCATTCTTATACTCCTGCAATGTTGTTAATGAGGCCTGGTTTTTGCTCAGCAATAATATGTGCAGGATTAGCTTGTCTTGCTAAATAAAACACAACCCAAATATAAGAAACAATAAGTCCTAAATACAGCGCAAGGTACATCACGAGCGTACCCAAAACCATATTGGTAGGCACTTTAGTAACCGCATCAGCAGTCTTGAGTACCCCACTAACAAGGTAAGGTTGTCTGCCTATCTCGGTCACATACCAGCCGGCAACTACGCCAACCCAACCAGAAAAAGTCATCACACTGAGCCCCCTTAAGAGCCAAGCTGGCAATTCTTTATTTTTTCTTGTCAGATAGAACCCAACGAATGCGGTTAAGAGCATCAACATGCCGATGCCGACCATGATGCGAAAGGCAAAGAAGATGGGGGCGACTGGCGGGGTTGCGCCAGGGAAGGCACCTAAACCCTTCACTTCACCTGTAAATGAGTGTGTCAAATATAAAGATGCGAGCTTTGGAATAGCTATTTCGTATTTATTAGCTTTAATGGCTTCATCGGGTATTGCAAACAAAACGGCGGAGGCACCTTTGGTTGTTTCCCAAATTCCCTCCATTGCCGCTACCTTTGCAGGCTGATACTCGAGCGTATTTAGGCCATGAGAATCGCCAAGCACAATTTGTAACGGAGCTAACACTACCGCCATGGTCATTGCCAACTTGATCAGCGCTCGATTGCCAGAAAGATTAATACCCTTCAAATATCGATAAGAGGAAATGCCTGCAATTAAGAACGTTACAGTCAAAAATGATGCTGTCATCATATGCAGAAGGCGATACGGCATAGAGGGATTAAAGACAATCTCAATCCAATTGGTTGCATGCGCTTGACCATTGATCATCTCAAACCCTTGTGGGGTTTGCATCCAAGAATCTAAAGCAATGATCCAAAATGCCGATAGTGATGTGCCGAAGGCAACTAAAAATGTGGCGATAGTGTGGGCTCTTTGAGAGACTCGTTTAGAGCCAAACAACATAATCCCTAAAAAAGTTGCCTCGAGGAAGAATGCTGATAAAACTTCGTAGCCAAGCAAAGGCCCTGCGATATTGCCTACCGTTTGCATATATCCAGGCCAGTTGGTTCCAAACTGAAAGCTCATAGTGATACCACTAACAACGCCAAGCGCAAAAGTTAAGGCAAATATCTTGACCCAGAATTGATAGGCCTCACTCCATACCGAGTCACCTGTTTTATTAAATTTAACCTTGAAATAGAAAAGTACCCATCCCAATGCAATCGATATCGTTGGGAAAAGAATATGAAAAGTCATATTCGAAGCAAATTGAATTCTGCTCAAAATAAACGTATCTACCATTTTGGGGCCTCTTATTTTTAATGTACTTTTATTATGCTCTTTACCTTCCTGGCTTGCTGAGGCTGATTTAATGGACTTACCCCAGCATCGCATGTCGCTTTAACGATATTGCCCAATATGAAAAACCACCCGAAGGTGGTTTTAGTGTCTCCTACAGCCTATAACAAGCGCAGCATGAAATTTAAGGCCTCAACTAACATCTACTAACAGGCTCCTGTATTGGCCTATATCCTTGATTACCAGTACTTAAAAGGCCTTTCAGCATCTACGTCATCGCCCAAAGCCCTCATACTCATATTGCAATGCGGACAGGTAAGACCATCCCACTCAGACAAATGATTGCTCGAGTGGCAACTAGTACAAGCTGGTGCCTTACTAATTTCAGTATTAATACTTCCTGGATGAGCCACTGTATAAGCATCAATTGTTGAACAAGATTTGCAAACCATCGCCACCCTAGAAGAGTGAAGACCAACCTCTCTGCCTATACTACTAATGCATTCAAACTTACAAGAGCGGCACACAAATTTATATCTAGCCATAAATCTATCTCGCTAATTCATTTTAGATTGAAGCGCTAATTTCTTCATGCGGGCATCTTGAATAAGCAATTGCCTTTCTTGATTGGCCACTCCAATAGTGATCTTTCTGGCAATAAGATCGGCATACACACCATCAATCTTTTTAAAGAAATCCTCGTAAACTGCAGTCTTTTCGGGGCCTAAGCCCTCCAAAGCAATGGGCCGACAGGAATTTGCCTCAGACAAATAACTCGTTAATGCCTTAGCCTGCTGATCAGTCAATTTATCTGCAGAACTAAATAGGGCATTTGCGTGAGGATTATTTCTGGTAACAGCGATAATCTGGGCATCCACCAACAATGCATCAGCACTTTGATTGCTTCGCATAATGCAATCATTAAGTCGCTTGGCTACAGAGCCTGCCTGATCTGGAGCCCTTGCCGTCATTGGCGGTGGCACTTTAGCAACTTGCACTGGATTATTTGGCGCAACCTTTGTCGCACACCCACTAAGGAGTGCAATTCCCATCAAACTTAATTTAAATATGTTTTTCATTGAGTAGTCCGTTAGTTATTGATAGACAAAATCAGCGCGGCGATTTTCTTTAAATGCCGCCTCTGTCTGAGCTGGGTTGGCTGGCTTTTCTCTTCCAAAGCTCACCGCCTCTAACTGAGATTCACTGACGCCCTGGGCAAGTAACGCTTTCTTAACGGCTTCTGATCGTTTTTGACCTAGAGCAAGGTTGTACTCGGTAGTTCCACGATCATCGGTATTTCCCTGGATGATCACAAAAGCTTTTTGCTTTTGAAATGCCTTTAAGTAAGAAGCATGCGCGGAGATTGTTGAAACATATTTTGGGTCTACGGTATAGCTATCAAACTCAAAATAGATTGAACGCTTGCCATAAACACTAGACTTCGGATCACTAATTGGATCGTAAGTAGAAGAACCTCCAGCGTTAACAGTGGTGACGCCATTGGCATCATCTAACTTAACGCTACTGCAAGCGGAAATAAATAAAACTAATAATGCCAATAGCACTATTTTTACAAATTTAAACATGATGAGGTTTCCCCAAACATGGCTACACCTTAGTAGCCAAATAGCAAAGAGGCACGCCGCTAAAGCATGCCCAACCTAAGAAAATTAGACTATAGCTTTGGGTGGTTTAAACGCTGAGTCGGGAAAGTTTTGCGTCAACAAAACTTCATTTGCCATGGCAAATTGATGCATGGTCATTGATGGAAGAAAAACAGCAATTCTAATCTCGCTAATATTTGCGGTTACATGGCTCATCAGATACATCGCATGAACCTGCTCTTTGTCATCGGCTGAATCAGAGCTGTTATGTGCTTGCTGTGAAGCTGAGGCATTGTTATAACTACCAGCAAGCTCTGCCCGCTCAATTGCAGACTGGATAAAAATACTTCCAGCTGCCACCTTAAATGCAATCAAGAAGAGGCATATCAATAGAACGAGTGTTTTACTACGAAGCATCATGGGCAAATTCTATACCTGATTACCAAATTTGTCGTTTTTAACAATGGCAACAAACTGGGCTAAGGATATTTAACCCTAATTTTGATCGCCTTTGGCCACTGAGCGCATGATTCTCAACAATTCAACATCATGGCTTGGAAGACCATCAAGTAGGCCAACTAGATGCGGAACATCCTTAGAAATTTGATCGCCCCCATAAAACCTTAAGGCCCAATTGGGAAACAATCTTTGGTCAATCTCATCGAGCTCAATTCGATGCAGAACCTTATGGCGATAGTCATTTTGAATTTTTTCCCAAATGAACAAAACATCCTTTCGCTTACCCTCAAGAATCTGGGCGAAATGGCCATTCTCGTAGAAAAGAGCACCGGTAAGCTCATGGTCTAAATTCCACCTTCGGGCAACATCAAATAGATGGACTAAGCTTGAAAGGCCCATGTCATGAGTTGCTTTGCTGATATAGCTCAGCTCAACCAATTGATTTGGATCGTCAGCACTCACTTATTCCCCCTGCCTCTAAAAATAAATATGAAAACTAAAGCCAGTTTGTTCTTTTGGTCACCAGGCTTAAATGGGCAATAACCCTATCGACCCCAAATAAAAAACCACCCGAGGGTGGTTTTGGTGTTTCTTGGAGGCCCGGGGCCGAATCTAACCACCAACACCAGGATTGTCAACACTCAAAATCGTTGTTTTTGACTGCTAAGACATTGGTTAGCCTCGACAAGACTCAAATGAATTAAGCGTCTAGATTCGGGACGCTCAAATTACAAAACCCGAAACTATCCAAGCTGCCATCAAAGCTCCACCAAAACAAAGGACATAGCTAATTAAAGGGCCCATAAATAGAAAATAGTTAGGGGGAACCTCTTGGTTAGATAGGCTTTTTAGAAAACGCTTATGTTGAATGGCGGATAACAGGGAAATAAATGTGCCAAGAAGAATCAACATCAACCCGATAAAAGCCGAAATACTTGAATGAATAGTACTAATCTGATTTGATAAGTTCAGGTATCGCATAAACAAACCAAATTTCTCCACAACAAAGCCCAGCGCAATATAGGCCAATGCGGATCTTTGCCATGCCAATAAAGTTCGCTCAGCCGCAAAATACACTCTCGGATCATCTAAATAAGACATTCTTCCCTCTGATATCTATTATTTTTAATCTCTACAGCTAAAAAGGAGCCTAGTATTACAGAGTTATTGAGGGGCAACGCCTATACTAAAAATGCATTCCGGCTATTGCTTTATTAAAAAGGCATCCATATCTAAGCGATGGGAATACTTTGGTATTTTCTTGTTAAATGTAATTCTAATCGGATCGATGATTCTTGTAGCCCATATCGACACTAGACTCAAAAGTTAATGAAAATTGGGATTAGGCCCAAAGCTGACAAAGCCAACATAAAAATAAGAGTTTGTAGTCTTGAGTTTTCTGATGAAAGGAAAAATGCATAAACTCCTTTAATTAAATTATTGCTGGCCGCCGCAATCAAAATGGCATTTGCCGCGATCACTAATGAGCCAGCCCCAGGAGAAGATTGAGTCATGCTCATGACAAATGGGTCGACATCAGTGAGCCCCATAATGCCAGCCAAGGTGTAAACCCCAGCCTGACCAAAATATCCTAAAGCAAAATGGGAGGCAATCACCATCACCACAAAGAGAAAACCAAAAAGAAATGCCGTGCCCAATTCCAGCGGATTTTTTACTTCGAGACTTTCACTAAGTGGCTCGAGTGATTTAGCAAGGCTGATTGACCAAAGATAACCAAATCCAGTTGCAAGTACAAATAAGCCAATAAACGGTATGGCTAATTGCCTCATGAGGTCTTGGTTGAATAGGCCCAATAAAATCACCAAACGAAGATACATGACACCTGAGGCAATTAAAATCGCACCAGTAAATACTCTAGGCTGACCTTGCGATTTGGATCGCTTTGATAGAACCACTGTGGTCACTGTAGAAGAATAGATGCCGCCCAAGATAGCGGACCATAAAATGCTATCCGATTTTTTATAAGTCTTTTGCAAGACATAGCTGGCGTAAGAAACCCCGCTAACCGCAACAACCATCAACCAGATCGTCAATGGATTAATCTGAAATGCCGTTAAAGCTTGATTTGGCAACAGCGGCAATATCACGGTAGATAACAATAAAAACTTAGTAAAAGCCAAAATATCATTGGGGCCTATTTTCTTAGCCGCCCCCTCTAAAAAGACTTTTAGACTTAATAACAGCATGGTAATTACGACCAAAGTAGTGGCAACCCACAAGAAATTCTTTTGAACTAATCCCCCCACCAAATAGGTAGCAAGAGCAGACATCTCAGAAGTCACGCCCGCATAACCCGAATCCTTGACCTTATGCCAATAGGCCAGCAATAAAAAGGCTCCAATGACGACAAAACCCATGACAAATGGCATGAGATCGCCACCTGAAATCAGCAAAATGGAATAGCCAATAATCCCAATTAAGGGATAAGTACGAACACCGCCAAAGGCAAAATGATCATCATTTAACTTGTGCTCCTCTCTTTCCAGCCCAATCAAGAAAGACAGAAATAGAACAAACAGTATTTGTGAGCCTTCTTTTGGAAGCCAACTAAAAATATCCATCTAAGCACTTTTTATCAAATATAGTGAGATAAGGTAATACACATGCCAAGGAAATCATATGGAGCAAGAATCTAGGAAACGATCTGTCAGTAAAGCTGTTACTTATCGAATCGTCGTTGTCATTATGGATTTTTCAGTAATTTACTTATTAACTGGAAAGATCATGATAGCGGTAGGATTCATGATTATTAGCAACATCTACACAACGATTGCATATTTTATTCATGAGCGTATTTGGAACAAGATCCAATGGGGCCTGCAACGAAAGGCTTGATTTTCATTTTCCGCGGATTAATAAAACCGGCTTGGTTGCTACCCGCACAATCGATTCAGCGACGCTACCTAATAAAAAATGGCTAAAACCTCTTCGCCCATGAGTGCCCACAACAATTAGATCGGCTGGCCATTTCTGAGCTTCTTTAGCAATAACATCTGAAATTCGTTGACTAGTTTGAGTAATCTTGATTAGCTTGGTCTCAGACTGAATTCCGGCGCTATCCATTTTTTTCTGGGCCGCCATCAGAATTTCTTTGCCTTCTTTTCGCATGGAATCAACTATCTCTTTAACTGTAAAGTATTCGCTCTCATCAGGGGTCATATGCAAGTCCACAGCATAAATTCCTCGCACTATAGATCCATTTTCTTTAGCTAAAATTATTGCCTCTTTCAATGCTAAATTAGCAGTATCGCTACCATCTAACGCAACTAGAATTTTCTTAAACATGATCTCTCCCTCGCCAATCTACTATGCTCTTTTTTAACCCTGATAAGTAAATTATTTGTCGTTTTGAACGACTTTGCAAGTGCCTGCCCCAGTCAAGCGTCGCTTAAATCGACGCTTGACTGACACGGAGATGGCAAATCTCCGATTCATAAAGGGTTCTTTAAAAAGATAGTTCTCGATGGGGATAACCTCACCTAATGGCATCTAGCCCGTCAAGCTGCAAAAGAAAATTGCCCAATAAGTGGACTATTCAGATTCTTGGTGGCCCGGGGCGGAATCGACCAGGGCCTAGGAGACAAATCTGCACCCAAATACATTGCATCAAGTGGCGCCTCTAATTTAGTCAATGCGTGCAGATATAGTGATGGCTATTTACAGGCCGCTGCTTCAATAGACTTGTATTGGATGGCTCTTTGTGCCATAGATTCGAATCGTCCCCGCATACTATTTTTTAAAAAGTATTCAATGATGGCTGAGGGGATAATTGAGTTAGGCTCAATTTGAGCATCATACTTAAAAACTGTTTTATCTTTTTCCTCTAGCAATTTCCAGGTCCCCTTGTAAAACCTATTATCGCCGCTGACCTGCTCAAAAGTTAGAGACTTATTTGGTAGCTCTGTATATTCCACTGTTGATTTCATCTCTATAGAGAAAAATAGAATTTGCTCTTCAATCACTCTGTATACGCGCACCTTATTTCCCACTCTTGAAATAACCCTTGCTTCAATTATTCCCGGGATATTCTTTGAGCCCTCATAGTCTGTAATAAATACATGGGCACTACAAATATTAATTGGCACGGAATAACTTGCTTGAGCATGAAAACGGCCATCAACCTGTGTCACGCTAACCCGAACATCAAAGGGATTGGAATTCTCTTGAGCAAAGCTCTGAGTGATAAAGAAGGCTAAGGCAAGTGTTAAAAACCATTTCATTAATAGATTTTAGGATCCTATTCATTTTGCTGTTTTAAACGGCACATTGGATGGATCAATGCGTCCTACAGAATACTTCTTCTGCAGTAAATCTTATAAAGTAATCCAAGGGATGGTCAAGCAGACACCAGAGGATGCGATAAGTAAGAAGTTTTTCTGCCTTCCAGCTTATAGCTAGTAATCGCCAAATCTCCACTTCTCATAGTTTTATATTTGCTCTTGCTGTGCGACCACATGAAAAAACCACCCGAAGGTGGTTTTGAGGTCTACTCCGGCCAATAAAAATCGGGGCGTAGAATTTAAGGTCCAGATAAGGAATCCTATTTAATAAGCTTGTTGTTGCTCATGGGCCCGATCTATGGAAGAGGCAACCCTCTCATTCGCCTTCGAATCAGCCAATACAGACGCGCTAACAGCTCCCGCAAAGAAGGCAATTGCTACTGCCATCAAAAATCCTAATTTATGCATGACTAATCTCCAATATGAATGTGCGCCTTTAGATTAAAGTGATCAATCACTTTTGGAAATACAACTTTAGCTCTAGTCACAAAGATGCAATAAAAAAACCACCCGAAGGTGATTTTGGTATTTCTTGGTCGCCCAGGGCGGAATCAACCAAGGCCGGGGATGTTTAATTCTATTTCCTGTTTGCCCCATAAGTTTTATTAAGGTAGTCGACTATGACTGCAACGTCCTCATCAGTAATGGGCGCCTTAAATACATTTTTCATCCTTAGAACTTGAGCATTCCAATAGCCAACCCCCGTATTGGGCGGTTGATATTCTGCATAGTGGGCAGAGTGGCAGGTAGAACATTTCTGTAAAGTCAGCTGATAGCCAGGCAAATCTGATGGTCGCCATAAAACTGTATCGGCTGGTAACTCAATCGTTTTAGCTTGTGCCATTTGTGCCAAAGCAAGAGCAGATAGAAGGAGGATAGCTTTTTTCATATTCTTCCCCTTAAACCGCTGTGACTTTTACAGTCTCAACAATATTTCGCATATAGCCAGCTGGCATCCAGCTTGCAGTCATTGGCTGAACTTGGCCGGCATGATTAAATGCTCTGACCCTTAAGTCCAATGTCCCTTTTTGTTTTGGCGTAAATTCAATGCGCCACTCTCTAAATGAGAAACGTCCAAGGTCTTGGCCTAATCTTGCCTCTGCCCAATTTTGTCCATTATCTTGAGAGAACAAAACTTTTTTGATGCCGTAGCCCGCATCAAAGGCAATGCCTCTTGCCTGAACTGATTTACCAACATTGACGACACTACTGTCTGTAAAGTTAGTAATGAAAGAGCGAATCGTAAATTGATTAATGGGGATGGTTTTTGAGGGTGCCGCTCCTGGCGCAACACAGTTGCAGTCATTATCAGGAATACGATAAGCAGGATTCATCCAATAGCCGTTGTATACATCATCGACCACTTTAATTTCACTAAGATGCTTAACCCAATACGTTCCGTAGTAGCCAGGAACAATTAACTTGATTGGATAACCATTTAAGAAGGGAATATCTGTTCCATTCATTTGATAGGCAACCATCACATTGCCATCCATGGCGTGATCAATATCTAGACCCTTTACAAAATCTGAATCGCTTGGAAGAATTGGCTGATCCAAGCCATTGAAAGTTACTTGCTTTGCTCCGCTACCGGGATTGGCCGCCTTCAAAATATCTTTTAAGGCAACGCCAACCCAAGCGGCATTACCCATCGCACCATTACCGAGTTGCCCACCATTAACTCTAGGTTCAAATAAGCCGCGGCTATTACCAGAGCATTGATTAACAGCAACAATCCGTTGAGATGGAAAGTTTTTCTTTAATGCCTCTAGAGAAATCTCTAAAGGCTTTTCTACATTACCGCCAACTTTTAATCTATAAGTATTGGGATCTATCGATGTTGGAATGCCGGCCATGTGATAACGCACAAAGAATTCATCGTTTGGCGTAATGACATGATTGTCGTAATACTGAAATGGGGTTTCTAATTGCGGCGGCCTAGAAGTCAGCACAATCATGGGCTTCTTTTCGGGAAACGCCATGAGTTCGCGTTCACCATAGGCCATAGGTAAATTTGTTTTCTCTGCGCCCATTGCCCAAGATGGCAACAATGAACTGGCTCCACCAGCCAATGCGGCTGTAATGACTTTCCGTCTATTGGTAAAGTTCTCTGAATTCATGGACGTCTCCTCCATAGTATTTTTGGTTCAAGTAAGAATAGCCACTTTTAAAGAGGCATGCGTTGGTGATTACCCTCATCGAGCATTAAAAATGACGCTTTAAATGATATTGCGAGCAACTGCCATTAATAAGCTATATGCTTAAATCGGCCCAGGGCTGTCAAATTAGTTTGCCCTTTTGAAGGACAGCTCTTGAATGCGATATCGGTGACTAATGGCGATTAGCCCTGCCAAGCCTTAAAAGAAAATAGCCCAACAAGTGGGCTATTGAGATTCTTGGTGGCCCGGGGCGGAATCGATCAGGGTCCAGGATGCCTGACTCTATTTCCAGCTTTTAGCCTGTTGAGATAGATGCTTCTTAAAGATTGTGGCTATTGGAGATAACTTTTTGCCTTTGGGACTCACAAGGTGCCAGCTTGATTCAATAGGAAATTCTTTACATTTCAATATGGCAACCTCTTCTTGGTCAGTCTTATCACCAAGAGAATGCTTGGATAGAACTGCGATACCGAGACCACCTATAACTGCCTGCTTTATTGCTTCGTTACTTCCAAGCTCTAACCTAACATTAGGTCTGTACTTCAGTCTTTTGAAGTGAGCATCCGTTGCCATTCTTGTGCCAGAGCCCTTTTCTCTAAAAATAAACTTTTCACTCTTAAGCGCACTGATATCAATATTCTTTTTTTTGGCAAAAGCATGATCTTTTGGGGCAACTAATAACAAAGGGTTGGGCATAAACACTTCATCTTCTATATCGAGATGAAGTGGTGGCTGGGACATGATGTAAAGATCATCCAAGTTTTCTTCCAATCTTTTCACTACACCATCACGATTGAGCACCTCTAGAGAAATATCGATTTGAGGATACTTCGCGCAAAAAGTTCCCAATATTCTGGGAATGAAATATTTAGCAGTACTTACCACTGCTACTTTTAACTTTCCTCGTGTTAACCCTTTGACGCTATTAACTTGCTGTTCGAAAGAATCCCACTCCCCAGAAATCGCACGAGCCGTCTTAGCCAACTCATGACCCATTTGCGTTAAATGTACTTTCCTGGCTACCACTTCGTAGAGAGGCACTCCAACAGCATCCGTAATTTCTTTTAAGCCCATAGAGGCCGTTGGTTGGGTAACATGAACCATGCGAGCGGCCGCGCTAACGCTCCCAGTCTCAGCAAGAGCCAGAAATAGTCTTAACTGCCTAAAAGTAATATTCATCAGCATTTACCTATATATAAACGTATTAATATCGATTTTACTTTACATATAAATTTCCCTAAGATCGCCTCAAAGGACAATTTATGAATATCTTGCTAGATCCCACCATCCTCTTTTTCATCTTCGGCATCTTTGCGGGCCTCGTGAAATCCAATTTAGAAATTCCACAGCCCATTTCTCGATTTCTTTCGCTATATCTACTGATGGCTCTGGGATTAAAAGGTGGATTTGCTTTAAACAAATCAGGCTTTACTCCTGAGATTGCTATTAGTCTTGGTCTGGCGATCACTTTAGCAATAGCCATTCCGCTATTGGGCTACAACTGTCTTAAATACAAACTAGATAAACTGGATGCCGCCGCGATTGCCGCTACTTACGGATCTATTAGTGCGGTTACTTTTATTACTACTACACAGGTCTTAGATCAAAGCGGTATTAGTTATGGCGGACACATGGCCGCGGCAATGGCCCTCATGGAGTCGCCCGCCATCATCATCGCCATCATTCTTGCCAACAGAATTCGTCAACAACGCTCAGGCAATGCCAGTGGCCACACTTCATTGGGCAAGATACTTCACGAATCGTTTACTGATGGTGGGCAACTACTCTTATTAGGAGCCTTAGTAGTAGGGCTCATTTCAGGTGATTCGGGTCACAAAGTCATGGCGCCCTTTTCGATTGATTTATTTAAGGGTTTATTAGCATTCTTCTTGCTCGATATGGGATTGCTTGCCGCTAAGAGTTTAGGGGAGCTCAAAGGCAAGCCTTCGGTGACTTTAGCTTATGCTTTCATCGCGCCGCCTACCCATGCGATGATTGCCTTGGGTTTATGCCATATATTTCATATCTCTCTGGGAGATACGATCCTTTTGATGATTTTGGCGGCAAGCGCTTCTTATATTGCGGTTCCAGCAGTATTGCGCCATGCAATGCCCGAGGTAAGTCCAGCCTTGTATATGGGCATGTCCCTTGGCATCACCTTCCCTTTAAATATTATCTTAGGCATTCCAATCTATAGCGCAGTAGCCAAATATTTTGTTTAAAAACATCCAAATAAAATGCCAACTCATCCAAAACCCTATTCTGGACTCAAGGCGAGTTTGCTAACTCAACATGGCAAAGAGTCGGTCATTTGTCCACAACTCCTTGACTCTAATGGCTTAGAAGTTGTCCATATCTCTGGGTATGACACAGACAAACTAGGTACCTTTACTAGAGATATTCTAAGATATGGCTCCCAACTAGATGCCGCCAGAAAAAAGGCTAGGGTTGGAATGGAATTATCAGATTCTATGCTTGGCATTGCCAGCGAAGGTGCTTTTGATAATGATCCCTATACGGGCATGCTTGCTTGGAATTACGAGTTAGTAGTTTTAATAGATGACATACGCAAACTTGAAGTTATTGGTTTTTTTGGCGGGCAAGCTCAAAGTACCAGCCGGCAAGTATCAAGTTGGGATGAATTAAATGCGCTTCTTTCAGAGGCACAATTTACTACCCATCAATTAGTCGTTCGACCTGATGATGAATATCACCCAGAGTGTCGTAAAGGAATCAAAGATCTTGAGTCTTTGAAAGAAGCGTTCGATTGGGCAACTAACCTTTCAAAAAAGGGAAATGTATTTGTAGAGAATGATTTAAGAGCACATACCAATCCCACGCGTATGTCTAACATATTGAAGGCTACACAAGATCTCTCAAGAAAGATGAATTCTGTATGCCCAGAGTGTGAGTCGCCTGGCTTCTGGATCACAGAAAGAAAGAAGGGCTTGCCATGCTCTAGCTGTGAAGCGCCAACAAATCTGCCAATAGCTAATGTATGGTCATGCGTAAAGTGTGCGTACAAAAAAGAAGAAATGTTGCTGGATCAAATCAAGGCGGATCCATCAAAGTGCAATTACTGTAATCCCTAAATATATTTGTCGTTTAAAACGACATCGACTGACGCAGGGATGAATAATTGACTTGTCCTTTTAAAGGGCATTTGATGACCCTGATATCCCAATCTAGAGCCAGAGTGGTGGCATCCTGATTGACGGATTGACTCTATGGAAAGTGACCGACTACGCTAATAGCAAGGTAGAGGCGCCATTGAGGACTTCTAATAAAAATAGCCCAACAAGTGGGCTATTGTGAATCTTGGTGGCCCGGGGCGGAATCGAACCAGGGCCGAGGATGCATAATGTCTTTAGAACTGCTCCTTAAAGTAGTCGGCAACAGCCTGCTGGAAGATGCTGTAACCCCTCTGATACATCATCATATGACCCGCATTAGGCACAACTACATATCGCTTATTGGCATTAGGCAATTGCTCAAAGAAGGGCATTAATTGCTTAGTATCAGCCACATCATCATATTGACCGTGAATGATCATGGTGGGCACAATAATTTGAGTTGGATTGAGCATTGGTAATTTAGTCACTAGGTCTAATTGTGGGCTAGTCGCAGTATTTACTTCAATCGCTGCGGCACTCTTAGCGTAGGCATCTACGGCTTCTGGGAAGTTATCTTCTTTGGGGGTCAGAGAATAAAAGCGGCCATGCCAACCAGCCTCAGGAATTTGAATGTAAACCTTATCTTGATATGTTTTTAGATTGGCTCTACGCTTGCCAATATCGATACTATCGATACCCATCTGCGCGTAAGAAACATATCGATCTACTTTTTCCGGATGGGCCATTACAAACAAACCGCCATACTGAGTCCCATAAGACCAGCCCAATAAGCCTACCTTGGGAATATTTCTAGATTTCATTACAAAATCAACGGTTGCGTTTAGATCGCTGGCGGCGTCCTCTGTAGTGAAATGTTGCTCTGGATGGGTAGATCTTCCAAAGCCTCTAATGTCCAAAGCAAATACATCGAAGCCTTGTTTGGCCAACACATCCATTAGGCTAATGTCTGGCTTACTTGGAACTCGCAAATCAAAGGATTCCTTGCCAGCTGTAGCAGAGCCGTGAGCTAAAACAATCACCGGTTTATTTTTTGGACTAACAGTAAATTTTTCCCAAACATATATCCTGATGTCTCCGTTTTGAACCCAGTGCTCAGCACTTTGTACGCTACCTGAATTATTTTTTTCTGCCATTACATTTGAAAAGTTGATAGCAAGCAATGCCGCAACTAGAACCTTGATTAGCCTCATTTTGTCTCCAATTTATTTTTATAAACTACAAAATCAGAATATCACGACAAAAGAATCGAAGTGGTGCTTCAAATGAAAAAACCGCCCGAAGGTGGCTTTAGTGGTTCTTGGTGGCCGGGGCGAAATCGAACCAGGGCCTAGGATTTCTTCCTATTGGCTTAACTTATGGGGTTTTCCAAAATGATCTTCCTTGGGATAAATCCAAACTGTCTTCACTGGCCCCATACCAATAATTTGCACTTGGGTATCAGCCGCCATGGCGCCATCAAAATGTATGCCGTTAGCCGGATGAAACATCAGACTACCTGCTGGCATTGGAATATTCTTTTTTGGATCCCACTCAGGACCCATACCTGCATACCAGACCCCGCTGATTACCGTAACAAATCGATCTTGATCGTGAGAATGGGGTGCACTCTGAATCGCTACCACTTCTATAGACACTTTCTAGCCTAATATTTAGTCTATTAGGAGGTGTGTAATGAGTACAAGAAGACGGTTTACTGAAGAGTTCAAGTTAGAGGCAGTCAAGCAAGTCGTTGAGCGA
>NZ_JACVPG010000003.1:0-407163 GCF_018882045.1 Polynucleobacter sp. Fuers-14 | reverse complement strand
GCTGCCTCTGGCGCTACCGGTAAAAACTACGGCACCTACACCAATACCGTATCGGGCACTGATAGCAACTACAACCTGACATTAGTCAATGGCACCTTGTCCGTTGCTAAGGCAGGTCTGACTGTGACTGCAATTAATCAAACCAATGTATATGGCGATCAAAATCCTACTTTGGGTTATACAGTCAATGGCTACGTCAATGGCGAGGGTAGTGCAGCGATTAGTGGCACTCCATTGGTTGCAACGAATGCTGGTGCAGGTGCAAGTGTTGGCGCTTATGTGATTGCTGTCAGCCCTGGTAGTTTGGTAGCTAATAACTATAGCTTCAATTATGTAAACGGCGCATTAACAGTTACGCCGAGACCAATCACGGTTAATGCTGACGCGCAAACGATGGTTTACGGAAGCTCCGTACCAGTATTGACTTATACGGTTGCTGCTAGTGGAGTTGGAACTAGCCGTGGCTTGTATTTGGGTGATGTATTGAATGGCACCCTAGCTACAACAGCAAATTCGACTACCAATGTTGGTACAGTAGCAATCTCTCAGGGTACATTAACCAATAGCAACAATAGCAATTACAACATTAGCTACGTACCTGCCAATCTTTCAGTAGCGCCAGCCAATTTGACGGTTACTGGTACACAGGTTTATAACGGCACTGTTATTGTTTCTGGGTCTTCCTTAACTGCCGTTGGTGTTAATGGCCAATCCTTTACCGTGGGTGGAGTAGCGGATTTGGTTTCTAAAAATATTCAAACTAATCAGCCGCTAGCTGATGTGAATGGACTAACGTTGACTCCAAATGGCGCTGCATTAGCTTCAAACTACAACCCAATATCCGTTGCTAACACCCGAGTTTCCGTCACTCCATTGACAATTTCTTTAAATGCGCCTTCAATTACCAAGGTGTATGACGGCGGCTATACCTACAACATGACAGCCGCTGATTTGGCGGCGATGTCCGCCCAGCTGGTTGGTGGTGATACTGTTAGCGCCGCAGCGGTGGTATTTACTGGCAACAATCCGAATGTTGGTAGCAATAAATCCGTGAGCCTCAATAGCGCTACTATCAGTGACGGCAATGGCGGAGCTAACTACACTCCAACGCTAAATTCTTCTGCTACCAGTCGTATTACTGCCGCACCGCTTACCGTGACTGCTAATAACGCATCTAAGTTTGTCATTGAAGCAGATGCACCTTCGTTTAATGGTGTGACGTATGCAGGATTTGTTGGGTTGGAAAATGCCTCGACAGCTTTAGGGGGTGGATTAAGCATCGCACGCACTAACGCATCAAATAATCTTGCAGGTAGCTATGCTGGCGTTTTAGTGCCAAGTGGTTTGACGGCAAATAACGGAAACTACAACATCACTTATGTAGCGGGTAGTTACACTATTATTCCGGCAAATCAACTCTCGGTCCAGATTGCTCCCGCTACAGCCGTATATGGATCCGCACCAAGCTATACCGCTAGCGCACAGTACTTATCTTGCTCAATCGCTAGCTGTCCTACTAACGGCACATCAGTCAATGTGATTCACACCTTGAGCCCAGTTGTTACTGGCAATGCAATCACTGTCAACGATGGCGCAGGCGGTTCATCTAGCTTTACGATTACCCCTGTTGCCGCTAGCACTAGCAATTCTCAGAATATTAACGTTGGTGGATATCAATTAGCTGCTGCAAACATTAATAATGTCAGCAATAACTTTAGCAATACGGTTGTATTGACGGGGGCTTTGACTGTTTCTAGATTAACGTTGGATGCAAGCCAATTGGGCGTTTCTGGTATTAGCAAGGAATATAACGGCACTGCAGCAATTCCTGGATTGACCTTGAGCACTTCTGCGGCTAACTCACGCATTATTGCTGGTGATACTGTTGCTATCTCTGGCACTGGAACATATGCAGATGCAAACGTGGGCAGCAATAAATCGGTTTCTATTGCCGTCTCTTTGAGTGGCGCAGATGCAAATAACTATGCATTATCGAATAATCAGCTCACCGCTAATATTGGTACCATCACTCAATTGGCGTCTGTGACTTACACGGGAGCTTCTGGTGGGAATTGGTCGAACGCTAGCAATTGGGCTGGCGGCGCAAGGCCTACCTTAAATAACGTAGCCAATGTTGTCATTCCGACTGGAGTAACCGTCAATTACGACAATGCTGCTTTGGTCGGACTATTGCCTACCAGCAATATTACTAATAATGGCGTGATAGCCTTTGCAGGTTCCAATAACTTTACTTTTGCCAATTCAGTATCTGGTACTGGCTCAATTAATGAATCTGGTGCTGGAGTGCTCACAATCACTGGTAATAACAGCTTTACAGGCGATATCAATATCAATGGATCTGGTTTGGTGGTGGGTAGTGTCAATGCCCTGGGATCTGGTTCTATTATTTCTAATGGCGGTAATCTGAGTATTGCCAGTGGTATTACCCTTCCTAGTCTAGCGATTGCAGGATCTGTGATCCTCAACACCAATGTCAATACAAGTGGCAATCAAATCTATAATGGGTCAATTACGTTAGGTACTGACAGTGCCTATTCCCTAAGTTCGGCCGGTGGCAATATCACTTTCAATGGCGCTGTGATGGCCAACAGCGCATCCTCATTTGGCATTAATGCGCAAAACCTATCAATATCTGCACCTCTTGGAAAAGTAAGCTTCAACGATAGAGTGGGGGCTAGTGTCACAGACGGCGGCGGTAATTTAATTGCGTACAACACAAGCTATTTAAATAATCACAACCTGAATGACCTGAGTGTGAGTGCAAACAGCATTCTTTTGGCAGCCAATATCACTACTTTTGGTACACAGTCTTATGTAGGATCAGTATTCATTGGTGATAATGGCACAAATGGTCTTACTCGTATCCTGCTATCGGAAGATCCCAGCATCATATTTGCGGGAACCATTAATGATTCAGTTGCTAATACCCACAATTTAGTAGTGGAGGCTATTTCTAATATTCCGGCTAACTTGCAAACAGCAGCTCAGACACCAAATATCGTCTTTAGTAATGATGTGGGCAACGTCGCCCCATTGGCAAGCTTATATGTTAAAACAGGTATTCAAACGCCAGCGGCATCCGGTGTATTAATTACTGATATTTCTCCAGATAGAACTATTGCCAATGGCACAGCCACAATTGCTGCCAATGTCACCACCGCAGGTAATCAAACTTATATTTCTAATAGTATTCAGGTTGCTGGTGGCGCTACTTACACCACAAATAATGGTGGTGCTATTGCCTTCTTGCCTGGCTTAACACCAAGCGGTGTCCCAGCAATGAGCTCTACCGGCAATACACCAATTAATGTGTATTTAAATGGGGGCTCTATTAGCGGCTTGAATGGAAGTGGCGTCACTTATGTAGAAAGATTTATTCCAACGCCAGCAATAAATGGCAATGATTTGTTGGGCAATATTGTGAGTGTTAGCCAATTTACCTCATTACAAGCACCATCCGAAGGGTTGGGCGCAGGAGGTCTGATGAAATCAATGATTCATCCAATGCAATCTACACTTACCCTAGCGGATGGTGAAGTTGCTGCCAGCGTTTCTATTAAGAGTCCGGATGAGGAATGTGAGGCCAGTGCTCAGGAGTGCCTAAAGGCTCAGAGACTTTGAGTGCATGCTAAATTCTATGATTACTGAATCCTTTTATTTGTTAAAAACATAGGTCTTGATGAAGCAGATACTAGTAATACCCTTTTTCCTGTTGGCATTTGCTGTTAATGCGGTTGAAAGCTTGGATGCCTCGCAAAATACAAAGGGATTTGAGTTTATTGCCACAGTCAATGGCGCCCCAATCACTAAAGGATTATTTCAGCTGAATTTGCAAGCAGCCTTATCCCAAGGTCAAAAAGACACCCAGCAATTACGCGAAACGATTCTGAATGAGCTGATCAATCGCCAATTGATTTCACAAGAAGTAGTTCGTCAAGGTCTTGACAAGGATGTGGATTTGCAAGATCAAATCACACAGCTGCGCCAAAATATTTATTTGCAGGTGTTTGTTGAGGACTACTTCAAAAAGAACCCGATTACTGATGCCAAACTTCGTGAGGAGTACGACAAGCAAAAGCAGTTACTGGGCGGCGGAACAGATTCAACCACGCAATACAAAATTAGTCAGATCGTACTCAAGTCTGAATCAGAGGCGATTGCAGTAATAGGGCGCTTGCAAAATGGTGACTCCTTTGCCAAAGTGGCAAAGGAGGTATCTTTAGATACTGCAACCAAGGCGCAGGGTGGACTGCTCGGTTGGGTAGGGCCCCAGCAACTGGCTGGACCGATTGCCAATGTCGTCGCTAATCTCAATAAGGGTAACTTTAGCAAGTCTCCCATCAAGTTGGGTGACGCCTGGGTCATAGTTCGTGTTGATGACACCCGTTCGGCCAAGATTCCAAGCTTTGAAGCATCCCAAAACCAGCTTAAACAAGCCATTGTTCAGCAATACCTGGCAGAGACTATTAAGCGCCTAAGAGAGTCGGCTAGGATTGTGCAATGATGAAGTTTCTGGTCTACGCACTGCTTACCGTATCCAGCCTTGCTATGGCAGGGGAGACGGTGTCTTACCAAAGCTGGATAGTAGAACTGAATGGAAAAACCAATGAAGCTCATACCGTTGCTGATGCCAATACTTCTTTAGGCCTCTTCTGTTCTGGTGAGCAATGCCTGTTTTATTTGCACCAGAGTCTGAATTGCACCCCAGGCGCTAAATATTCTGTCTTAATGAATAGTCCCAGCATTTCTACTGCACTTTCCATGGAATGCACGCTCATTAATGGCAATGTATTTCAGATATTGACACCCTTTAATGCCGTTTTAAAGGCAACTCAGGCGGGAGAAGTTGTTGGGTTTGCTGTAGCTTTGCAATCGGGTGCATTTGCAGTAACCCAATTTAGCCTTGCAGGAGCAAAGCCTGCCATTGAGCGCGTATTAAATGAGGCAGCCAATAGCCAAAAGCGAGAGCAACTTCCTGCTCCAGTGGCGCCTCCACAGATCATTATTTTGCCGCCGATACAAATAGCGCCCCAAGCTCCTCAGACCCCAAAATCTCCACAAATTCCAGGTCCGAATCAGAACGTAAAGCCGGGTTCAAATGATATTTCTATCTAATCGCCGAGACGGATTTCAAGATGACGATTAAACAATTTAATGCCACCTATTTAGCGAACGACGATCGCTTACTCTTTCGTTTTAATACCAGCGAAGATACTGAGTTTCGTTTTTGGTTTACTCGTCGCGTTACCTTATTCATCTTGGCAGCAACCTCCCATCTGCTGGTAAAGAATCTAGAGCAATCTCATACGCCAGAAGCGGCAAAAGCCATCGCTCAATTTGGTGAAGAAGTTGTAAAAAAGGAGCGGGAGCAGAGAGAGGCAGTAAAGCCCGAGACTTATCAGCCTGCAAGCGCCTATCCTTTAGGCGCTGATCCTGTGCTGGTAATGGATGTTAAATGCGCTTTTGAAAAGCAAGAGGGCGAAGACATGTTGTCCTTGGATCTTGTGCTCCCAGGCGGCGCCAATATAAATCTCAAGATGGCTGGACCCACCTTACGAGCTATGTGCTTATTGCTCAATCAATTGCGTGAACATGCTGCATGGGGTGAGGTGCCCCAAGTTCAAGATGTTGCTGTTGGGGCCAAGCCTGTTGATGTTCCAGATAAGCCATTAGTTCACTAGAATCCTAGAACCCATGAAATAGCCTATCAATAGCGGCTATAACAATGTGTTGTTGATCTCTTAAATTCTGAATTTCTTTTTTAAGATGCTTTGAAGGTATTGCTGCCATTCTGGGTGTATCAAGAACAAATTCTTTGCCTTGTATTGCCAACCTTGGCATTAAATCCTGTGAGGTGCTTAGGTTCTGATATCGATCACTGTTCCGAAGCGGAATGACAACGCGAGTATTTAGTCCACTCAAAAGATCTGTTTGTACGTCAAGAATATAAGGAGTTGTTTTAGTGTGATCGTCGGTATTTTGATAAACGCTAAATCTGGCCATTAGAAAGTTCTCCACTTATCCAGTGGCAGACCTTCTTCGTCAGTGATCTGATTGTATTCACTGATAAATTTTGCATTCTCTAATTTCCAGAGGCGCTCTTTTTCTTGTCTCACAAGAGATTCTAAAAAAGCATCGCACGCCTTGGATATATTGATCCCCAATTTTTTTGCCTCAGCCAACACCTCGGTGCTGAGTGTAAGATTGGTAGCCTTTTTTAGGCCCTTTTCTTTGTTGTAGCTGCGTATAGAGTCATGAATGATCATGATCCAATTATAGGGATAATTTATACGCAGTCAATATGCGCATAAATTATGTGGCTATTAACTATCCACCCTTAAAAGGGCAGTTTGGCATCCGGCTTAGCAGCCAATAATACGGCCTTAAACTCCCCCTGAATACGTTTAATCGCTTCTTCACTATCAGCTTCAAAGCGCATCACCACTACTGGTGTTGTGTTTGAAGGTCTAGCCAAGCCAAATCCATCAGCATATTCCACGCGCACACCATCAATGGTGTTGATCGATTCAGAAGTAGGGAACTTGGCATTTGCTTTAATGGTTTCTAGCAAAGCAAATGGTTCGCCTTCGGCACAAGCCAGTTGTAGTTCAGGCGTGCAAATGGCGTTTGGCAAGTCATTGAGCGTCTGATTTGGATCTTTTTCTTTAGATAGAATCTCAAGCAAGCGTGCGCCTGTGTATAAGCCATCATCAAAACCAAACCAACGGTCTTTAAAGAAGATATGACCAGACATTTCACCGGCTAATGGAGCGCCAGTTTCTTTAAGCTTGGCCTTGACTAAAGAGTGGCCAGTTTTCCACATCAAAGGTTCACCACCATGTTGCTTCACATAGGTTGCTAGGTTACGAGTGCATTTGACGTCATAAATAATCTGGCCACCAGGATTGCGTGAGAGTACATCTTTAGCAAACAGCATCATTTGACGGTCTGGGAAAATCACTTGACCATCTTTGGTGACTACACCTAAACGATCAGCATCTCCATCAAAAGCCAGGCCTAACTCATTATCTGTAGTCTGCAAGTTCTTAATGACATCTTGTAAGTTCTCAATATGTGCAGGATCTGGATGGTGATTTGGAAAATGACCATCTACTTCGCAAAAGAGTTCTTGTACTTCGCAGCCTAAGGCTCTGAAGAGTTTCCCGGCAAAAGCGCCACCAACACCATTACCGCAATCCACCACAATCTTCATAGGACGAGCTAACTTCACATCACTCACAATGCGCTCTAAGTACATTGGGAAGATATCAAAGGTAGATCTAGTGCCTTGACCTGTAGCAAATTGCTTGGCTTCAATGCGTTTGCGTAATGCCTGAATTTGATCGCCGTAGATTGCAGCGCCACCCAGAACCATCTTAAAACCGTTGTAATTCGGGGGGTTATGACTACCGGTAATCATGATGCCGGACTTCGGCTTTTTGCCATTGATCTCTTGGTTTGCTCCAAAGTAGACCATGGGTGTCGCAACCATGCCTAAGTCAATCACATTGATGCCGGTAGACAGCAAACCTTCGGTTAATGCTTCAATGAGGCTAGGGCCTGATAAACGACCATCGCGACCTATGACGATTTCTGTTTCACCGAGTTCACGCATCTCCGTACCAAATGCTTGGCCAATGAGTCTGGCAATTGATGGATCTACGGTCTCATCAATAATGCCGCGGATGTCATAAGCTTTGAAAATGGAAGGAGAGAGTTGCATGAGTGTTCTTTCGATGTCTAGGCTAATGCTAGATCTATATAGCTAGTAATAAGCTATTGATTAAATAAATTAATGCGGGCTGCAGTTACTTCATCAATACCAGAATCCGCCTGAGCAGAGCCACCATTCTTTAAGGCGGCTTCAATTGGTTTGGCAAGGACTTTGCCAAGCTCTACACCCGGTTGATCAAAGCTATTAATGTTCCACAAAGCGCCAAGTGCAGCAGTGCGATTTTCATACAGCGCTAAAAGAGCTCCTAAATAGAAGGCATTGAGCTTAGGCAGTATCAGTAGGTTGCTAGGGCGTTTGCCTGGGTAAGTATTGTTTGGGTTATCAGTCTTCTTGCCATTAGCCAGCGCCTGGGCTTGAGCCAAGCAGTTAGACAAGAGGATGCGGTGATGTTCTTTTGCCTCTGGTAAATGACTCATCGGCTCACGTACGGCAATAAAATCAATTGGAATGATTTCTGTACCTTGATGTAATAGCTGGAAGTAGGAGTGCTGCGCATTACTGCCGGAACTACCAAACACTACGGGGCAAGAAAACTTCACTGGCTTGCCGTCACGATCCACACTCTTGCCATTACTTTCCATATCGAGCTGTTGTAACCATTTCGGAAACCAATCTAAAGCATCTGCATATGGAATAACGGCATACGATTTAATGTTGTGTTTCTCCTGCTGATAAAGCAAGCTCAACGCCATGATTACTGGAATATTGTCTTCCAGAGGAGCAGACTTAAAGTGCTGATCCATTGCTTGGGCACCAGCTAGGAACTTCTTGAAAGTATCAAATCCATATTGCAAGGCAATTGGTAATCCAACTGCAGACCAAACGGAGTAACGACCGCCTACCCAATCCCAAAAGGGATAAATATGGTCTTGGTCAATGCCAAATGCTTCTGCAGCAGGAA
Source organism: Polynucleobacter sp. Fuers-14 (assembly GCF_018882045.1). Lineage (NCBI taxonomy): Bacteria > Pseudomonadati > Pseudomonadota > Betaproteobacteria > Burkholderiales > Burkholderiaceae > Polynucleobacter > Polynucleobacter sp. Fuers-14. The sequence goes on along the minus strand of NZ_JACVPG010000003.1, from coordinate 398,506 downwards.
CGTTGGCTGTTACAGCAAAAAGTGATTTGCTTACTTGACTATCAGTAAGGCCGTTATTTTTAAGCCACTTCACCACCGCTCTGGCATTCATCGTGGTCTCAAGTGTTGTGAAGGACTTGGAAACAATGATGACCTTGGTGCTATGGGGCAAAGCACGTTGCAATATGCGATTGAGTTCAGCAGTATCGATATTGGCCAAGAAATGCATGCGCATGCCACGACTCTCAATGTCGGGAACATGGGCTAAGGCTTCAATCGCTAAACGGGGACCAAAGTCAGATCCGCCAATACCAATATGAATCACATCAGTAACGCCGACCCATTTATTGCATAGAGCTTCAATACGATGCCAAACTTGTGCAACATCTGGCATGACATCTTTACCACTTACCAAAACCGGAGTTCTATCCAGATTACGAAGAGCAGAGTGGATAGCGGGGCGATTCTCAGAATTATTCACTGGCTTACCAGCGAATAGATCAGCAACAAATTGCTCTAAATGAGCTTCTTTAGCCTGCTTGAAGAGGGATTTCCAGCTAGCAGCATCAATGCCTTGATACGCGCTATCTAAAACGATATCTTGGGTGCTAAATAGGGTTTTCGGGTTATCTGCAGCTGGTTTTGAAGACATCTATAGATTTTATCAAGAAGTGCCCCAAAACCCACTAAAACACTGAAAATGTTACGATTTCAGGATGCAGATAACAAAAATTCAAGGCTTGGGCAGATAAATGGATCAAGTCGACTGTGTCGTCATCGGAGCCGGGGTGGTTGGATTGGCCGTTGCAAGAGAAATGGCACTTCAAGGCAGGGAAACGATTTTGCTCGAGAGTGAAGCTTCTTTTGGCACGATCAGCAGCGCGCGCAATAGCGAAGTTATTCACGCTGGCATCTATTACCCCAAAGATTCCCTAAAGGCCAAGCTATGTGTTGAGGGCAATCGCATGCTTTATGAGTATTGCCGGAGCCATCAAGTAGCTACGCAGCCTTACGGCAAACTTATCGTGGCTACTGATCCAAGCCAAATTGATGATTTGCAAGCCATTTTGTACAAAGCTCAGAACAACGGTGTGCCTGAGATCAAGATGATTTCGGGGGATGAGGCCAAGCAGCTAGAGCCACAACTCAATTGTGTAGCAGCCATTCTGTCTTCAAGTACAGGCATTGTCGATAGCCATGGATTTATGCTTTCTCTCTTAGGTGGCTTTGAGGATGCGGGTGGCATGGTGGCTTATCAGTCACCGCTGATCAGTGCAAAGCCTATCGGTGAAAACGCCAAAGATGGCTTTGAGTTAGAAATTGGTGGCGCTGATGGAATGAAGATTCAAACAAAGCTTCTGATTAATTGCGCAGGTATGAGTGCTCCAGCAGTGGCACAAAAAATTGCATCATTAAGCAAAGATCAAATTCCAAAAGCCTATTTTGCTAAAGGCAATTATTTTTCTCTTTCCGGAAAGTCACCATTTAATCATTTGATTTATCCCATTCCTGAGCCTGGTGGTCTAGGGGTACACCTCACTTTAGATATGGGAGGGCAAGCTAAATTTGGTCCCGATGTGGAATGGCTTGAAATCGATGAAGAAAACCAAATTGATTACACGGTCAACCCCAAAAGAGGTGAGGGCTTTTATGAAGCAGTAAGGCGCTATTGGCCAGGACTTAAAGACCAGGCATTACAACCCGATTATTCAGGTGTCAGAGCCAAAATAGTCCCGCCTAATGCCCCGGCAGGTGACTTTTGTTTTAACAGCCCTAAGGACCATGGACTTCAGGGCCTCTTTAATTTATATGGCTTTGAGTCCCCTGGATTAACCTCCAGCCTTGCAATTGCCAAGCATTTAGAGGGCTTAATTAAGAGGTCTTAATCTGCTTGGGTTCGATATTCGAATGGGTTCAGTAAATTAATCTTAAATTGTTTGAAGTCTTTTGTATTTCTACTGACTACGATGAGTTTCTGATCAATAGCTGTCGCTGCGATCATGGCATCTTCCCAAACGGTATTACTTTCTTTATGCATGAGCTTTGCCCATAATCTAAAGGTTGACCCTGTCATCGGTAATACATGATGCGCATTTGAAACTTGTTGCAACCAACCTTCTAAAGACTCTGCTTTATTTCTATCTTGATCGCGGGTTAGCTCAATGCCTGCTTGAATTTCACCGATCGAGACTGCAGAAATATAAAGATCATTATCTGAAATATTTTCATACCACTCTAATACTGCTCCATGCGGTTTTGGTTTACGTAGTTCTGAAATAATATTGGTGTCTAGTAAGTACATGAGTAGTCTTACAGTTTGATGGATTTGCGAAATGCACCTTGGCCACGCTTTGGCAGTACTAGGTCACCCTTAGCTTGCTCTGAAAGCAAAAGCGATTTAAGAGAAGGTTTAGCTAACTTTTTCAATGTATTCCACTCCTGGATGGTGATTAATACGGCTGCTTCATGCCCCCGCTTAGTAACCACTTGAGGGCCTTCTTCAAGGCAGGCGTTTAGTAACTCGCTAAATTTTGCTTTGGCATCTTGAACTGCCCAGTGCTTATTCATCACCTGTGCTCCTGACTAGTTATCTGACTAGTTTATCAGAGAAAAGGCTATATCGGTTGGTGCACATAGAGTATTTAAGCCAATGGAAGCAATCTTTAGAAGGGTGCGTATTGCATTTTTACGTAGGGGTTCACCGAATTCCTTATAATCTAGGACTCAATTCGCAAAGGAAGAGTGGCAGAGCGGTTGAATGCACCAGTCTTGAAAACTGGCGAGGATGAAAGTCCTCCGTGAGTTCGAATCTCACCTCTTCCGCCATATACGACAGCAGAGCCCCTATAGATGAGGCCCTTTGTTTTTGGAGCTCTTCTACCCACCCTTTAATCTTGGCTTTATGATCCCCAGTGAATTTTCTTGGCATCTGTTACCAATTGATAGTGTTGGTTTTGTCTTTCCAGGATAGCGAAGAAAAGTCGTAGCGTATTAAAGGCATCATCATCCGCTCGGTGGGTTATACCGTCAAAATGAAGCTTAAAGCTAGCAAGCGCAGATGACAGTCCGCCACTTGGTTTCTTTCCTATTGCCAGCATATGCAAGGTGTACCAAGTTTTTACATCAATCCATCTACGCCCAAAATAGGGAAAATGAACGCCTCGATTTTTGAACTCAAGCTTCAACTCTGTTGAATCGCCACCACCCCAGCTAATCGGGTTGATGAAGCACTGGTGAACTTCGATCAACTCGCCGATTTCTTTGGCGACCTGTTCATGAGGCACGGCATTTTTGAGGATGTCTTCATTAGATATGCCGGTCAAACTGGTAATGAATTCGAAGATAGGCTCTTGCGGATCTAAATACCATTTGTACTTAGCAATACTGTTATTTTTGTAATTTAAATAACTTCCAATCGCAACTCCCACCTGAATGATCTTGGGATGTACGGTTGTATTATCTTGCGCATTATTCAGTTCAAGATCTAACGAAAAATAACACTGTTTTTGATCCATTTTTTTCTACATTGAGTTGGCGAGTTTGTAATTTAGGTTGTAGCAGTGTAGTAGTCAACTATATCCTCAATGCCTTGTAGGACGGCATGGTTAATTGATTCAATACAATCCTTGCCTTAAGAAGAGATTCATCTTCTTAATTCCAATGTAAAAATTTATCAAATAGTGCATATGAAAATTCATATTTTGAGCGACCTTCACTTAGAGTTTGCCGCTTTCAATCCCGAGCCAACTGATGCGGATGTTGTGGTTCTAGCAGGAGATATTGATGTCCGCTCTAGTGGTGTTGGATGGGCGCGTGATACCTTTCTAGATCAGGAAATTATCTATGTTGCCGGAAATCATGAGTTTTATGGATCTCAGCGACTTGAACTTATTTCGAAGTTACAAGAGCAATGCGTGCTTTATGAAGTTCATTTTTTAGATGATCGAGCAATTCAGTTGCAAAGTGCTAATGATAAAAAACCCGTCCGTTTTTTAGGTGCCACCTTATGGACAGATTTCTTATTGTTTGACGATGAGTTGAGAGAAAAATGCATCATGTATGGCGAAATGTATTTAAATGATTTCAGGAGAATCGGTGATGGACGAATTGGCTTCTCGCCACAAAAGTCGATCCAATTGCATGAGCAGTCACTCTTTTTTCTTAGGGGAGAGTTGGATGTTCCTTTCGATGGTGAGACTGTAGTTATCTCCCATCATCTTCCCTCAATGCATTCTGTTGCAGAGCGTTATAAACCTGATTTGTTGTCAGCGTGTTTTGCATCAGAGTTATCGTATTTATTTGGAAAGATGTCGCTTTGGATTCATGGTCATACCCATGACTCTTGTGATTATGAAATGAACGGCACTAGAGTGGTGTGCAATCCTCGCGGCTATGTTCGCTCTAGCCATGCGGAAAATCCAGAGTTCAACCCTTCATTGATCGTTGAGGTCTGAACGACAAAAAGGGTCGGTGTCGGTAAGCTTACACTGTTATTTACAATTTAAAAGTTGTTATGTTAATATACAAAACATATGTTGTTATTGTGCATTACAATTTAAAAGTTGTATTATTAGCGAGGCTGCAGATGATTTATCAAATTCAAACCCTAGAGACCTTGAAATTATTCATTAGGGCTTTCCGAAAGCAAAAGGGGGTGACTCAGGCCGATATGGCGCAAAAGCTCGGAATTAGTCAGCAAGCTTATGCGCGTTTTGAGGGCAATCCGCAATTAGCCACTCTTGAAAGATTGTTCCTGGTCTTGCGGATCCTGGATGTCAAAATATCACTGGAACAGATTATTAAAAACTCAAAAGAAGCAAAAACCAACATGAAATCTGAGTCCAAGGAGATTTGGTAGTCATGGCAGCTCGCACAAAATCAAGAGGCCTAACCATTTGGATGAATGGTGTTCAAGTGGGCACTTGGCAAATCACAAGACAACTTGAAAGCTTCTCCTATTCTAATGAATGGATTATGCGGGCAGAAGCAAGACCCTTATCGCTATCTCTTCCTTTCTTGCCGGGTAATGCGGCGCATCAAGGCGATCCTGTTAATTATTATTTTGATAACTTATTGCCTGATAGTGACGTGATTCGTAGGAGGTTAGCGAGTCGTTATCAGGTAAAAAGTTTGGGCGCCTTTGACTTGTTATCTCAGCTTGGTCGCGATTGTGTTGGGGCTATACAGCTCCTGCCCGATGGTGAGTTGCCAGCAGAAATTTATCAAATTCAAGGTCGAGCATTGAGTAATGAGGAGATTGCAGATCATCTTCGTCGCGTCTCGTCGGATTCAGTTTTCAGGCAAGCAGAGCAAAGCAATGATTTAAGACTATCCATAGCCGGTGCGCAAGAAAAAACTGCGCTACTTAAGTGCGATGGACGTTGGCTCTTGCCTCAAGGTAGCACTCCAACTACACATATTTTGAAATTGCCCTTGGGTTTGGTTGGTCATATGCGTGCTGACATGCGCACATCGGTTGAGAATGAGTGGCTCTGCTCTAAAATTATGGCTGCATATGGTATTCCAACTGCTTCCTGTGAAATTAATTCTTTTGAGGATCAAAAAGTATTGATCATTGAGCGCTTTGACCGGAGATTAGCTGCTGATGGGCAATGGATTATGCGTCTCCCTCAGGAGGATTTTTGTCAGGCAATGGGCATATCGCCAATGAGCAAATATCAAGCGGATGGAGGTCCGAGTATCACATCTGCAATGAAGTTATTGCTGGGGTCGGTGAACGCAGAGCAAGATCGAATACATTTTTTTAAAACACAAATTATTTTTTGGATCTTAGCTGCAACTGATGGACATGGTAAAAACTTTAGCATTGCGCATCTGCCGGGCTCTCAATACCAAGCAACTCCAATTTATGACGTGTTATCAGCGCACCCAGTAATAGGTTTTGGGGCAAATCAAATGGCACCCCAAAAAGCGAAGCTAGCAATGGCTGTTCGGGGATCGTCCAACTACTACCTGCTAGATAAAATTCACTATAGACACTGGCTGGCTCAGGCTCAGCAGGCAGGTCTTGGTGCTGATGTAGCACAGCAATTAATTGGCGAAGTTATTGAGATGACTGGGTTTGTCATCAACCAAGTAAGGTCGAGCATTACAGGGCCATTTCCAATGGATGTGGCGGAGTCAATTTTTATGGGTATGGAAGAGAAGGTCCAAATGTTAGCCTCCCAATTTTCAACCTAGAAAATACAAACCCCAGCAAGTTCACACTTGCTGGGGTTTTGTCTTTCTAGTAACTAGAAAAGCGTTATTGCATTACTTCTTAGCAGCTGGTGCGCTTACTACTGCAGCAATCGCTTCTGTGTAAACCACTTTTACTTGATCGTTTACGGCGATATCTTTCATCAAGTCAGGGTTCTGAACCTTAACCTTGAAGATGTTTCCTTGTGGACCTTTTAAAGAAACGATATTTTTAGCTGCATCAATAGATTCAACAGTAGCTGTTGCAGTAACAGTTTTTGTAGTGATCATGCCTGGCTTGTCACCCTGTGGAGCAGTTGTAGTGCTGGTGCTAACTTGCTCACTAGTTGTGCCTGGATTTTTTACCTTAACCAACTCAATAGCTACAGCAAGTTCATAGACAACGTCAAAATGATCGCCTACTTTAATCTCTGCAAAGTTCTTTACTTCAGGACCTGCAACGATAGAGGTTTCACCATCTTTGTTCTTGAGGGTAACTGTGCGAGTCGCAGCATCAATTTTAGTGACTTCACCATCATAGATAAGCGCGGATTCTTGAGCAGCTACGCCAGCAATAGGAGCCTTTGGTTTAGTGAGAAATAAGTAGCCGGCAACTGCGATTGCAGCGATGACGACAGCAATGATAATTTTTTTCATAATAATTTGATCCTTAAGGATGTTGAAAGAGCATCACCATTAAGTGGCGATGCGGAAATGAGTAAATACCAGTAAGTTAGCATTTGTAACTATTGTATTGCCCATATTAGAAGCTGGCAGCCAAGCCAATGGAGGTTCCGTGCACATTTTGACCAAATTGGTAGCGAAACACCACTCTGATGCGAGTAAAAATAGGATCAGATGCGCTACGATCTAGTTCAATGCCAGTACCTACAGAAGATAGGGAGTTAAATCCCAGAGCCCCTCGTAAGTCGCCCAGGAATTCGGTATGCGCCACTTCAAATACCGCTCGTAATGGTCTATCTAACAATGTAATTGGGGTTGGGATACGACTGCGAGCCCAAAGCGCCAGACTTTGCGAATCAGCTGAACCTTGAACTGCAGTAGAGGTGTCAAATGTTTGCACCGGAATATTGGTGTAACGCAGCTCTACATCAATTTCTTGATCGGGTTGGTAGTTCTCATAGTCCAGCATGACCGACCCGCCCAGACCATACGAGTTCATACGGCCGCCATTGAGGAACTGTAAGTCAACGCCTTTCTGATTTTGAATGACTCTAGATGCAATCGAAAGGTCGCTTTCTAAATGCCCCAGCATGACATTGGCAATTGGGCGGAAGCGCAATTCATTGGTGATCGGAAAATCCCAACCAATACCGCCGGTACCTGTGATGCTGTTCCAATGAACTGGTACCGTAACGGATGTATTAGCGATTCCATCAGTAAACGTTGGGTTATATCGATTAACTGCTAAGGTCCCCTCTAAATACAGAGGAAAGTTTGCGCTAATTCGATCACCACCTCCTAGAGAAATCATTTGCAAGTCAGAATTATCGCCACCATTGTTACGGATCGACAACGATCCTGTTGTCACATCCGGTGTGAGTGAATAACCCGTAATCGTCATAAAAGCATCAGCGCGCTTTTTGAGGTAGTTGTTAGCGGCGTTATAAAAAGCCGATTGGGCATGAGCAAAGCCAATCCCAGCGACTAATAGGGTGACAAAGAAAAGAAGCTGGGATCTACTAAAAAGCTGCATGACACGCATTTTAGCGAATCAATTCAGTAGATGTACCATAGCAATTATGAAGCTGCTCATTTCTATTTACTTCTTTATTCTGGCCGTTATTCAGATGGGCCTATTTTTTGGAATCTATCACTATTACCGCTCTCAGAACCTCCTAAGACCCAGTTTATATTGGATGTCCTCCCTGCTAGTGAATGTGGTGGGGTTGTTTATTTTTGGGACGGGAATTATTACCATCCAAAATATTGCTAATCCAGAATTTAATTTCACTGTAGCAAATACCTTCTTCTATATAGCAACGATGCTGCAAGCATTATTTTGTCGGTCACTCAATCATGAGGTTTCTAAACGAGTAAAGATAGCTGCCTCAGTTTCAGTCCTCATTTTTATTGCCGTATTTGATTCCATGCGTCTATATGGATCTTTTGAAAGTCGCACTGCGGTAATGGCGGGGCTTGCTAGTATTTTTTATTGCTGGCAAATATATGAGCTAGGCAAGAAGAGAAAATCTTCTCCATCCAAGCAATTGGTTTATATGCAATATGCCAATTTTGCTGAAATGTTTTTTGCTATGGGGCGATTCCTCATTATGGTCGCCTCGGCCTTCACGATCCGTCAAGTTGATCAAATTCCTCAGCTTCTGATTCTGTTTACCATTGCTCAGCTGGTGATGAATACCCTATCCTACATTGCAATTGGGGGTTATTGGGCCGAACAAATCACCATTGCCAATATCAACGCAACCAATGAGAGTCAATCTACTAAAGCGCTATTACAGGAGCGAGAAATCTTAATAGCTTCACTGCTAAAGGCTAATAAAACCGCTAGTACTGGTGCTTTGTCGGCCTCTATTGCACATGAGCTCAATCAGCCATTAGGTGCCTCCGGTCTGAATATTCAGTTTTTACAAAAGAAGCTATCGGAAGGAGAATTGAATCCTAACTTACAGGGAGAAGTTTTGGATTCTTTGTTGGCAGACAATCAGCGTGCAGCAAGTATTATTCGCTCCCTTAGATCGGTATTCGCTGATGAAAAGATGGCATCTGCCAAAGTTGACCTTGCTGAATTAATTGATTTAGTGCTTACCATTGCTCGCCCAGAAATTGTTAAGCAGAATATTCAGATAGTTCTTAAGTTAGAGGAAAACTTGTTTATCACCGCTAATAAGGGAGAGCTTCAACAAGTGCTATTGAATTTAGTGATCAACGCAATTGATGCATTGAACTTGACAGAGAATTCAAATAAATTAATCACGATTCGAGGTCAGCACAGCGGCGCTGGTGTTCAAATTTCGATCTCAGACACAGGTTCAGGTATTGATGAAAATGTTCAGGCCCACATGTTTGAGCTGCTTTCAACTACCAAGGGTTCCGGTATGGGAATTGGCCTTTGGCTATGTAAGCATATCGTAATGAGGCACGGGGGATCTATCTGGTTTGAGTCATTCCCTGGCAAAGGAACAACGTTTTTTGTTGGTTTACCTGTTATTGCGGCCTACTCAATCTCATTTCCTGAGTAGACTGACATTAGCTGTAGAGCTAATTGCCATTGATTAGCTCAAACATATCATTGAAGTAATAAAACACTCTTACTTTAGGCTCTTATGAAAATCAAACTCACACAGTTTTCGGTAGCGGCAATATTAATGACCTCTGGGTTGGCAATGGCGGCAGGGGGTGGTGGTGTAGTGGCGGATCCAGGCGCTATGCAGGGGAAGCATTTCGATTCAAAAGGTAAGGCGCCATCAAGCTATACCGTTGAACTGCAAAATGGATTACGTAAGACGCTGCCTTTCGAAGATCAGCGTGATTTTGAGGAATCCAAAAAAGGTTTTATAGCAGCGCCTGCTTATAAAACCATCATGGCTGATGCCGGCAATGTGGCATGGGACATGGGTAGCTATGAATTCCTTCTACAAGGCAAAGACTTTGATAGCGTGCATCCTTCGTTACAACGTCAAGCCATTCTCAATATGGGTTACGGCTTATATGAAGTTGTACCAGGAAAAATTTATCAGGTTCGTGGCTTTGACTTAGCCAATATCAGTTTTATCAAAACAGATACTGGTTGGATAGTTTTTGATCCACTAACCGCTAAAGAAACTGCACGCGCAGCCCTAGAGCTTGTCAATGAGAAGTTGGGAAAACGTCCTGTTGTAGCAGTCGTATATTCGCACTCACATGCAGACCACTTTGGTGGTGTGCGTGGTGTAGTTGATGAAGCGGATGTGAAGAGCGGCAAGGTAAAAATCATTGCACCAGCTGGTTTTATGGATCATGCCATTGCTGAAAACGTCTACGCAGGTAATGCTATGACCCGCAGAATGTATTTCCAGTATGGCGTGTTATTGCCTCGCAGCCCATTTGGTCACGTCGACCAATCCATTGGTAAAAATACTGCCGCTGGTAATTTAGGGTTGATCGAGCCTAACGTCTATATCAATCAACCTTATGAAAAAATGACGGTGGATGGCGTAGAAATGGAATTCCAAAACACACCAGGCACTGAAGCTCCTGCGGAGATGAACACCTATTTCCCGCAATTTAAAGCATTCTGGGCAGCAGAAAATATCACCGGTACCATTCATAACATATACACCTTACGCGGTGCCTTAGTTCGCGACTCACTGGCATGGTCCAAGAACATTAACAATGCTTTATATCGTTATGGCACCGAGAGTGAGGTCATGTTTGCATCGCATACCTGGCCACGCTGGGGTAATGAACGTATACAAGAGGTGATGCGTACCCAACGAGATAGTTATGCTCACCTGCATAACGAAGTGCTCCATTTAGCAAATAATGGCGTCACTATTAATGAAATCCAAAATGTATATAAACAGCCTGATAGTCTAAAGAGGCAGTGGGCAGCCCATAGCTATCATGGTTCCGAAGAGCACAATAGTCGTGCCGTGATAAATCGTTATCTAGGTTATTGGGACGCAAATCCAGCAACATTAGCGCCACTATCGCCAAAAGATTCGGCACCACTTTATGTAGAGATGATGGGTGGCTCAGCCAAGATCATGGCCAAGGGTAAAGAGCTTTATAAGCAGGGTAAATACCGTGAAGCGATGGAAATCGTTAACAAGTTAGTTTATGCGCAACCGAACAATACGGCCGCCAAGGACTTACTGGCAGATATTTTTGAGCAGATTGGCTACCAAAAAGAAAGCCCAAGTATGCGCAATAGCTTCTTGGGGGCTGCTTACGAGCTACGTCATGGTATGCCTACAGGAGCCTCGCCAAAGTCTAATGGCCCAGACATGATTAAGGGTATGACAACCGAACTCTGGCTCAATGCTTTGGCTATCAGTATGGACAGCAAGAAAGCAGCAGACATGAACTTTGTAATTAATCTTTCTACACCAGACAATGGTGAAAAATTTGTAATTGAGATGAGTAATTCTGCTTTGACCAACATTAAAGGTCAGCAGGCCAAGAACCCAAATCTCACTATCACCTTAAATCGCAGTGATCTCGAGCAGGTGATGGGTGGACAAACAACTTTTGAAGAGTTGCTGGCTGAAGGTAAGGTGAGGTTTGATGGTGATCGCAAATCATTCGATCAACTCAGAAGCACCTTGACGGTCTTTGTCCCTGATTTTGAACTCATGCCAGGCACTAAAGGTAAGGCCGCTCCTAAGCCAGCTGCTCCAGCCAAAGATCCATTTGCGGCACAGGAGATGGCTATTACTGGTGGCGAGTAACCAGAGCAACCATGGTGATTAGGCTTCTCTAAAATTAAATAGGACTCTGCGGAGTCCTATTTAATTATCTTTTTACTTAATCATTATTTTTATTAAGCTGCAAACTAGGGCGCAAAAGCGCCACCCGCTTCAAGAGACTTCAGTTCATCACCCGCAATACCAAGCTCGGCAAGAAGCTCGCTCGTATGTTCACCCAATAGAGGAGGGTGGCGATACACTTGTTGTGGCGTGCCATTCATTTTGACGGCAAAACCAATATTGGGTACCTTGCCTTCAATAGGATGATCAATTTCCATCCGCATCTTACGATGACGGCCATGCTCACTATCGAATGCTTCTGGATAGGTATTGATGGGGGCTGCAGGGATGCCTGCGGTCAATAAGGTGTCTACCCATTCATCCGCAGTTTTGGAGATAAACGTTTTCTCAAGCTCAGAAGCCAGCTCCAAGCGATTGGCTAAGCGCAGTGGATTTGTTTTGAAGCGGGCTTCTTCAAATAATTCAGGACGCTCAATCTTGTCGCATAGCAACTTCCACAGTTTTTGATTGGTTGCACCCATCACAAAATACCCATCAGCAGCTTTCATGGCTTGGTAGGGGGCGCTCATATGATTGGCCGTGCCAAGCTTATAAGGTTCAACTCCGGTACCCCAGTATTGAGCGGTATCCCAAATGGAGAATGCCAAGGCAGAATCAAAGAGTGACGCATCAATAAACTGACCTTCACCCGTTTTAGTTTTGCCGATGTATGCCGACAATATTCCGTATACCGCAAAAAGTGCGCAGCCAATATCAGCTACCGGAACGCCAGCTTTAACTGGAGGACCATCTGGATAGCCTGTAACGCTCATGACGCCAGACATTGCCTGAGCCATGAGATCAAAACCAGGGCGATCTGCCCACGGACCAGTTTGGCCAAACCCAGAAATACTGGCATAGACCAAACTAGGATTGATATCTTTTAAAGAGGCGTAATCGATTCCTAGTTTTTTCATAACGCCAGGTCGGTAGTTCTCCACCAAAATATCTGCAGTCTTGACCAGCTCGAAAAACACTTTCTTACCAGCCTCAGTTTTGAGATTTAGGGTGAGACTGCGTTTATTGCGGTTCATGTTCAGAAAGCCCATGCTGTCTGAGCCCTTCATCTTGAATCCCATTGCGCCGCGCGTCTGATCCCCTATTCCAGGAGGCTCGATTTTGATGACATCCGCACCTAAGTCCGCCAACAGCATGCAGCAGTAAGGACCAGCCATAACCTGGCTGACGTCAAGCACACGGACTCCTGAGAGCGGTAATGGCCTTGATCCATCTCGCACGCTATTTAAAGCGTCATTTCTAGGTGTTTTCGTCATTGTCTCGTTGCTTCTTATATGTTTAGAATTAGCCTCTAATAGTATCAAACACAATAAAAACAATTTTGGAGACTTTATGTTGCTTAAATCGCCTCAGTGGGCTGTTCGTAGTTTGCTCGCAATTACGCTAGCCACGAGTTCTTTCTTTGCTTTAGGTCAGCAGCCTTACCCAACAAAACCAATCCGACTGATTGTGGGTTTTGCACCTGGTGGCGGCACCGATATTGTTGCTCGAGCCCTTGCTCCAAAAATGGGTGAAATTCTCGGTCAAAGCGTGATTGTGGAAAATAAATCAGGTGCAGCGGGCACTATTGCGGCCGATCAAGTTTCCAAGTCGAATCCAGATGGCTACACCTTGCTGGTAGGGCACTCCAATTCCAATGCGATTGCACCATTTGTTCTTACTAACGTTCAATACAATCCTGCAACGGATTTCACACCCATTACTTATTTGGGATACGTTCCTAACGTTTTGGTGGTGAAAGCTTCGCTGCCTGTGAACTCAGTCTCACAATTGATTTCTCTTGCTAAAGCAAATCCAGGTCAGATGACTTATGGTTCGTCTGGTATTGGCAGTACTCAACACTTAGCAGGCGCTTTGTTTGCCAAGATTGCTGGTATCCAGCTCAATCACGTTCCTTATAAGGGTAGCGGTCAGGCCATCATTGATTTGCTGGGTGGTCAAATTACGATGAACTTTGATACCTTGCCGCCGAACTTGCAACAAATTAAAGATGGCAGCTTGAAGGCTTTGGCTATCTCCACCCCAAAGCGATTGTCTATTCTTCCAAACGTACCTACGTTTAACGAAGTGGGTATTACAGGATTTGACGTCACTAACTGGTACTCCATCATGGGTCCAAAGGGTATGGATCCAGCAGTAGTGAACAAGATTGACCAGGCTGTTAAAGCCGCCATGGCCGATCCACAAATTAAAAAGACACTTGATTCACAGGGCTTGCAACCTGAGGGGCCGGCAACACCAGCTGCATTTAGTTTGTTCTTGGCTGGCGAACTGGCTAAATACCAGCGTTTAGTAAAGAGTCTGAATATTAAGGCTGAATAAACTCTCTATGAGTGATTCCGAAAAAGGGGGCAATGTTGCTCAAGTCGTTTTAGAGACGCAGGGTAACATTGCCTACATAAATTTTGATCATGTAGCAGCTCGCAATGCAATGACAGTAGGGATGTATCAAAGCCTGAAGTCAATCTGTGAAGATATTGCCAAGAATCCCAAGATACGTGTAGCCATCTTGCGCGGTGCTGGCGGCAAGTCTTTTATATCCGGTAGCGATATAGCGCAATTTGCTAGTTTTAAAGAGGGGCAAGACGGCATTCGCTATGAAGAGGGGATTGATGATTACCTAGGTCCGCTTGCCACCTTGCCTATTCCAACAATTGCCGTTATCGATGGTATGGCTGTAGGCGGCGGCCTGGCGATAGCCAGTTGCTGTGATTTCCGAATCTCAACTCCTGATGCAAAGTTTGGCGTACCTATAGCCAAAACACTTGGTAACTGTTTATCTGCTGCAAATATTGCTTGGTTAGTCGCTCATTTAGGAATCAACATTGTTAAACGTATGCTGCTTCTTGCGGAAATGATTACTGCAAAAGAGTTGCTCCAACAAGGATATCTTTTAGCAACATATGAACAAGAGCAGCTAGGTCAAGAGGCCGTCAATCTCGCAGAGCGACTGAGTAAGTTAGCTCCCATTACGCAAAAATCTAGCAAGCTAGTATTGGCAAGATTAATTAAAAATAATCTGCCCGACTGTAGTGACCTCATTAGTGAAACCTATGGCAGCAATGATTTCCAAAACGGAGTTGCTTCATTCCTAAAGGGTGAGCCACCTATTTGGACAGGTAGCTAGCGCTCAACGCACAGCAGCCAAAACGGTTTAATCCAAAAACAGCTCTTGAAGATTGTTGAGGTAGCGCATGCCTAGTGGTGTAGCTTTAAGCTGACTGGGATTCTCATCCAGCAATTGCTTATTACTTGCCTCAGCTAAGCCTTTGCTAATCACGTTTAAAGGCAGACCAGTTCTCTCGCTGAAAGTATTGGTGGCAACGCCATCGGTCAGCCTTAGAGTATTGAGCATGAATTCGAAAGGCAGATCCTTAGCTTCAAGAACCCTAGATTCAATTAATGCATTGCCTTTAGTTTCCATTGCTTGCATATAACTTTCTGGATGACGCTCCCTTACTTGGCGAGTAATCTTGTCTGGAAAAGAAATCTTTCCATGAGCACCTGCGCCAATGCCAATGTAATCACCAAAGCGCCAGTAGTTCAGATTGTGTTTGCACTCTTGGTTTTTCTGAGCATAGGCAGAGACTTCATAACGGTTATAGCCTGCCTTGGTGAGTAAATCTAAATTCTGCTCAAAGATGGCATCCACTTCATCATCGCTAGGTAATTGCGGAGGAAAGTTTGCAAAGTAGGTATTTGGTTCCAGCGTGAGGTTGTAAAAAGAGAGATGAGGAGTTTTAAAAGAAAGGGCCATCTCAATATCCGCTTTAGCCAACTCTAAAGTCTGCATTGGGAGTCCGTACATCAAGTCCAGATTCACCGCTTTGAAGTGTTTCAGGGCAATTGCTATTGCGCGCTTGGCTTCCTCGCCATTGTGTATACGTCCCAGGGCTTTGAGCTGTTCATCCTGAAAGCTCTGAACTCCGATCGATACTCGATTAATGCCTGCCTTTGCAAATCCTGCAAATTTATCTGCCTCAATGGATCCGGGATTTGCCTCCATCGTAATTTCAGCATCGGGCTCAAGGTTCACTCGAGCGCGAACGGCACAAAGCAGTTGATCCATGCCTTCGGCAGATAGCAGGCTTGGCGTTCCGCCACCAATAAAGATGCTGTGGACTTGACGCCCCCAAATATTAGGAAGTTCTGTTTCTAGGTCAGCAATTAGTGCATTGATATAACGCTGTTCGTCAAACCCAGCCTTACTAATACCCTCTTTAATTTGATGTGAATTGAAATCGCAATAGGGACATTTCTTTTCGCACCAAGGAAAGTGAATATACAAAGCCAAAGGTGGCAATGCAGTCAGCGTTACTTTGGTGAGGCTTGAATTAAGCACGGCTTTTGAGTTGTGCAATCAGTTCACGTAGTGCTTGACCGCGATGACTGATTGAATTCTTTTTTTCTGGCCCTAACTCAGCAGCGGTGCAATTTTGATCCGGCAAAAAGAAATAGGGGTCATATCCAAAACCATTACTACCAGCAGCTTGATCAACAATTTGCCCATACCAACGTGTTTGCACAATGATAGGTTCAGGATCATTTGCGCTATTTACGAAAACCAATGCGCACACATAATGCGCGCCTCGATCTGCCTGATCTTTTAAATCTTGAATGAGTTTTCGATTGTTCGCAGCATCATCACCTTGCTCACCCGCAAAGCGAGCCGATAAAACGCCAGGCTGGCCATTTAGAGCATGAGCACAAATTCCGGAGTCATCAGCTAATGCCGGTAAGCCTGACGCAGCGCTTGCATGCCTTGCCTTAGCAAGGGCATTTTCAACAAAGGTGAAGTGAGGCTCTTCAGCAGAAGGTATGCCTAATTCACCCTGGGGAATCACTTGAAAGTTTAAGGGCGCCAATAGCGCCTCAAACTCTTTGACCTTGCCGGTATTATTGGATGCGAGAACGAGCTTTTGCATGTGGATCTTTATTTCAATGCATCGCTTTGCATTTGGGTGAGTTCTTGAATACCATGCTCGGCCAGATCCAGGAGTGCATTGAGTTCTGCTCGAGAGAAAGCAGTGCCTTCTGCTGTGCCTTGAACTTCAATCATTCCGCCTTTGCCCGTCATGACCACATTCATATCGGTATCGCATGAAGAGTCTTCTGGGTAATCCAAGTCCAGCACTGGAACGCCTTGATAAATGCCAACAGAAATTGCGGCAACGCTATCGATAATGGGGTCCTTGCTTAGGGCGCCACTTTTAAGAAGTTGGTTTACTGCATCACGAGCCGCAACATAGGCGCCGGTAATAGATGCAGTACGTGTTCCGCCATCAGCCTGCAGTACGTCGCAATCGAGGTGAATGGTTCTTTCGCCCAATACTTTTAAATCAAAGACGCTACGCATGGCACGACCAATGAGGCGTTGGATTTCTTGGGTACGGCCTGATTGTTTGCCGCGGGCCGCCTCACGATCACTACGGGTATGGGTGGAGCGGGGCAGCATGCCATATTCAGCAGTAACCCAACCTTCGCCAGAGCCTTTCTTATGCGGAGGCACCTTTTCGAGAATGCTGGCAGTACACAGTACCTTGGTATCCCCAAAGGCGATCAATACTGATCCTTCAGCATGTTTGGTGAAGGCTCTAGAAATGGTAACTGGGCGCAAATCGGTGGGCTTACGGCCGCTAGGGCGGGCAATATTGGCTGGGTTTGCTGTGCTCATGGATAGGGGTCCTGTGGGGTTAGGGTCTGAATCGGGTCTAGTTCAATAATGAATCTACAATGTCCATATGATATCGAGCATGACTGGTTATGGCAGCGCTTCTCGCCAAGTCTCCCTAGGAGCGGGCGTAGTTGCTGATCTGCAGGTGGAATGTCGGGCTGTTAATAGCCGCTTTCTAGATCTAGGATTTCGTCTTCCGGACGAGTGTCGTGGGGCAGAGCCTGCCTTGCGAGAGCTGGCCACACAAAGCCTATCGCGCGGAAAAGTCGAGTTTAGAGCAGCATGGCGGGTCAATAGCGCCGCAGCAGGTGCTGCCAAAAGTAATCCCCACGCTCTAGGTGCAATTAGTCGCGATCGTCTTGATGCCCTATACACCCTTCAAGAGAAAGCCCAAGAGGCTTTTCCAAAAGCACAAGAATTGAGTATTGCTGAAGTGTTGCGTTGGCCAGGTATTGTTTCCGAGCCTCGTGGTGAGGAAGATGGCTGGATCACTGCCACAGTTGAAGCTGGGCGCGCCGCCCTAGCAGCCCTCATGGAGAGTCGTCACGCCGAAGGTAAGGCCTTGGTTGGTGTACTTATCAGTATCACTGGCAAGATGCGTGACATCGTGAAAGTGATTGAACCTAAAGTTCCAGAGTATGTGGCTCAGTACCAAGAAAAACTCACAGAGCGTCTCGCTGAAGCGCTAGCTGCTCAAGAAAAAGCCAAGGCAGGCGCTGAACTGATGGAGCGCATTCGTCAAGAAGTTGTGCTCTATGCAGTGCGCATCGATGTGGCTGAAGAGTTCGCACGCTTAAAGACCCATCTTCAGGCAGTAGATACCGCGCTTGCAGGCAAAGGCCCTGTTGGTAAGCGTTTAGATTTTTTGATGCAAGAGTTAAATCGCGAAGCCAATACCTTAAGCTCAAAGTCTGTATCAGGGGAGTGCACACAAGCAGCCTTAGAACTCAAGCTTATGATTGAGCAAATGCGTGAGCAAGTTCAAAACCTCGAGTAATCCTTACTATTGATTTATGACTAACTCCACTCCGACACCATCCTACCAAGGCAGCATGTTGATGATTGTTGCGCCCTCAGGCGCAGGAAAATCCTCTTTGGTAAATGCCTTGCTTAAAGACGAAGCTGGACTGAAGTTATCTTTATCAACCACCACACGCACACCACGACCTGGTGAAGTGGATGGCAAGGATTACCGGTTTCTGGCAAAAGAAGATTTTTTGCAAGAACGTGATCAGGGACATTTTTTAGAGTGGGCAGAAGTCCATGGTCATTTTTATGGCACCTCAAAACCTTGGATTGAATCTCAAATGCAGTCTGGCAGTGATGTCATGCTAGAGATTGATTGGCAGGGTGCCCAACAAATTCGGAAGTTAATACCTTCTGTGCAGTGGATCTTTATCTTCCCGCCATCGATAAAGGCTTTAGAAGACCGGCTACGTAAGCGCGGTCAGGATGATGAAGCCACAATCCAACGCCGCTTGGCAGCTGCCCATGTAGAGCTTCTGCATGCCCATGAGGCGGATTACATCGTGGTGAACGATTCATTTGATCAGGCATTGATCGATTTAAAGCACATATTAGCTTCCAGCCGGCTGCGCTCTGGCCCCAGTATGGCCAGAAATCCAGCACTTTTGAAGCGTCTCGGGGTCTAATCAGTTATCCTATAGGTATTGAAGCTAAATTAAGTGAGTCCAGCATGGCACGTATTACTGTAGAAGATTGCCTTAAAACTATTCCAAACCGTTTTGAACTGGTTTTGGCTGCGACATATCGTGCTCGCCAATTAGTACAAGGTCACTCCCCACGTGTTGAGTCCAGAGATAAAGCTACCGTAGTTGCATTGCGTGAAGTGGCTGCTGGTGTGACTGACCGTGACATGTTGACCAAAGTACCTCTGTAATTAAGGAGTTCCGGTGTGGAGCTCCCTTTAGGACTAGCCAATACATCGGAAAAAGTAGGAAGCATCTCGTCTAAGGATGCTTCGCTTGACTCTTCACGAGATTCAGCTCAAGCACAGTTGTTGGATGCAATTTCCGACACACCAATTCAAAGTGGTAAAAAATCCATCATTGCGAGTTTATTGGCGCAATCGAGTCGTCATTTGTTCGGCCCGACATCTGCGCCGATACTTCCGCTCAAACATCAAGTAGTTTCTATTGAGGGATTGCTGTCTAAGCTTTCCTATCTCAAGCCTGAAGAAATTGCACAGGTTAAAAAGGCATTTCAGTTTTCTGATGCTGCTCATCTAGGTCAATACCGTCATAGCGGCGAACCTTACATTACCCATCCAGTTGCTGTGGCTGAACTATGTGCAACGTGGCGCTTGGATGCGCCATCCATCATGGCCGCATTGATGCATGATGTGATTGAAGATACCGGCTGTACTAAAGCAGATTTGGTTGAAAAGTTTGGCAATAAGGTGGCAGAGTTAGTTGAGGGCTTAACCAAACTCGATAAATTAGAATTTCAAAGTCATGCGGAGGCGCAAGCAGAGAGCTTTCGCAAGATGTTTATGGCCATGGCGCGTGACGTTCGTGTCATCTTGGTCAAGCTTGCTGACCGCACCCACAATATGCGCACCCTGGATGCTGTACCCATGGAGAAGCGCCGTCGTGTAGCCGCTGAAACAATTGAAATCTACGCACCAATCGCCCATCGTCTTGGGTTGAACATCATTTACCGTGATCTACAAGATCTCAGCTTCCGATACTCCATGCCCATGCGTTTCCGAGTCATTGAGGGGGCTGTTAAGCGTGCGCGCGGCAACCGCAAGGAAATGGTTGAGAAGATTTTGCAGGCATCACGCATGGCCTTTGCTAAAGCCAATTTAGAGGTTGACCTGCGCGGTCGTGAGAAGACGCTCTTTAGCATCTATACCAAGATGCGCTCAAAGCATTTAAGCTTTTCGCAGGTATTAGATGTGTATGCATTCCGGGTTACCGTACATTCCATTGATGAATGCTATCGCGCACTCGGTATCTTGCATTCTCTATACAAGCCTATGCCAGGGAAATTTAAGGATTACATTGCGATCCCTAAATTAAATGGCTATCAATCTTTACACACCACTTTATTGGGTCCTTCAGGCGTGCCGGTGGAGTTTCAGATTCGTACAACGGAAATGCATGCGGTAGCTGAAGCTGGAGTAGCTGCGCATTGGGCTTATAAAGACGGCTCCCCTGATATGAGTGAGGTGCAAAACAGGGCCCACCAATGGCTGCAGTCCTTGATTGATATTCAGGATAGCAGCGGTGACTCTCAAGAATTTTTAGAACATGTCAAAATTGACTTGTTCCCAGATGCGGTTTATGTGTTTACCCCCACTGGGCAGATTAGGGCCTTACCAAGGGGCGCAACTGCTCTAGATTTTGCTTACTCTATCCATAGTGATCTGGGTAATACCTGCGTAGCTGTCAAAATCAACGGCCTGCAATTGCCCTTGCGTAGTGAGCTTAAGAATAGTGACATTGTTGAAGTCATTACTTCAGCAAGCTCACAACCTAATCCAGGTTGGTTGGCATTTGTGCGTACCGGAAAAGCACGTGCCTCCATACGACATTCCCTTAAAACAAAACATTATTCTGAATCACTTCAACTTGGCGAGCGTCTTTTGGCAAATGCTTTACGTCAGCAAGGTGTTGATGCAGCCCTGTTAAGTCCAGAAATTTGGGAAAAGCTAACGCATTGGACGGGTGATAAAACCCGCGAAGAAGCATGTGTCAATATTGCTTTAGGCAGACGCTCTCCCCAGGAGTTAGCTATTCGTCTGAAAATTTTGATTGATGATGAGGGCGGGGCTGAGCAAATGCGTTTAGGCGTTGCTGATTGGGTCGCACCTAATCAAGAGCCAAGCCAACATCATCAACGCCAAGCCATCTTGGTCGATGGACGCGAGGGCAATTCGATTCATTTCCAAACTTGCTGCCATCCTATACCAGGCGACAACATCATTGGTTACCTTGGCAAGGGCGAAGGATTGCAAGTTCACACCAACGATTGTCCGGTGGCATTGCGCATGCTCTCTAAGGATAGTGATAAGTGGGTCGAGGTCGAGTGGGGCAAAGAGCTGAATCGCGAGTTTGAATTGGATCTAGCGATCGATACGCGTCAGGGCAAAGGTGTTTTGGCTAGAGTGGCGAGTAGTGTTACTTCAGCAGACTCCAACATCATGAATGTATCCATGGAAGATCGCTTCAAAGAAGACTCGGTAACTATTCGCTTTACGATCCAAGTTTATGACCGATTGCATCTTTCTAAGGTGATGCGCAGTTTACGTGCCAATCCTGATGTCATGCGCGTGACCCGAACTCGTGCTGTTTAAGTTTTACAAGTATTGAACGTCTAAGATTTCAATTTCAGCGGGGCCGGTGGGTGTTTGTATAAAAACACAGTCTCCGATCCGAGACTTGATTAAGGCCTTGGCTATAGGTGAGACCCAACTGACATGCCCTTTATCGAGGTCAACCTCATCAACGCCCACAATTGTGATGAAGGTCTTCTTGTTGGCTTCGGGTCCTTCCAGGGTTGCGTAGGTCACAGTAGCCCCAAAGAACACCTGCTCAGAGTCATTTTCTCCTGATTTTCGAGCAGAATTATCGACAACCACGGCAAATTCTAGGCGTTTATTAAGGAAGCGGATGCGTCTATCTATCTCCCTTAAACGCTTTTTCCCGTAGATATAGTCCCCATTTTCAGATCGATCGCCATTGCTGGCAGCCCAGTGCACAACCTTGACAACCTCCGGTCTATCAAGGTTTAAGAGCTGAAGGAGCTCGGTCTTAATGCGTTCGTGACCAGCGGGGGTGATGTAGTTCTTCTCTTCCATGGCATAATTATGGCTGTTGCGGCTGTAGCTCAGCTGGATAGAGTACTTGGCTACGAACCAAGGGGTCGTGGGTTCAATTCCTGCCAGCCGCACCAACTATAAGGGCCTCCTGTCGGGGGCCCTTACCTTTTGCACTATAGAATCGTAATTGCACTATAGAAAACCACTCTAAGAAGCCTTTTTCATGCCTAACGAAGCGATCTTTTCAGGCTTTCTGCGGTAGATTTTGTCCGTGGTTCTAGCGTCGGCATGGCTTAATAATGCCCTTGCGTGCTCTAGGGTTTCTGCATCTGAAGCGCACTTAGCCCTTAGGTCATGCTCGGTAAAGCTAGCTTCAATCTTGGTCTCCTTGAGTACCCTGGCGCAAAAGCGTTGCCACATCGAGTCCCAGCCATCGGCCTTACCCGTTTCCTCATTGATGTAGCCTTCCCCGTTGCGCTTGCAAAATAGGAAAGCTGAGAGCACTGGACGGGCCGCCTTAGCCTTTTCAACGCAATCCCCTAGCTCGGCATCCCAAGCGTAGATCGTGCGCTTACCGGTTGATTTAGCGGTTTTGTGACGCTGAATATGGATTCCATCATCTTTAAAGTTGGACATGGTGAGGCGAAGTAGGTCAGACCTAGCCATTCCAGTAATGATTTTTAAGCGTATGTAGGCTTGTATCGCACCCACGCTACCTTTCTTACGGCGAGACTCCATTGAGAGCATTTCGACAATCTCCCAATCCTCGATGTACCTATCCCTAGCTATCTCGCCTTTGAGTCTTACTTCATTCTTGAACGGGTGACGATGGATATAGCCCCACTCCACGGCTTTAGTGAAGGCGTGGGAGAGCACTTCCATTTCACGATGGGCGGTAGTTTTCCCACCAGTCATTCTGCCGTTCTCATTTAGCTTCTTTTGACTGCGCTTATCCACGTACTTGTAGATATGTTGGGGTTGAATCATGCTTAGCTTGAGAGAGCCGAAGACACTACGAATTTGCTTGATCCAAAGAATGTTTGATTCACGGCTAGAGGGTGCTTTAGTCGGCACTACCTCTAATAGGTATCGATCTAATAGCTCCGAGATTGTTTCAGCACTATCAAGATGGCCAATGCGCTCAGCCCATTTTGCATAAGCCTCCGGCAAAGTCTTGCCAAGCCTAAACATTTTCTTGCCTTCCCATTTGGCTTCAAGACCTGGAGGAACTTGATAATAGTAGGCTCCGTGGTTTAGTTTCCAGCGAGCGGGTAGCCCTTTGTTTTCTGCTTTTCTTGGCTTAGGCATTTTCCTTTGCCTTTCTTAACTCATACCACTCTGCTATGTTTATGTATTCTCTTTCGTAATCAGGAGCAGAAAAACAATACGCATCATAAACAGAACTACCTATGGGCTCAAGCGTAGCCCTATCAATTTTGAATACCATTTTGTCAGCATTGCAAACCCATAGTTCTTTCATTTAAAGCGCACTCCAGTTTGGCTCAATTGTTTTCATGTTTTTTACTGCTTCGTTAAGGCCGAGTGAGCGCTCAACATGGGCGCGTAAGACGGCCACACTTCCATCAGGTCTAAGCTTATGCTCAATTCCCATGTGACGCAATGCCTCCGCTTGGGCGTTCTTTTGGATACGCCCCGTAAGCTCTCTTAGTTCGGCTGCCGTTAGGAACACTTCTGCTTTGCCTCGTATTTAAGCGCTGTAAGGTACCTACCCAAAGCCTTACGAATAATTAAATCAAAGTCGTAGGCTCTACCTCTATTTTCAATAAGCAATTCACGGGCACCATTTAACTTATCTAAAGTTGATTGTTCAATGTGCAATACGTAACTATCAAATTTATTACCGCTCATCTAATAATTCCTTTCTTCTTCATTGCATCAAGCAAAATGTCCTGAACTTCTTTCTTGGTTTCAACTCGCTCAATAACCATTTCATCAACGGTATCTCGCGCAATAATGTTGTGAATGAATACGGGGCGGTGATGGCCTGCTTGCATTTGGCGCACTGGGCCAATACGTTCGATGATCTGCAAGCGCTCTTCAAGATTCCACCAATGCGCAAAGAACACCAAAATATTGCCGCCATCTTGTAGGTTCAAGCCGTGACCTGCCGATTGAGGGTGAGCAAACAGAATTTGGATCTTGCCTTCATTCCATTCTTTAATCGTATTGGGGTTGCTATCAAGCACACGGCCTTTAGGGAAAGCGTGCATCAGTCTGGCTAAGTCTGATTTGAAATGGTAGGCCACCAGTACCGGAGCGCCTGCAGCCTCTTCAACAATATCCTCTAGTGCTTGGATCTTTTCATCGTGCACTTCTCGCCAGTTTTGAGAGTCATCTACATAGGCGGCACCATTGGCAATCTGCAAGCATTTAATAGTTCTTGCCGCTGCATTAAAGGCTTCAACCTCAATACCCTCTAGCTCCATGAACATACGCTTTTGCATATCGTCATAAAGGGCTCTTGCCTTTACAGGTAGATCCACGTAAATGTTATTCACAATCGGATCTTCTAAATCGAACCAATCGGCTGCATCAATTGTTAGGCAAATATCTCTTAGCTTTTCTTGGATTTCTTTTTGGGCATGGGGTAGGGCAATAGTGCCAAAGCCGTTATGCGCCTTTTGAAACCAACGATCTTTAAAACTGGAGTAGGTACGCCCTAAGCGTTCACCGCCATCGATAAACCACATTTGCCCCCAAAGGTCTTGCAAGCCGTTAGGCGCACAAGTACCCGTTAATTCGACAAAGCGCTTGATCTTGGTATGAGCTACCCGAGCTAAAGACTGGGCGCGTTTACCGCCTTGTCTCAGCCGGAAGGATTTAAGCTTGGTGGACTCATCAGAGATCACAGTATTGAAGGGCCAGCGGTCGCCGTAGTAATCAACCAGCCAAGGTAATTGCTCATAGTTGGTTGTATATACAGAAGCCTCATGCTTTAAAGCCATGCGTCGTTCAGCTTCATTACCAACAATCGGCATAACCGATACGTGTCTAAGGTGTTGCCACTTTCTTGCTTCCTCGGGCCAAGTAGTACGAGCTACCCGCAACGGGGCCAACACTAAGGCGGGTTGATCTTCACCCGCTAGGAATAAACCATCTAAAGCGGTTAAGGTGGAAATTGTTTTACCCAAGCCCATGCCCGCCCATATAGCGCAGCGGGGCACATCAAAGATATGACCACTAATGAGGCCTTGATACTGCCGAGGGGTGTATATCTTCCGGCTCAATGTATTGTCGCCTTACTAGCTGCTAGTTGGAAAAGGGCATCGAGCGTAGCGCGTGCTTCAAGATGCACTTTTAAGCTCTCAGTAAAATCAACTAATGCTTTTCTCAACTGGTCTTTATCTATCGTAGGATGGATAAGACTAATCTCTTCAATAGTCGGTTCGATGTTTTCAACGTGTACGGTAATCATATAAATAGCTCACTCATAACGGCTTCTACTAACTCAAAAGAATCAATCACTCGAACGTCTTGGCCCATTTCTCTCATGCGAATGTGCTCGCGTAATTGATGGGGTTCGGGTTTCTCGCCTGGCGCTTTCAACTCAATCCAAACTGCACGGCCAACGGGTCTGCACCAAGCGCAATCTAGTGACTTGCTAAGTGGTCTAGCCTTAACCATGAGCAAGCGGTCGGGAGCGCCACGACGGCCAACCCATTCAACCTTACGCACTTCGCCACCCATTGCCTTAGCACGAATACGGAGATAGCTTTCAATATCTCGTTCTCTAATTTTTCTCACGCAGTTAATCTCCATGCTTGAACAAGGGCTTGACGACGTGAATAGTGCCGCGCTTTGCGATAGATTCGGTAAAGCTTTAAGGTGGTTGATAGTCGATTGCTCATGGTCTATTCCTTTCTGTATCTGTAGGCTTCATATCCAGCTGCCGCTAGCGGTAGTCCTTCGGCCCAATCAGGCTGCCGACTCATCAGCGCAGCTAGCCGGTGCTCATTCCATAGGTCGTGGTCTTCAGCTTCGCAAATGATCTCGTCATGCACAGTTAGCGTGATGTCAAAGCCAGCGTTTTCAATTTGCTGCATGTTTGAAGCCATCACGTCACGTGCTACGGCTTGGCAACAGTTCTCTATCAACTTGCCCCCATAGGTCTTGATGCGTGACCACTGGCGGGTGTATTGATTCATCCCCATATAGGACAACTTGCCGTTTTCTAATTGGGGT
Organism: Polynucleobacter sp. Fuers-14; assembly: GCF_018882045.1. NCBI lineage: Bacteria > Pseudomonadati > Pseudomonadota > Betaproteobacteria > Burkholderiales > Burkholderiaceae > Polynucleobacter > Polynucleobacter sp. Fuers-14. The sequence continues at coordinate 372,156 of NZ_JACVPG010000003.1, read as the reverse complement.
TGCGGGTAGCAAAGGGCGCGGCCGCTGGGCAAGCCAATGCGTAGCCAAGCACCATCACGGCGAACCTTAAACTTGCGGCAATAAATTGTTGTGCCTGGATTGCTTACCGCTTCAATGCAAGCGAACTCTAATTCTTTCCAAAGGGAGGCGGTATTAGGGTGGGCATAGCGCCACAAACGCTTGAATGAATCACAAACAATAAAGGCTTCACGGGATAGGCCAAAGGTAGAGCGCTTCTGCTTTAGCGCCCAATCGTAAAAACCTGCCGCCTCTTCATATACTTGGCTAGGTAAAGACTCATAAGCCGATTGGGCCATATCTTCTAGGTCAATGTTATATGCTAGTGAGAACGTTAAGAACGCCCCAACTCCACCCTCATAACCGAGGGCGAGCTCTTGAACCTTACCAACTTGACGTTGCTCTTTATTTACCGCGCCTGGTTCAATGCGAAATGATTTAGCGTAGGCCAACTTATACAAGTCGGCACCAGTACCCATATCAAATTCATTAAAGGCATTAAGCTTCCATTCTTCATCAGCTAGCCAAGCGAGTACTCGACCTTCGATATTGGATAAGTCGGCTACTACCAGCTTTCTATTTTCAGGTGCAACAATGCAACTACGGATTGCGTTAGAGCACAAGGCCATGATGTTTTCAAAAACCAAGTCGGCTGCGCCGGATTTCAATAAGCCAATGCCTTCATCAAGATATTGCTCAATGTGCTCCGGTTCAATATCCCATGCGTTTAGATCAAAGTAATTGGCAATCGTATCTAGTGCATAGCGTGGCAAGTTCTGAGGCTGGAAGGTACGGCCCGACCAGCGCCCAGTACGGCCAGCGCCATCAAACTGTAGAGTGCCCCTTAGGCGGCCTTCAGTAGTGCCGTTGACAAGCGCTTTGTATTTGGAGGTACTTGTAGTGCTAGCTTGCAATCGGATGCGTAGAAGCTCTTTTAAACCTTCGGGAATATCAGGATCGGCTAGGCGACGCTCTAAGGTTGACCCTTGTAAATCCGGCAAGGAAATTAAATACTCTCCAAGGATGTGCTCAAGCAGGGCATCACGTTTGGTAGTGCTTGATACTTCCCCGTTTGTGATCTCTAGCGTTTTATCAGCAAGCTTGGCCTGTTCTTTTGCTACAGCCTCAATTACCGACTCTGCTAAATCAAGATCAACCTTGAAGCCCCTATCGTTAATTCGTTGGTCAAGGTGCCAAAGGTCTAGCTCAAACCCTGAGTAATTCCAGCTTGGTAGGCGGCTATCAACCTCGCGCATAGCGTCAATATCCATCTTGGCATATTCAAGAAATTGCGCCCATTCAGCGGGATGAGTTTCTTTAGTAGCTCTGCGCATTTTTGAATTCTTAGGGCGCGGTTTGCAGAAAAGTTTTACCAGTTCTTTACCTACTTTTAATTTGGCTTTATCTTGTGGTACCTTCAGAATTTCACAAAGCTTATCAAGGCTGCCAGGTAGGGAGTGAGCCAGTGCCTTCACCATTGTGCAGCGCCACTTCTCTAGGGGGATGGCGTACTGAGGCAAATGATGATTTGTCACCAAGCGATCGAATAGGGCGTTGTGCGCTGATGCAATCTCGGCTTCTAACATGGCCATAGCTAGATCGCTAGGCATTGCAGGGTCAGAAGTAAGATCCCATAGCTGCACTGGCTCTTTATCAATAGCCCAAGTAACCACCATCATTTCGGTGTTGGCCACATACTTATAGGTACCTTGTTTAATAGGTACTTCTGAGTACGTTTCGGTATCAATCCACAGTTTCATTAGGCGGCTTGCTTTTTGGATAGACGAATAGCCATTTGCTTTAAGTTTTGCTGAGTAATCCACTCGGTAATCGCAGAAGCAAAGCTGATTTTTGTTACCCGTTTTTTATCTGCCTTAGCTTTATGCCTACGCCCAGGACCTTTTCTAGTGAAAGTGCTTGGGTATTTAATCGGCTCTTCAAACTTCAAATTTTTATAGCTCATTCTTTTTCTCCTGTTTAACTTTGGTGGCCAGCGCACAACCCTGGGAGGGTCTTGTCCTCACGTGAAGGAGCTTGTCGCACGCTGGCCGCCAAAGTGCTCTCGCTAGAAAGCACAATGGGTGTTACTCGGTGGTAAAGATCACGGTGATCTTTTGAGCCGTATGAACGTCTGCCATCAAACTGCTCGGCATACGCTCCACAATCGCGCCAAGCTCTGAAACAATGAAGTCCAATGGGTTGGCCTTCTTTGCTACGCGCATAGCGTCCTTGTGGAATTCGACCCTTAAGAGCTCGGTTTTCTCGCTCATGCAAGTGCCTCTGATTCAGCCCCTTGAGCAAGATCATCAAACTCATCGGTACTAGCTGGGCGGCCACCGGAGAAGGCATCACCATCGGCGCGAAACTGAACGCCTGATAGGGTGGCATTAACACGTTTGCCGTATGAGTTGTCTTGAGCCCAAAACTCGACGATCACATCAACATAGCAACCAGCGTAAGGCTTACCATCGGCTGCGGTAAGCGGTGTTTTATTGCTATCGATTACCAATGGGCGCACTTTGTTGGTGGCGTTAAAAGTGTGCATACCCTCGAAGCCGTCGTACACTTCACCGTCTTTTGATAAGGCTGATTCTTTATAAGCGACACGGCCTTTGCTTTTGAGTTCAGTCAAAATGGCATCGGCTTTAGCGCCCCATTTTTCTTTTGCTACTGAAGCTACTGCGTTGCTTAATGCCTTAGCATTTTCGCTAGTTGGTGCGATAGGAAAGGCGGCTGAGAAGCGAGGATCATCACCAGCGTTTACAGATTTTGGCTCAAATAATGCAGGGAAGGCCAAGCGTACATTTGTTAATTTCACTTTCATTTTGAATCTCCTTGTTTAAAAAATTGGGGGTACATCAACATCACTCGATCTATGGCGGCATCTACCGCCATGCGACGAATTTCAATAGGGGCTGCCGCTGCTTCTTTTAGGATTTGCCTTGCATCAAAAGGCAATGCCCCTTCGTAAATTGGTGGCTGCCACCCTCGGAATGGAATTTTTAATTTCATACCAAGTCTTCCGCAACTGATGGCTCAATCACATCAAAACTATCTTCAAGTGGCTTAAGTTCTAAAGCAGGGCGCTTGTCGGTAACTGGCGCTACGCTTGGCTTACCTTCAGATTGGCTAATCAACGACTCGATACGCTTCCAACGCTTAGGTGATTCTTTAAGAACCTTCTCGGCTGTTGTTGGGCTTATCAATTTCAAGTCATACATTTGCTCTTGTTTAAGGCGCATTGACTTAAGTACGGTTTCAGCTTCGGTGTCATCAGACCAGGAGCGTGCACTCTTACGGCCTTGTACTAACTTGTAGCCTGCTACTGGTTTGCCCGCTAGGAGCTCACGCTCAACTTCTGCGCGAATAGCTTTGCACCAACCTTCAATTAACTCTAGGGTGTCCATCTTTGCGCCAAGTGAGGCATCAGAAGGGATAAGTTTTTTAACGGTAGCTTCTTGCTCAAGGGCATCGGCCGTAGTGAGATCGGTAAACTTAGCGCCGATTGCCTCTTCTACGAACCCTGATAGCTTTGGGCAAGTAGCTTTTGCTTTACACCATTGGCAAGTATCAGTACCAGGGGTTAAGAACTCAGTTAATTCTTCAATTTCTCTATCCCACAATTCCATAGCCTGTGCTGACTGGATCATTACTTCTTTTGCAAAGAGTAATAGTTCGTCAACCGAGATAACCCATTCACTAGGTGCATAGCTAATACGGGGCTGAATAATGACTAGGCGAACCGATGTGAAGTCACCTAAGATTGAATACTTCTCTAGTGCGCCTAAACCATAGAGCTTTAACTGCTCGTTATCTATCGCGCTAACTTCTACACCACGGCCGTATTTCAAGTCGGCTACAGTAATTTCAGACTCACGCAATACAACGGCATCCCCAGTACCTTCAGCATCTTCTTCGCCGGTGAGGTGGCCAATGGGTAGCGCCTGCTCAACTAATAGCTCTCCACCAACTGCGTATTCGCGCACTAGATCAACGTAGCGCTGAACATAATCGATCATGTCACCATCAACCACAAATTCAGCCTTACGTTTTGCAAGGGTAGGGACGTGCTCACGCCAGCTTTCGCCGCTAGCATCTTCACTTTCCCACAGAACTATCCCTCTGCCGATATAGTTCTTTGCATCTGTTTTTTCTGTTAGGCAGGTGGCACCTAGGAAGTGGGCAGCAGTACCTTCATCGGCGTACTCACTGCCTTTATCTTCAATGCCTTGCTCCATAGCTGGAGCACCAGTGCACACCATCCAGCGATGCGCAGACGAGGGCGACAAAATGGCGTGTTTACCGGACATGATTAAGCGCTCGCCTTTTGAATTGCTGACAATGCTTTGCCGTAATCTGCTTCGGCAATTGCTGAAAGTTTTTGACCAGGCTCTAACCCAAGATCAAGCAATAAAGCTTCTGCTACAGCGCGGCCTTTCTTGTTGACCATATCAAGGAAGGGTTTGCGAATATCCTCATAGGTGATCTTGGCCTGTGCTGTTTCATTAGGTTCAGCAGCAACGGCTACGGCTTCAACCTTGAGGGCCGGTGCGGCTGGTGTAGGAGTGACTGTTTTCACTACCGCGTCTTTTGGTGCAGCTTTTGGCGTAAGTGCAGCAGACACATTGCCGGATTTGAGTAGGCTTACCAAAACGTTCAACGCTTCAGTGTTTTGTTGGATTGCAAGTTCTAATGACATATTTACTCCTGGTTAGTTAAGGTACGGATATTTAAAAGACGGCTTTCTGCTACATCGCAACGCTCTTGGTATTCGTTCTTTACATCAACGTATCTCTCAAGATCATCGGAATCATTTATGCCTAGTTCGGCTAAGTCATTAACTAAGGCTCTGTTCTCGTCGTAGAACTTAAAAATTTCATCTAGCTCTTTAAGCTCGTAGCCTTCGCAAGCAGCTGCATAGTCAGAAAGGCCAACTGTTGCTTTGAAGCGGCGAATTAGCTCAATTTCTAACTCAGTGCTGGTAAGGTCATCAACCAAACGCTCGGCATAGGTGAGAAATTCGTTGTCGCTTAAGGTTGATTTAGGGTGATAGCTCATAGTGCGTTCCCTAAAACAATCCACAACGCATCGATTGGGTTCTTGGCCAAGACAATTTGTAAGTTGCCGTTAAGGCTTACGAGGTAGCTGCGCCCCGCTAAGATTGGTTTTGCTGACATTTCGTGCCCTCCCTAGGCTTTTAAAAGTTGCTTACTACGCAACCATAGGGAGACTGTACACGCAACAAATAAGTTGCGTCAAACGAAATTTTCTATTTCTTTAGATCGAATAGTTATTTAGCGAGCAACTTTTATTCTTTAAAAGAATAAGAAAGGGTCATAAAAAAGCCCGCTAAAGAGCGGGCTGAGCGATGTTGAAGCCTTTTATTTTGGGTGATTGCGGGCGTATAGCACTGCGTTCAAAGCTACTTCTCTTCTTGCTTGACCAGAGCTCGCAGCGGCCGACCAGCTTACGTTGTTTAAATCTTGAATACACATGTTTTGAATTGCCATTGCAATGCTCACGGCATCTGATCGCTTGTCATCTGCCTGCCGAGCCTGGGCTACTAAGCAATTAAAGTAAACCGCGTAATCTTGTTTTTGAGTGGCACTTGCGGCGCAACCCGTGAGGTTTAAAACAACGGCTAAGCCAATAGCTATAAGGGTGCATACCAATAAAGCATTGCGTATTTGCTTATCATCCGACTTTTTAATTTCCTCGGCTTTAGAAAATAAATTATTCATTAAATATCCATCTCCATTTTGCGGACCACACCACAAAACACGGCATCCTTTCGCAGTTCCATGATCGGGTATCGATCATTTAAAGGTTTAAGAAGCAGGGTAGATCCATCTTTTATCAGCTGCTTAAAGGTAGCCTCATCCCCGTTTTGCCTAACAATTACATACTTACCAGGTAGGGCGTCTTCTTCAGGTTCTACGATAATGATGCAGCCTTCAGGAAACTTAGGCTCCATGCTATCCCCGCGCACTCTTAAGGCATAGGTATGGGGTTTAGCCTTATAGGTGGTGGCTATTAACTCATTCGCGCCTGGTGAGTCCACATTCGGATCCGCTAAGGTCTGCCAGGTACCGGCTTGCACCCAAGAGATTAGCGGCACTACTGTCGTCCTTATCCTGTCGTGAACTGAATCTTCAATAGCTTCAAGACTGGCGTGCGCCGCTTCTTTCTCCCAATCAATATGCTCATTTGCTTCTTCAGCTGCAGTGTGCGCTTCAGCAAATTTAAAAATCTCTGTAGCGCTTATATCTAAAGCCTCTGCGATCTTTTTAATAGTTTCGCCGGTGTACCCTTGTTTGCCGTTTTCAATTTTGGAAATAGAGCTTTTATTTACCCCAACTTGTGTAGCTAAATCGGCAATTGTTAGCCCTTTTCTAATTCTATAAAAATGGATGGCGCTACCCACGTTCGCGGCAAAGCGGTCAACGTTAGGGGATGGTTGGTCTAGCTTATTCATATAAACCATTTATACCCTTAATTTGCCTGTGAGGCAATTTTATTTAACAAGGGTGTTGACAAGGTAATTGCGTATGAGGCAACATAGCGGGGAATTAGTTTCTCCCCACTAAACTTTAAGGTGCCAAATGCCGATTTCCCTCATAAAGCAAAACAGAATAAAACGAGGGCAAACCCTCTTAGACGTGGCATCAGCTGTAGGAACCAATCCAGGACACTTATCAAGAATTGAAAACGGGATGAGTAATGCCTCTCCTGAATTAGCGGAACGATTGGCTAAGCATTTTGGCTACGCCATTACTGAAATAGAGATCCTCTACCCCGAACGTTTCGCAGACAACTAGGCCGCCTACATGCCGAACGTCCTCAAACTTCCCTTAAAGGGCTGCGGAGCCACCCGCGAAGAATGGTTGCACTTTGACATGCTTTTAGGTCTTGGTGCTGATCTTCTTCCCGTGATCTCCAATCCCGATGCGGCTATTAGTCCGAATTCATCAATGCAATCGACGGGTAAAACACCCAGTCAATACAACAATCAGCGCCAAGCCATTGGCTTTTCTCAATGGACTCAGTACGAAGCCACTACGGGCGATATTGAAAAGTGGAGTCGTGAGCCTGATTATGGAATTTGCCTACAGACTCGAAAGGTTCGCGCCTTGGACGTTGATGTAAGCGATGCTAGTGAAGCGGCTGCCATCCACTCCTTTATTACTGAGCGCTTTAACCTACCGATGCGGTACCGCGCTAACAGTCCTAAGTTCTTGCTGGCCTTTATCTCTGAAGGTGAGCATTTTAAAAAGCGTTTCAAGACAGCGCACGGCATGGTGGAGTTCTTGGCCACGGGTCAACAGTTCATTGCTTGTGGTCAACATCCCTCAGGTTCACGGTACGAATGGCGTGATGGCCTGCCCGATGAGCTACCAACAATAAGCACCCAAGAATTTGAGCAGTTGTGGGACGATCTTGCGCAGCGCTTTGCGGTTGAAGCACCTACACAATCAACCAGTTCAATCAAGCAACAAAAGCTTGCCGATGTCTTCTCTACCGATCCAGTAGCGCAGTATCTTGTAGATAAGAACTTAGTCAAGAAAGCTGAGCGCGATGGGCGCTTGCATATTGCTTGCCCCTGGGAGGATGAGCACACCTCTGAATCGGGAGAGTCTTCTACTACCTATTGGCCGGCCCATACCGGTGGCTACGCCCTTGGCCACTTCAAGTGCCTGCACGCCCATTGTGAACATCGTAGCGATGCAGAGTTCACTAACGCTATCGGGTATGTCAATGTAGATACTTTGGCTGATTTTGACGCTATCAGTCAAACAGTTAGCGCTCAAACTCAAACAGAAGAGAGCGATTCTCAAACACTAAAAGCTAAATTCGTCGTAGAGCCTGCCCATGAGTTCTCGCTACGCCCCGCACCTCGCTGGATTGTTAAAGACATATTGCCTAAAGCAGAGTTGGCGGTGCTTTACGGCGATTCAGGCTCAGGCAAAACCTTCTTTGCCTTGGATCTGTGCGCTGCGATTGCCCTTGGCCAAGAGTGGCGCGGCAAAAAAGTGCATCAAGGCAAAGTCGTATATGTCGCGGCCGAAGGCGCTGGTGGCTTTCGCAATCGATTAAAAGCTTACTCGCATCAACACCAAATTGAACTGAGTAATCTGCCTATTGGTGTGATCGCTGCAGCCCCCAACATGATGGAAAAGAATGATGCTGTAGAAATTGCTAAGGCCATTGTAGCTTCGGGTGGCGCTGACATTGTGGTACTTGATACCTTCGCTCAGGTGATGCCAGGAGCCAATGAGAACAGTGGTGAGGATGTTGGTAAGGCCTTGGCTCACTGCAAAGGTATTCATCGCGCTACAGGCGCATTAGTGCTCTTGGTGCATCACTCCGGTAAGGATTCATCTAAAGGGGCCCGAGGTTGGTCCGGTCTTCGTGCAGCTGCCGATGCAGAGATTGAAGTGATGCGCTCCGAAGATGCCAGGGCGGCCACTGTGACAAAACTTAAAGATGGTGAAGACAGCGCTAGCTTCGGGTTCAAGTTGCATACCGTGACAGTTGGCCTTGACCTGGACGGCGACGAGATCACCAGCTGCGTACTTGAGCACAACGATGGCGGCCGCCCTAGTAAGCGTAAAGAACCTAAAGGCAAGAACGAGCGCTTAGCGATTCGATTACTTACTGAGTTGATTGATGGTGATTTAAGTGGTGATGGTGTGCAAGTTGGAGAGTTCATCGAGGCAATGGTGAGCAATATGTTGAGAGGCGAGGGTAAGCAAGATCAACGTAGGACTTTGGCTTTAAGAGCGGTTGATTCACTGGTAGCAGACGGCAGGGTTGAATCAGCCAATGGCAAATTGCAATTTAAGGAGGTGTGAAATGACTACATTTACTAAGGAAGATCGTATTTCAGCAGAGCAAGCGGTAGCAAGGGAGCAATGTTACCTATTGGCAGTCAAGGTTATTAAGAATCAGTTAATTCCTTGGCCTTCTAGCGTGGATTCAGAAACATGGAATAACAGGGTCAATGGGCTATTAAGCAATCTTTGTATTGAGTTTGGGTATGACGGAGAAAACGAATGATCAACTATTTCAAAGATATGACCGATAAGACCTATGTACTCCTGTCTAAGGTAGTTGCCTGCGCCGGCTTTTGCTATTTGGTAACTATTGACAGGCCGTTGTTGGGGCTACTTTGCATATTCTTTTCTGCCTATATCTCGGAGGGTAAGAGATGACTGAATACCACGATTTTATTGCTACTGTCCTTGTCTTTAGCGTAGTTGTTACTTTGAGTTTTATTTTGGGCGCGGTATCGATGGCGCTTTGGTTCATAAAGGGCGGCGAATGAGAGTTCTTGTAGCTTGCGAATACTCTGGTATTGTGCGCGATGCTTTCATTAGGGGGGGGGGGCATGATTCTATGAGCTGTGACCTTCTTCCTACCGACGCCCCTGGACCACACTATCAAGGCGACGTTAGGGATGTCCTTGACTACCCATGGGACCTAATGATCGCCCATCCCCCTTGCACCGACCTGTCTGTAAGTGGAGCTCGGCACTTTAAAGCAAAGCAATTGGCTGGGCGTCAGCAGGCGAGCGTCGCCTTTTTTATGATGTTGGCCAAGCTGGATATTCCACGTATCGCTATTGAAAATCCAATTTGCATCATGTCTTCACTTTATCGAAAGCCTGATCAAGTTATTCAACCTTGGATGTTCGGCCACGGTGAAACAAAAGCTACTTGCTTGTGGCTAAAAGGACTGCCAAAGCTTGTGCCTACGGACATAGTAGAGGGTAGAGAGCAAAGAGTTCATAAGATGCCGCCAAGTGTTGATAGGTGGAAGTTAAGGAGCACAACATATAAAGGCGTAGCAGAGGCTATGGGGGCGCAATGGGGGAAATAGATTTTCAAAAAGATGAATGGGAAGCTTCTAAAAGCACAGAAGACAGGCTGTTTCTTGAGCTTTGTTTGGCTGATTGCAGTGAGCAATTAACACTTAAGCATGAGAAAAAAGCACAAGAGATTATTCAATTAACTAAAAAAAAATCTTGGTACGAAGGTGGTTGGGAGTGATGCAAAACTTTGCAAGTTGCAAATTGATGGAAGTTACTTTTATTACTTTTGTGATTAGTAATGAGAAGTAACAAAGGTAAATATCCACTTTTTTTACATTACTTTCTTTACTTTACCCTTTAGGGAAGTAAAGAAGTAATGAAGTGGATTAGCAAATAAAAATCACTAACTTGCAATTTATTACACGGAGAATAGAAGTGAATAGGAAACTTGTAAATAAATACCTACTAGTAAAAAATTACTGGAAAGCGAAATTATCGAACCGTGAAGTAGAAACCTTACGGCAAATGGTTGAGAGTGGCGAACTCACTCAGAAGCAAGCAGCTGAGAAATTTGAAATTAGCAAAGGGCAAGTAAGCAAGATCATCAACCACAAGCAGCGTTAAGTTTCCATACCTCGGCAAAGAGGTGGCACATTCGGCAGCATGTCACAAGGCCGAGCTATCTCCGAAAAATCCCTAGAGGATTTCTTAACGCTACTACGCGAAGTTCCCAACGTGACTCGCGCTGCACGAACCCTCGGCCTCGCGCCCAAAACGTTTCGTAATTACAAAAAGACCAACAAAGAATTTTCCGATGCCTGGGATGAAGCGCTTGAAGAGAGTGTTGAGCGCATGGAGCAAGAGGTTCACAGACGCGCCATAGATGGCATAGACGAGCCTTTAACCCATCAAGGTAGCTTCACCTATCAATACGAATTCGATAGCACTGGGCGCGTTGTCAAGGACGAAAACGGGATCCCTAAACTCAAACTAGATGCCAACGGGCAACCAGCTATTGCCACAGTCAAGAAGTATTCCGATCAATTGGCCATGTTCTTGCTCAAGGCTCATCGCCCTGAGCGCTATCGTGAACGCTCTGAGGTCAATGTGAGTAATCCCGATGGCAGCTTGACACTCACGGAAAGCGAAAAGGCCGCTAAGTTGGCCGCGATCATTGCTACTGCCCAAGCGCGACAAGCCAATGATGCAAGCGATCTCGTCTAGCGATATTGAAAACGCATTGCCTTTTCTCACTGCGCAAGAGCGTGAGGAAGTAGATGCCATTTTGCAAGCCGATATTGTCCCCTGGCGGCCTTTGCCAGGGCCACAAACACAGGCCTATCTCTCTGATGCCGACATCATCGGCTACGGTGGGGCAGCAGGCGGGGGCAAAACCGATTTAGCGTGTGGCAAAGCTCTCATGCAACACCGCAAAGTGATGATGCTGCGCCGTGAAGCCACGCAATTGACCGGAATTCTCGATCGACTCACCGATTTACTCGGTGGGCGCGATGGTTACAACGGCCAAGATCGAATATGGCGACTACCACAAGGGCAAATTGAGTTTGGTTCTGTGCCTAACGTTGGTGACGAAATGAAATATCAGGGCAGACCTCACGATCTGCTCGTATTTGACGAAGCCGCTAACTTTTTGGAAGCTTCTGTGCGCTTTTTGCTCGGTTGGCTGCGCACTACTACGCCAGGTCAGAAGTGCCAAGCGCTCTTAACGTTCAACCCGCCTACTACTGCCGAAGGGCGCTGGGTGATTGGCTTCTTTGCGCCATGGTTGGACAAGAAGCACCCGAACCCTGCGCAACCAGGCGAGATTCGATGCTTCGCAACAATCGATGGCAAGGACATTGAGGTAGCAGACAAGCGGCCTTTTGTGCTTGTCAAGGGTGAACGTGTCTATGACTTTGATCCCAAGAAGTTTCAGGCTCAAGACATCATCATCCCGCTCTCTCGTACCTTCATCCCCTCACGCGTATCAGACAACCCTTACCTCACTGGAACCGGATATATGGCCACGCTCCAAGCAATGCCCGAACCTTTACGTAGTCAAATGCTCTATGGCGATTTCCAAGCAGGCATTGAGGATGACCCATGGCAAGTGATCCCAACGGACTGGGTGGAGATTGCACAAAAGCGTTGGGTCAAGCCTTTGCGCTTAGCGGAAATGGTGAGTGTTGGCGTGGACGTGGCTAGAGGCGGGCGCGACAACACCGTGATTGCCCGTCGCCATGCTGGCATGTGGTTTGACGAAGCGCTGACCTACACCGGAGAGCAAAGCAAGGATGGCCCAACCGTTGCGGGCTTGACGATTGCCGCAACCCGTGATGGCGCACCTCAGCACATTGACGTAATCGGTGTGGGCGCGTCACCTTACGACTTCTTGGTTGAAGCCCACCAGCAAGTAACCGGCGTAAACGTATCGGAACGTGCTGTGGGTACTGACAAGTCGGGACGATTGCGCTTTAAAAATCTACGTTCGCAGCTGTGGTGGATGATGCGCGAAGCATTGGATCCCGTGAACAACACCGGCATTGCCCTGCCACCTGACCCACGGCTACTTGCAGACTTGTGCGCACCCACTTGGTCGCTCTCAGGCTCTACGATCTACGTCGAGAGTCGTGAGCAAATTGTTGACCGCATAGGACGCTCCCCAGACTGGGCTAGTGCCTACGTACTCGCGCTAATTGATACGCCTAAGAACCGTGACCTCAAAGCGATTTTCGGAAAAGGGGCGCGTAGTTCGCTCAACTATGACCCGATGGAAGAGTCCCACAGTTTCCATAGTTCGCAAAATCGTGACTACGATCCGCTTACCAACATACGCTAGGTGCGAACGTGTCTATACGCGAAGTCAACATTACGGAGTATTTCGATCAAGCGCTGCCCTTGATGCGTTTGAATTGGGAAGAAACGGGTTTTAACTTCGAGTTCAACCCCAATAAACAGTTTTACGAGAACGCACAAGCCCAAGGGTTTTTATTCGCTTTGGCAGCTTTCGAGGGCGAGGAGCTTGTGGGCTACTCCACGGCTTTTATCTCCCCTCATCAATTCAATCCAGCGATGAAGTATTGCGCCACCGATGCGCTTTATGTACGGCCACAAAACCGTTCAGGAACGATTGGTGGGCGATTGATTTTGCAAACAGAACAAGCAGCATTAAAGCGAGGTGCCAATTTCATTTCTTGGCATACAAGAGCAGGCACCTCATTGGCAAGTACTTTGCGCCGCCGTGGCTACTTAGCCGGTGATGCAGTAATGATGAAGGAGTTTTGATATGGGCGGAGGCGGAGGCGGCGGCCTTGTTAGCGGTATTGGCAACGCAATAAGTGGCGCAGTGCAAAGCATTGGTAGTGGTTTGGCCAGTGTCGATAAAGCCGTAGGCAGTTCAGTCCCTGGGGGCTGGGGAACACTCGGAGCGATTGCCGCCACTGTCGCAACGGCTGGAGCCGCTTCGGGTTCACTTTTAGCCGATGGTGCAGCCGTTGGTACCGAGGCCGCAACAGCAGGTGAGGCGGCCGCAACTGCGGGCGAAGCGGCTACGGTAGGGGATGCTACTGCCGCAGGGCTTGATGCTGGATCAGCGGGCTTTGGAGCCAGTGCCGATGTTGCCGCAGCTGGTGACGCCGCGGCCGCTACAACAGACGCAGCTGCCGCAACAGACGCCGCAGCAACGGCAAGTGAAGTGGGCGCTACGGGCGCCACTGCCGCAGGCGAAGCTACTGGCGGTGTTGCTGTAGATGCTGCGGGTCTTCCAATCGAAGCCGCTAGTGCCGGAGGTAGCGGGCTTTTTGATGGCTTGATGGGCGGCCTTACGGCTGGTCAAGGGGTCATGCTGGGTTTAGCTGCAAGCTCATTGCTCGGGTCAATGCAAAAACAACCGCAAATTCCAAGCCCCGCGCCCGTCACACCACCACCGGCGATGCAATCGGCTTCAACACCTACCTCATTACTTTCTCAGTTAAGCGGAGTGGGGCAGGGCGGGGGCCAATTAGGCGTAGCGCAAACGTTACTTTCAGGCACGAACGGGGTTGATCCTAACTCTCTGAAACTCGGCAAAAACACTCTTTTAGGGACATGATGGCTGAGCAAACTCAACGACAGTTAATTCTCACACGCTTAGGCCAGCTCAAGTCCGAACGGGCGAGTTGGTTTTCCCATTGGCAAGACATTACCGTGTATTTGCTCCCCCGCAATGGCCGCTATTTTGTGCAAGATCACAACAAGGGCTGGAAGCGCCACAACAACATTTACGACAACACGGCTACTCAATCCTTAGGGATTCTCGCAGCAGGCCTCATGGGCGGACTCACATCGCCAGCACGTCCGTGGTTCAGGTTGGGCATTGCCGATAACGATTTGATGAAGTACGCGCCCGTTAAAGAATGGCTAGCGCATGCGACACGGATCATGCTCGACATTTTCCAAAAGTCCAATACGTATCGATCACTGCACTCCATGTACAAAGAGTTGGGCGCGTTCGGTACCGCAGCTTGCATTGTGGCTGAGGACTTTCAAAATGTGATTCACCATTTTCCACTTACGGCCGGTGAGTATTGCATTGCTACCGATTGGAAGGGCGACGTATGCACGCTCTACCGCGAATTCCAAAAGACGGTTGGCGAAGTCGTTAAAGAATTCGGTAAAGAAAATTGCAGCAACCATGTGGTGAGCATGTTCGATCGGGGAAGCCTTGATCAGTGGATCACGATTGTGCATGCCATTGAGCCTAGAGCCGATCGGGACCTTACTAAACAAGACGCGCAGAACATGGCTTGGAAGTCGGTGTACTACGAAGTAGGCGGTGAGCACGACAAATGCTTACGTGAATCCGGCTACAAGACTTTCCGAGTCTTAGCGCCACGTTGGGATGTTGCCGGTGGTGACATCTACGGCAATTCGCCAGGCATGGAAGCGCTCGGCGACATTAAGCAACTACAACAAGAGCAATTACGCAAGAGTCAAGGCATTGACTACATGACCAACCCCCCATTGCAAGTGCCTACCTCGCTGAAAAATCGTGACGTAGATCGCTTACCTGGGGGTATTACCTTCCGTGATAGCGCTGGCGGTAACGACAAGATCGAAAGTATGTTCTCTGTGGCTTTGGATCTATCGCACTTGGGTGCGGATATTCAAGATGTACGTGGCCGTATCCGCGGCTCGTTTTATGCCGATATGTTCTTGATGTTGCAAAACGATTCAGCCGACACTCGTAAGACCGCTACGGAAGTAGCCGAGTTGCATGAAGAGAAGATGCTGATGATCGGGCCAGTGCTCGAGCGCTTGCACAACGAATTGCTCAACCCGCTTATCGACATCACTTTTGAAAGCATGATGGCGGCGGGGATCGTGCCACCTCCACCACCTGAACTTGCTGGCCAAGACCTCAACGTTGAGTTGATCTCGATGCTAGCGCAAGCGCAACGGGCAATTGCCACCAACGGGGTAGATCGCTTTGTCGGTGCGCTTGGCCAAGTAGCTCAATTCAAGCCGGACGTACTCGATAAGCTGAACTCGGACTACTGGGCAGATAGCTATAGCGACATGCTCGGCGTAGATCCTGAGTTAGTCCTGTCGGACGATCAAGTAGCAGTGATTCGTCAACAACGCGCCCAGGCACAACAACAAGCGCAGCAACAGCAAGCGCTTGAGCAACAAGCAAACGCAGCTAACAAACTCGGAAACACACCAACGCAGGGCGGTGGTAGCACCGCATTAGACGACGCGATTGGCATGTTCTCCGGCTACACCGATAACGCATAAAGGAGTAATGACATGTATCCGATTATGGACACCACTAACGACCTATCGCCGATCAATGATCTGAAGGCCGTTACCCCAAGTGATTCAACTGATTTGCCGAACGGTCCTTGCCGTGGCTTGCTTTTTACGGCCGCAGGAAACATCACATTCGATACCGCCGCAGGCACAACGGTCACGATCCCCGTCAATTCAAGTTGGTTTGGCGCTGTGATCTACATACGAGCTAAGCGTGTTCGCGCTACTGGCACAACCTCTTCCGGCATTTTTGCCTGCTACTAAGGATATAGACATGACCATGATCGATATGAAACAAAGCGCTGAGGAAGCGCAAGAGAACTCTCCTGAAGTTGGCCAAGATGCGCCGATGTACCCCTATGGTTTGCGCATTAGCCTAGACGATGGCGCGTTGGAGAAGCTGGGCGTAACTGCACTGCCTAAAGTCGGCTCCAAGATACAAGTTACGGCAATGTGTGAAGTGTGTAGCACTTCCGAGTATTCCGATCAAGCGGGTGAAAAAGAAGCAAACGTATCACTTCAAATTACCGCTATGGAACTGGGCTCAGTGCAAGAGGAGCAAACCAGCGCGAGCATTGCAAGTGCGCTCTACGGCTCTTAAGTTTCCATACGTTAGCTAATCGCTTGTAGATTCCCTTACATGCAACCTGACCCATTCGACAACTTACGGCAGCAAGAAGACGCTGCCGAAAAAGCTAAAGATCGTGCAAAGCAAAAAGCGCATGCCGAACTCGAAGACATTAAGTGGCTGATGGGTGTTAAACGAGGTCGCCGTGTTGTGTACGGAATTTTAGAAAGAGCGGGCGTATGGCGATTGTCGTTTCATACGAACGCGTTGCAAATGGCTTTTAACGAGGGGTGTCGTAATGAAGGCTTGGCGCTGTTATCCAAACTTCAATTGCATTGCCCCGAACTTCAATCATTGATGCTCAAGGAAAGTAAAGATGAGTGATTCAGCACCAATTACGCAGGCAACCGCAAACACACCAATTAGCGGGGATGCGCAACCGGCTGCAAGCGTGGCACCAGCGGCAACATCAGCTCCGGCTTCGGCCCCAGCGGGTGATGCTACTACCGCCGCGCCTGCAACCACTTCGCAGCAGGCAACTGAAGGACAACCCGCAGCAACACCAGCTGCGGCCAACACTGAAGGCGACACGGGCACTAAGGGCGATCAGCCTTCTAGCGCACCGGAAAAGTACGAGTTCAAAGCTCCTGAAGGCACATCGTTAGATGAAGCCGTCATTGCTGAATACTCCACCGTTGCCAAAGAGTTGGGCTTGTCACAAGAAGCCGCGCAGAAGGTAATCGATAAGCTGGCCCCGAAATTGGCCGAGCGCACCGCTGCCGCACAAGTGGAAGCCTTTAACGCATTTAAGGATGGGCTAGAAGCCCAAACTCGTGCCGATAAGGAACTAGGCGGTGACAAGCTTAACGAGAACCTTGCGGTAGCCAAAAAGGCCTTAAACGCTTTTGGCACGCCGGAGTTGCGCAAGCTGTTAGACGATACCGGCTTAGCTAATCACCCTGAGGTGATTCGCGTGCTTTTCAAAGCCGGTAAATCCATCAGCGAGGATCGTTTCGTACCAGGCGGCACACAACCTACTAAAGGTGAACGTGACGCTGCGAGCGCCCTCTATCCGAAACAAAAAACTGCTTAAAGGAATTAAAAAATGACAACCTTAGGAACCAATGCTTTAACGCTAGCGGATTGGGCTAAACGCTTAGATCCGGATGGCAAAGTGCCAACTGTAGCTGAGTTGCTTTCTCAATCAAATGAAATCCTCGAAGATGCTGTGTTTACTGAAGGCAATTTGCCAACAGGCCACCGCGTCACAATCCGTACTGGTTTGCCACAAGTTTACTGGCGCTCAATCAACCAAGGTGTGCCATCTAGCAAGTCGGCAACTGCTCAGGTTGATGAATCCGTTGGTATGCTCGAAGCTTACTGCCGCGTTGACCAAGACTTAGCTGAACTGAACGGCAACACTAGCCAATTCCGCTTGTCTGAAGATACTGCTTTCTTGGAAGCAATGAATCAAACTCAAGCCGGTACTATGTTCTACGGCAACCCTTCAACAGATCCACGTCAATACTTGGGCTTAGCTCCACGTTTTAGCGCAATCTCTGGTGCAGGTAACGCTCAGAACATCATCAATGCTGGTGGCGCGTCTACTAACAACACTTCTATTTGGTTGGTTGTTTGGGGTGAGAATACTGTGTTCTGCACATTCCCTAAAGGCTCCAAAGCTGGTTTGACACACGAAGATATGGGCGTATTGACTGTTTATGACAGCAACAACAACCCATACCAAGCGTATCAAACTCACTACCAGTGGAAAAATGGCTTGGTAGTAAAAGACTGGCGCTATGTTGTTCGTATCGCCAACATCAATACTGCCAACTTGGTAGCCAACACTTCGGCTGCTGACTTGATCGCGTTGATGAGCCGTGCACTTGACCGTATTCCTAACTTCGGAATGGGCCGTGCAGCGTTCTACATGAACCGCACTGTGTACTCAATCCTACGCTTACAAGCTTTGAACAAGAGCAACTACGCGTTGTCCGTTGAGAAAGGCCTCAATCAGTTCGGTACAGCAGCAAGCTGGCTCAACTTTGAGGGTGTCCCATTGCGTCGTGTCGATCAGCTTCTGAACACTGAAGCCACGATTTCTTAATCGACTTAAATTTAGGAGAATTACTATGATTTTAGATGCACTCTTAACCTTAGCGGGTTCTATCGTTGGTAATACCGTTACTCCTCAAACAGTAACGGGTACAAATACCAACGTGCTCTCAACCAACGTGATTGACTTGTCCACTGGTGGTATTCCATCTGGCCAAGTACGTGATATTGGTGAAGGCTCTGATATTCCAGCATTGCGCGTTGAAGTAATGACCGCATTTGCGGGCGCTACTAGCGTGGAATTCCAAGCTATCCAGCACGACGATACAGCCCAATCTACCAACGTTACTGTTGTCGGCTCTACTGGCGCCATTCCTGTCGCTTCATTAGTAGCTGGCGCACGTTTTGTTGCTGAAATCAACCCACGTATTGCAAGCAAAGGCCAACGCTATTTAAGCGGCCGTTTTGTAATCGTCGGCGCTGGCTCTGCCGGTGCGATTTTTGCAGACATCGGCGTTGAAATCCAAGATGGTCAGAAGTTCTTGCCATCCGGCTTTGCAGTTCTTTAATAGGAGTTAAAACATGGCTAAGTACCGCGTAAAAACAAAATCATTCCTCGGCAATTCTGTAGTTGAAGAGGGCGCTGTTATCGATTTTGACGGCATCCCTGGCGACAACTTGGAAGCGATCGATGAACCAGCTAAGGAAGCCGAACAAGCGGCAGAGGGTATTGATGCAGTGTCCTTGGAGCGGCAACAAGCTGCTGCAAAGGGCGTAGCGGATCTTCCCCCTGTTGAACCGGATGCCCCACTGGTTTAACGCGGTACCCATTGTTGTAGGTAACGGGGGACTTCGCGCCCCCGTTTTTTCTAGGAGTTTGTAATGAGCGCTGATGTTGATATTTGTAATTTAGCCTTAGCCCATTTGGGTGATGCGGCTATTGTTCAGAATATTAGCCCCCCTGATGGCAGTGCTCAATCTTCTCACTGTGCGCGTTTTTATCCTGCAGCACGTGACGCACTTTTAGAGTTACACGCCTGGGCGTTTTCTACAAGGCGCGTAGCGTTAGCTTCAGTGGCTAACCCCACAATCACTTCCCAAAATGCCGATGGCCTTTGGAAGTATGCCTATGCTGAACCCGCCGATTTAGTGAACTATTTAGCGGTTTTAGATCCCGCAGCCGGAGATGATTACAGCGTGGGTATCCCCGCGCCCAACACTTACGGCTTTGGCGGTGGCATGGTAGGTAAGTACACGCCGCAACAATACGAAACAGAAACCGACATTAACGGAAACGTCATTATTTTGACGAATGTGCAAAACGCTATTTTGCGTTACACCGTGGCGATTACTGATACCACCAAGTTTTCTTCTCTCTTTACCTTAGCGCTCTCACACCTATTGGCCAGTATGTTGGCAGGCCCTTTATTAAAAGGGGATTCAGGACGAGCAGCCGCAAAGGATCAAACGATTTTATTTAATAACGTGATGGGACAAGCGCGTAGTTCAGACGCAAACCAACGCAATATTAAACCAACGCAGGGCGCTCCTTGGATGGCGAATAGAGGATGAGTATTCGGTTACTTGAGCACTCGTTCTCTGCTGGAGAGCTTACTCCTGAACTCTTCGGTCGGGTGGATCTAGCTAAGCGTCAAGAAGGTTTAGCCCTTTGTCGCAATTTTATTACGCTCCCCCACGGCCCTGCAGTTAATCGTCCAGGCACTGAGTACATTCGTGCTGTTAAAAACTCAGCTAATCCTACTCGGTTAATTTCTTTTTCATACTCCAATACTCAAACCTTTGCCATTGAATTGGGGGCAGGGTATTTTCGCTTTCACACTAATGGCGCAACGCTTTTAGATCCAGGTACCGGATTACCTTATGAAGTAGTCAACTCTTACGCCGCTGCTGATCTGTTTGATATTCACTATATCCAATCAGCCGATGTAATGACCTTGGTACACCCTAATTACCCACCTCAAGAGCTCAAACGCTACGGCGCAACAAATTGGATACTCAGTACTCCAGTATTTACGCCACCTGCAAACCCTATTACTGGTTTAACCGCCACGGCCACAGGCACCGGCGGTACACCAGTAACTCAAAGCTATGTTGTCACCACAGTATTGGCCACTAATTTACAAGAATCCGTAGCTTCGAGCGCGGCAACTTGCAGCAATGATTTAACCGTGGCGAACCACACCAATACAATTACTTGGACAGATCCTAGCACTGCGGGTACCAATGTTCGGTACTACATTTACAAACTTATCAACGGTCTGTACGGGTATATTGGCCAATCGGCTAGTGGTAGCTTTATTGATACTTACATCACTCCTGACGTATCTAAAACACCTCCAATCCCTGATGCTAATGCCGCTTTCAATAGCGCAGGCAACTACCCCGCTGCGGTAAGTTACTTTCAACAACGCAGGCTCTTTGCTGGAACCGGCAACGGGCCACAAAACCTTTGGGCTACACGTAGCGGTACTGAATCCGATATGAGTTACACGCTTCCCGTGCGTGATGACAATAGGGTATCGCTTCGTATTGCCGCTCGTGAAGCTAGTGCGATTCGCCATATTGTCCCTTCGGCTCAAATGCTTCTCTTTACGGCAAGCTGTGAATGGTTGGTAGCTGCACCAGGCAATCAAGTACTAACGCCCTCTAACGTGAGTGTTACGCCGCAGTCGTATATCGGCGCTAATAACGTTACGCCTCAGGTAGTCAACAATTTAATTTTATACGCTGCCGCCAGGGGAGGCCACATTCGAGAAGTGTCTTATAGCTGGCAAGTAAGTGGCTATACCTCAAGCGATATTTGTCTAATGGCTCCGCACCTATTTGACTACAACACGATTTTAGATATGGCTTACTCACGTGGGCCAGTACCAATTTTGTGGGCAATCTCTTCAAGCGGTTCATTGCTTGGCATGACGTATGTGCCTGAACAACAATTAGCCGCATGGCATCACCACGATACGGCTGCAAGCGGCGTATTCGAGTCCTGTTGCGTTGTTACTGAGAACAATGAGGATATGCTCTACGTCATTGTTAATCGCGTTATAAATGGCTCTACAGTACGCTACGTTGAACGCTTGCACACTCGCCTCTACGCGACTCCGGCCGATGCGTTTTATGTTGATGCTGGCACAACCTACAACACGGGCAGCCCAGTAACCACAATCTCAGGTTTGACTTGGTTAGAAGGTCAAACAGTCAACATTCTTGCTGATGGCGCAGTAATGAACCCAAGAGTAGTTACGGGTGGCGCGATCACGTTAGACCAGCCTGCAACGAAAGTAACTATTGGGCTACCAATTACGGCGCAATTGCAAACGTTGCCCGCCATTATCTCTTCGGATCCAGCGGCCGGCCACGGCAACCAAAAGAATGTAAACAAGGTTTGGCTTCGCGTGTATCGCTCAAGCGGTATTCGTGTTGGACCAGACTTTAATAACCTAGTGCAGTACGGTCAACGCACGACAGAGAGCTACGGATCACCGCCTAACTTAATTAACGATGTAATTGAAGTGGTACTTAGCCCTTCATCGGGCGTGAACGGTCAAGTGTGTATTCAACAAACAGACCCTTTGCCACTTGACATAGCGGCAATTACTTTAGAAATGGAAATGGGGGGTTAAGGCTATGGGATTAGGAGCCGCTGGAAATGCAAATTTACAAAGCGCTGGATTAGGCCTACAGGCTTTTGGCGTAGGCGCTTCTGCCTTTGGGTCTTACAACACGGCAACTGCTCAAAAATCCGTATTGAATTATGAATCTTCTGTTGCCACTAACAACGCCACGTTAGCAAACTATCAAGCGAATGTCGCTCAGCAAGTGGGCGATCAGCAACTAAACAACTCAGAGTTAAGATCTGCCCAGCTATTCGGTACCCAACGCGCCACGCTTGCGGCAAATGGCGTTGATTTAGGGTCGGGTTCTGCTAATGAGGTTTTGGCCACCACTAAATACATGGGTGAGCGAGATGCACTCACAATCCAAAACAACACCGCTAATCAGGTATGGGGTTACAAAACCCAAGGTCAAAATTACACCTCAGAAGCCGCAGCGGACTCCGCTACGGCAAACGCAATTAATCCTCGAATGGCCGCGGCTACTTCGCTACTTGGTGGTGCCGGCACTGTCGCTTCTAACTGGTACAAGCAAATTAAATAAATCATGCCAAAAGTCCCCGAATACGATAGCCCTACTGTAGGCTTACAAGAACTCCCAACAGTAAGACAGCAAACCCCAAACCGAATGTTGTTAGGTGCCAGTATTGGCCCCGAACAACAAGTCCGATTAGGCAATGCGATTCAAACTTTTGGTAACGGTGTTCACCAAGCGGCCGCAACTGAAGCTGATGCTCAACTGATTGGGTCTATTCAAGGAATCCTGTACGGCACTCCTGATAACCCAACCTCAGGGTACCTAAATCAAAAAGGTAAAAACGCAGTAGATACCTACCAAGATACGGTTAAATCTCTTCAAAATCTTGCTCCTAGTCAAGCTCAAAATCTATCCGGTGAAGCAAGCGGATTAGCTCAAACCTCTACCAATATGCGGGTGCAATCCGCGCTTGCTCAAATTACTCAGCATAACGCTCAACAAATTGGGGTTTACCAACAAGCTGCAGGGGCTACGCGAATTAAAGCCGCCGCAGATGGCGCGGCATTGTCATTTAATCCTGTAGTAGATAAACCAGGGCTTAACTACGACACTAAGGCCAACGAGGCGAGTAGTCCTTATGAGTTAAATCTTAGAACAGTAAACGCGGAAGCCAATAGCCTTGCTGATCTGCAAGGTATCCGCGATCCTGATTTACGCGCCGAATTCATCAAAGATCAAATGGGCAAAACCTATGTGAGTGTGATCTCTCACATGGTAGACGGTATCGGCAAGGGAGCAAAAAACGCTAACGGCGCAACCATTCAAATGGCACAAAGCTATTTTGATGCCGTAAAAGACAATATCCCTTTAGAGCAACGCGACAAAATTCAATCCGTACTTAAAGCGGGTGCAATGCAAGATACGGTGCTAAGCTATTCCGATAGCTTGATGGATAGCAAAAAGGGCGAAAGCGCTCAGTTTGCTCAAATTCGTAAAGACTTTGAAGCGGGCAAAATTAGTGGTGCTGAACGTGAGCAAATTGAATCACGGATTAGTCACTTAAATTCTCGCGCTCGTGAAGCTGATAATCAAAATACGGCAAACGTCGTAGGTCAAGCCCAAGATTTCTTTATCAAGAATCCAGGCATGACGATGACAGACTTGCCGCCAACTATTTACGCGGCCCTAGAGCGTAAAGGTCAATTGGCTGCACTCGATGGCTTTTCACGCAGAGAAGCTAATCACACCGATATGGCTACTTTGCAAACAGTTCAAAGTCATTTTGGGGACGGAAGCGATAACGACATTACCAAAATGAATGATGCTGATTTCTTGAGCATGCACGGCAAGTTATCCGATAAAGATTGGAAGTACTGGAACACCCAACGGGATAACAGTAAGAAAGGGATTGTTTCCTCTCGCACTGACCCAGGTAGCGTTGCGGAGGGCGTATTTAATGGTGCCCTTAAATCCCGCTTAGTTCAAGTTGGTATCGACCCTTCACGAATGAAAAACCCTGACGATAAGGCGCGTCTAGGCGGCCTTCAACAATTTGCAAAAGAATGGGTTATTCAAGATCAAACCGCCGCCGGTCATAAGTTCAATGACGATCAGATCGGTAAATCATTGGATCGACTCATGTCCACCAATGTGGAATTCAGAACTTCCTTTATGGGTATTGATACCGGTAATGGATCAAAACAATTAGTGAAGATGGATTACGGCAGCCTACCTAAGGATGCAAAAGAGGGAATTCGTAACGCCCTTATTAAACGGGGTAACGCCAACCCAACCAATCAAGACGTTCTAAATTACTACTGGAGATTGCATGGCCAAAATTGATGATCTGACCTCGCCGGATGCGTGGGAAGCGGCCACTCAAAGTTATCTTGACAAGCACACTGCCCAAGTGGGCACTAGCATTTATTCTGCTACAGGGGTGGATCCCGATAAGGCGGCACGCGCCCAAGCCGTTGGTAAGACCTTAGGTATCCCAACGCAATCGGTAATGGCCTATCCCGAGGATCCTGAGCGTCAATTAAAGGTCCAGCAGGCTAACCCCTCAAACCTTGTACAAACTTCGCCTACGCTGGCGCAGAACCTAGTTAATCAAAACACGGCCAATATTATTCACGACGATTTGCCTAATGCTTCGGGATTAGAGCAAGGTCTTCGTAGCGCTCCTACCTTTCAGAAATGGGATGCTCCCGATGACACTCCAGGGATGCGGGATCGACTAAGTAATTGGTGGCGTGGCGTGTTTGGTCAACCGACGGTTCAAGAAGATAGAACTGCGCAACGCTCAGCTGAGGCTAATGCAATCATCGCTTCAAGACGTGCAGGCGTTGCGGGTGACGATGCAGCGTGGGAGGCTTCACGCAAGGCTATTGGCGGTAGTTCACGAATACCAGATATTGCAGCTGAGAAGTTTATCGACTCAGCAACGTTTGGATTAGTTGCGCCAACAGACCCAACTAAATCACACTCATGGCAAGATTCTGTCGCTGGCGGCCTTGGCCAACTAGCGGGATTTTTAACGGGGCCTGTAAAGGGTGCCAATGCGCTTACGGGTATGACACCTTTAGCGGCGCTTACTGAAAAGGTTGCGGGAGAGTCTTTTCTTAAAAGCCTCTCGAAAAATGTTATCGAGCAGGCAGCTACTTTGTCTATCGCTTCGGGTCTTGAACAAGCTGGGCATGCGCTACTTGATACCAATAATGTGGGTGATGCCGCTAAGCTAGAAAAAGATGCAGTGCTCGGAGGTGCGGGTACTGGCGCTATATTTGGCGCAGCTGGAAAGGTGCTACCTGACAGCACGATATTGCAAGGCGTCTTGCGCGGTATCGGTGTAAATACTGCTATGGGCGCACTACATGGCGATCCGATGGAGGCTTTTGATACCGTTAAAGACGTGCTCCAAGGCAATAACACTCCAGGCTTGGAAGAGCGGGTATTTAACGTACTATTGAACAGCGTATTTTCATTGCATGGCGCTGGTCGCACTGAAGGCGGTTGGCTGCACGACGCTACCAAAATGAAGGTGGCTGAGCAGGACTTTCAAACCCTCAGCACTATTGGCCAACTTTCAGCAACATCAAAATGGCGTGAGCGCGATCCTGAAGGTTTTAAAAACTTTGTCCAATCCGTGACTGAAGACGGCAAGCTTGATGGGGTTTACATCGAGGGTAAGAGTTTTGCGCAAGGATTAGAAAAGGCGGGGATTACCCCCGATGAAGTGCGCAACATGATGCCTGATGTGGCCAGTCAAATGAATGAAGCCATCCAAACTGATGGCTATGTTCGTATCCCTACGGAAGATTACTTAACGCATATTGCAGGTGGTGAGCTTGATAAAGAAATACTCCAGCACTTAAAGACTGACCCCGACGGCATGACCTATGCCGATGCTCAAAAGTTTTACGAGGATCATACTGAAAGCCTTAAAGCATTGGCCTTGGAAGGAGTTAAGGATCAGGCGCAAATTGATGCCTTTAAGCAATCGCAAGAAGAAGTCCAAAACCATATCCAAAGCCAATTAGATGGTTTGGGTCGCCACTCTACTGATGTGAATAAAGTCTATGCGAGCGTGCAAGCTTCTGTGCTTACGCGCATTGCCGCAGCGGAAGGGATTACACCGGAAGAGGCTTTTGTAAAGTATGGCGCAAACGTAACTGGTACTGCTATCGGCAATGGGTTTAATCAAGATAAAAGTCTAATTGCACAACACAATTTAAGCAGCGAAAACCTGCTTCATGCGGATCTCATGGGTGGTTTGCCTGTACCTTCTTTGGCCATCACAAAAAGAGAAAACCCAATTAAGGGTTTTGGCGATATAACTTTACTTGCAGATAAGGGGTTAATAGACCCCAAAGGGGGCGCTAAGGTTTTTGGCTCTGACATATACAGCCCACGCTACCCAAGTGTTGACGTAAAGCTTGATAAGCACGCTCTTAAAGCAATTAACGAAAAGCTTAAAGATTTTAGCGAGGGCCGTGAGATATATAGCGGCGCTATTAGCTCGGCAGAAGACTTGGCTAGAGTGAAGGCTTTTGAAAAATATGCTGAAGCACAAGGCGTAAATAAAAACGAATACCACGCACTCAAGGATTTGGCTGAAAAAACATTACGCGATGTCGGCGCTAAAGAGAAAATATTTAAGGGTTACAACAATGGCGGCTATCGCCAATACATAGATCACACCCTAGATAACGTTGTAAAGATCCTAAAAAAAGACCTTCGCGGGGGTGAGAATTTTAACTACGGAGTTGGCAGTATTCGATCTAAGGTATCGCCGCAATTTAAAAGCATTGAACAAATTAGAAAATCTAAGGACTCACTGGTAAGTGAAGAGTCTTTTGATGCGCTTAAAAAAGAGATTAACAGTGACTTTGTTAAGGTTGCTGAGAGTCTTGTTGACTTCCATCCAGCAAGTAAGGGGTTTGGCTTTTTAGATTCAGTATCGCTAACAATGCAAGATGCAGCCACTATGGGACTGCCTAAAGCCCTAAAGGAGAATGGCTTTAACGATGTGCCTGAAGCTCAGCAAAAAGAAATTGTTGAGTTTATGAATAAGTTACGCAATCTTCCAACCGCCTATTTCGAGGCAAAGCTATTACGCTCCGTAGAATTGCATGAGTTCAAGGGTGCTGTAGTGCCTGATGATGTGGATGCAAAAGTTATTAAAGCGCTGAGTGACAAAGGCATTACTGATATTCGTACCTATAAGCAGGGCGATGAAGTTGATAGGGCTGCCAAGATCGGTGAGTTTGAACATTTATTCTTTCAAGATAACCGCGGTACCTATACGCCTGAGAACCGTACCATCGCTCTGTTAAAAGATGCGAACTTAACTACGTACCTTCACGAAACGGGCCATTGGGCTTTAGATATGTACTCGCATATCGCTGAAAATAACCCAGCAATCCGCGGTGAAATGGACAAGTTGCTTAATTGGTTTGGCGTTGACTCACTAGAAAAATGGAATTCAATGAGCATTGACGAACAGCGTCAATACCATGAGCAATTCGCTAGAGGGTTTGAAGCATATTTAATGGAAGGCAAAGCCCCTAGTTCAGAGTTGCGCCCGATATTTGCGCGTATCAAAACGTGGATGTTAGATTTCTATAAGAGCCTAAGCGGGCTTAACGTAGAACTCACTCCTGAGGTTCGCGGAGTGTTTGACAGGATGCTAGCTAGTGAAGAGGCTATTCGCCAAGCGGAGGCCGCCCGAGTCTTTGAGCCTTTGTTTAAAGATAAGCCCGATAGCATGACCGACGCAGATTGGGCTAACTACATTACCCTTGGCCAAGAGGGTACCCAAGAAGCCATAGATGCGATGCAAGCTAAATCCCTGCGAGATATGAAGTGGTCACGTGGCGCAAAAAGCAAAGCTCTCAAAGCGGCTCAAAAACAGGCGGATAGCCTACGTCGTGAAGTACGTATGGAGGTAACTAAAGAAGTGATGAGCCAGCCGCTATATCGTGCCTGGACATTCCTTACCGCTAAACAAGGGGACAAGGTAGCGGGCAAAGGCGATAAAGCCTATAAAGCCGGTGAAATAAACCCTAACGAAGACAATATCTTTACGGCTATATCTAAGCTTGGCGGCTTGAAGTTTGAGGCAGTAGAGCACGCTTGGGGCGTTAAGGATAGCGAACGTCAAAAGATTAACGAGCACGGCTCTAAGGGCAAGCCAGTGGTTCATAAAACTGGTGGCGTAGAAATTGACGAAATGGCTGAGAAGCTAGCGCGTGAAGGCTACCTAACTGAGGACGAGCACGGCAAAGCCGATGTGGCTGAACTCGAAGCCATGTTTGAAGATCAACGTCGTGGCGTAGATCGATATTCATTTAACCGTGATATGAATGAAGCCTACGGTGATGGCTGGCAAGCTCTCCCCGATTTGCCTGATATGGCATACGGCAAGCTTAGCGTTAAAGACATTGAGTACATGTTCGGTGATGCTAAAGATGCGCCATGGCGTAAGCTAGAAGCGCTCAAAATGACTAGCAAAAAAGACGGCCTAGATCCGCAAATTGTGGCAGAGCTATTTGGCCTGCCTTCCGGCAAAGACCTGGTTAAATCTTTGGTTGAAACTGAGCACCCTAAGGCAATCATTGAGGGTCTTACTGACCGCCGCATGCTAGAGCAACACGGCGAACTCGCTACGGATCGGGCTATTGATGATGCCGCTAGTGCAGCCATACATAATGACGTTCGCGCCCGCTTCATGGCTACGGGCCTTAAGGTGTTGGCCAAGTCTTCAGTATCCGCTAGAGAGCTGCTTAAAGGCGCAAGAGAAGCCGCCGATACGGCGGTGGGTAGCAAGAAGGTAAAAGACCTAAACCCACGCCAGTATGAGGTAGCAGAGTCCAAAGCCAATAAGCAGGCTATCAAAGATGCCGCCAAAGACCCAGCAACGGCAGTGCAGGCTCAACGCGCTGCATTATTAAACAATCAATTGGTCAAGTCTTCGCAACAAGCTATTGCCGATGTGCGCAAGGGATTGGACTATCAAGCCAAGTTTGATAAACCAAGCGTGCGTGAGAATATCGACGTAGCGTTTCGGGATCAGATTGATGCGATCCGTGCGCAGTACGACTTCCGTAGGAGCATGACACCTGAGGCGGCTAGAGAGAATCGCTTGCAATCTCTTGAGTCCTTTGTTGAAAAGCTATCTGCGATGAAGTTTGCTGTGGATGTCCCTGAGTGGATGCTCGATGCCACTAACCGCACGCACTACAAAGACCTCACGGTAGATCAATTCCGCGGGATGATTGACGCGATTAAATCCATTGAGCATTTAGGAAGATCCACCCAAAAAGTAATGGATGGCGCTGAGAACCGCTTACTAGCCGATGTCGCTTTAGAGGCTGAAAAGCAATTAGAGGCGCTGCCTCAGCGTAAAGTCGATGGCAACCGTGGCCTATCCATGATCGCTAAAAAGTGGGTAGGGGCTAAATCTCTCGGTAGAAGCTTTGCTGCTTCGCTAATGAAGACTGAGCAAATGTGCGATTGGCTTGATAACCACGACTCTAACGGCGTATTTAACCGCTTAGTGTTCCGTAAGATTGCTGATGCAGAAGGCAAGCGCAATGATCTTGACCTAAAGATTTCTAAGATGGTTGAGAGCTATGTAGCTTCGGTACCTAAAGAGCTAATTAAGAATAACCGCGGGGCAATTGAAATGCCTGGCGTTATCGATGCTCTAACTGGCGAAACTCAAAAGCTGACTTGGGGCGAGAAGATTGCATTAGCTGGTATTCGTGGCGATGCTGGCCACTTTGCCAAGTTGCTTAAAGGCGAGAAGTGGAGCGCTGATGCCGTTCTTGATTTCTTAGATAAGAACATGGCTAAGGAAGAATGGGGTTTTGTAAAAGGCTTATCGGAAACCTTTGAAGAGCTTGCCCCTTTAAAAGCACAAATGATGCGCGAACTCGGTAGCACTGAGCCTAAGCTAGTAGATAAGATCGCTTTCAAAACCCAGCACGGCGATATGCCTGGTTGGTATTGGCCAATCAGCTATGACCCAGCGCGTAGCCATTCCGTCAAGGAGCGCAACGCAAAGCATGAAGCTTCTTTATTTGAAGATAATATTTTTGCTAAAGCCGATACCTCTACTGGCCGTGAGAATACGCGTAATGAAAACTACGCTAAGCCGATGTTGCTCTCGATTGATACCTTGCCTAGGATCTTAAAGGACGAGATCAGGGACATCACTACCCGTAAAGCCATTATCGAAGCAGATCGCTTTTTAACCCACCCTGACGTGCGCAAGGGCGTATCTTCGGTGCTATCCCCTGAGCACTACGATGTATTTAACGGCTGGCTACTATCCTTGGCCAACGATGCAATGGTGAAGCCTTCTGAGCTACAAATGTGGGATAGGCTCTCGCATGAGCTTCGTACCCGCACTACCATGGTCGGTCTTGGCTTTCGGATCTCAACAATGGTGCAGCACGGTCTTACGGCCGCTGGTGAATCTATTGCAGAAGCGGGTCCTAAGGCGATGGCTAAAGGACTATTTAACTCCAAGACGGCTGCAGCGTTAAGTCTTATTGGCCCCGAGTGGATGCAAAAAGGTTTAGATAACTTCTTGCGTGATACTCAATTTGCACAAAATCGTGACTTTATCTTTGAGCGTAGCGCTGAGATGCGCCACCGTAGCAATGAGATTGAGCGCGATGTGCGCGACAAGCTTCGGGAAATTCAAGTTGCCTTAATGGATCCGGCTACTGGCTCAATTGAGCGGGCTAAGCTAGCAATTGAATCTAGGGCGTATTCAGGCATTGCCATGTTAGATATGGCCTCTGCTTTGCCTACATGGATGGGCGGCTACCTGAAGGGTTTAGAGAAGACTGAAAAGGGCGGTTTGGGCATGAGCGAAGAAGATGCCGTTTACTTTGCCGATAAGACAGTTCGCAATGCTCACGGTGGCGGTGGTATTAAGGATCTCGCCCAGGTGCAACGCGGCTCTGAGTTCTTCAAACTCTTCACCATGTTCTATACCTTTTGGAACCATAACATTAACCGCATTATGGATACTGGCAAGCGCATAAAGGAATTGCCTGCTGAGTATAGGGATGCGAAGGAAAGTGGCGATTGGGCTGGATTTAGAGGTGATGTAGGTACTTTAGTGCTGCGCTCCTTCATGTACACCCTTGGCGTGCAGGCAATCCACCACATGATGCACCCACCTAAAGAGGACGATCAAAACCCCGAAGGCTGGCTAATGTGGTTTGGCAAGCAAATGGCACTATCAGGTCTTAGCGGTGTGCCGTTAGCAAGGGACGTAGTAGGGCACTACGCTGGAGGTAAGGATTATGAAATGAGCCCAATCGCTTCGCTTATTCACAATACCGATTCGCTCTTAAAGGACATGGATAGCAATAGCACTTCGGATCGCTTTATTAAGCACGCTCTAACCGAAGCGGGTTATATCTTCGGATTACCTCTTGGCCAACCCGCTAGCACTGTGCAATTCTTATCCGATGTTTGGACGGGCAATCAAAACCCTCAAGACATATCGGAATGGTGGCGCGGAGTGACTACCGGCAACACCAGAGATCACTAGCTAGAAGTTTCCATACCCATGAAATACCACCCCACAATTAGGCCAATAATTCATAAGGTGGTGGAATGAGTATATCTAGTGACTCCACGCGTAAGGCTGGCCCCTTCACCGGAACAGGGGCCATTGTCCCTTTACCGTTTAGCTTTAAGGTCTTTACTGCGGCCGACGTATTGGTTATCCGCACCGATTTAAGCGGTGTTGAATCGACGCTCACCCTTAGCTCTGATTACACAGTTACCCTTAACTCTAATCAGGACTCTAATCCTGGAGGCGTAGTAACCCCTCTCGTAGCTCCTGGCGTTGGGTACCTAACAACTCTCTCAAGCCAAGTGGCAGCTATCCAGTCTGTAATTTTGACCAATACAGGCGGCTTTTTCCCAACTGTTCTAAATGATGCAATGGATCGCTTGACGATTCTTGTGCAGCAATTAAAAGAGCAAATGAGCCGTGCGGTAACTACCAGTATTTCAAGTGGTATTAGCCCCTCTGTGATGGCTAGTTACATTGTCGCTTTGTATAACAACCTTTCAAACATCATTAGCGTAGCAGGTAATACAACCAACATTAACGCAGTTAATGCGAATTCGACAAACATCAATACCGTAGCGGCTGATCACACGCCAATCAACGTAATAGGCTCTAATTCAGCGCAAGTAATCGCTTTAGGTAACGACCTAACGGGTCTGCCAGTGGCTGTAGATTATGGTGATTTATCACCCGCAACAAACCCAGCGGGCGCGAGCGGGGTTATCGCCACGGTATATAACGATCTTACAAATATCAATACTGTTGCTAGTGATAAAGCTAACATTGATGCGGTAGCTGGCGACCTTACTAATATCAATACTGTTGCTAGTGATAAAGCCAATATTGATTTGGTTGTTACCAATATAGGGGCTATCGATACCAATGCAACAAACATTGGTGTAATTCAAAACGCTAATGCCAATGCCGCTGCCGCTGCCGCCTCTGCCGCCGCTGCTGCGATTAGCGCTTCTTCGGCTGCCGCTAGCGCTGCTACGGGGGCTTTGGTATTTGCTGGTGAGGCTTTGGTAGCTTCTGCGGCCACTGCCGATATTGGTGCGGCAACTAGCATGAATGTGCTCATTAGCGGCACAACCACAATCACCTCATTCGGTTCAACCGCGGCGGCTGGCGTACATCGTGATGTACGTATGGCTGCTGGCTTGACCTTAACTTATAACGCTACCTCGTTAATCCTCCCTGGTGCAGCCAACATCGTAACGGCCGCGGGGGATTGCTTTGAAGCCGAGTGCTTAGGCTCAGGCAACTGGGTAGTTCGATCTTATCAACGGGCGAGTGGTGCCCCATTAGCGCTAGCAAATGCCAGTGTTACTGCAGCCGCACTGGCGGCTACCCTTGATCTAGGAACCGTACCATGAGTAATGCTGTTCAACGCCGCCGTGGGACAACTGCGCAACACGCGGGATTTACTGGTCTTGTCGGTGAGTTCACTTACGACTCGACTAAAAAGGTAGTAGTAACCCACGATGGCGCAACGGCTGGCGGTAATCCGATGGCGCCCTATATTTTGACTTTAAACAATTTTGCAAAAGCCAATCGCGCAATCGTAGCTTTTACGGCCACTGGCGCAGGTACTGCAACTTTGTCACAAAATATTTATGTGGACGTAGTAGGCCAACCAATGAGCTTTGTTTCGGGCGCTACAGTAGTGATGCCCACCCTTACGGCGGGAACTGACTACGCTATCTATGCGTGTACTGACGGCACAATAAGAGCCGATTCAAGCTTTACCAATCCGAGCGGATACACCACAAGTAACAGTATTCAGATTGGTGGATTCCACTACGCCCCTGGGGGTAATGCTTCAGCTCAAGCCGGTGGTAATACCACTCCGGCCATTAACCCTTACTCATTTTGGGATTTGAAATTTAGGCCAAAATGCCCTGATCCACGTGGTATGACTTTGGTAGCAAATAGCTTTTGGTCTGACATTTACCTATTGAATGTCAACCACATTACCAATGGAACTTCTAAGTACAACGTGGCCTACGCCCGTGGTACTACGCCGCCATTGGTGCCTACTGCTTTCGGCGGTAACGGTTCTACTGCTTATGCAGAATTTAACTGGTGGGAGGCGGCTGAAGTTACTGCCGCTTACGGTAAACGCTTGCCACGTCACCAAGAATTTTCAGCTTTAGCATACGGTACAACTGAAGCCTCGGCTATTGGTGCGGATCAAACTAATACGATTCTCAATGCTGCCTACACCTCTAAGTGGGGTGTTATTCAATCTACAGGTGTTCTCGACCAATGGGGCAACGAATTCGGCGGTGGCGCTGCGGCTCCTGGCTGGGTTAATAACACTAT
Organism: Polynucleobacter sp. Fuers-14; assembly: GCF_018882045.1. Lineage (NCBI taxonomy): Bacteria > Pseudomonadati > Pseudomonadota > Betaproteobacteria > Burkholderiales > Burkholderiaceae > Polynucleobacter > Polynucleobacter sp. Fuers-14. The sequence continues at coordinate 338,373 of NZ_JACVPG010000003.1, read as the reverse complement.
CGGCCGCGGTCAAACTTACCAGCTTCCGAACGCCGTACTCTTTGGGGGCTCCTGGGGTGATGGTGCGCTCGCGGGTTCGCGTTTCTCGTATTGGAGCGACTCTCCCACGCTCTCGAGCATCAACATCGGGGCGCGCGGCGTCTGTGATCACCTGATTCTTGTTTAGCGGGGCGATAGCCCCGCCTACGTATGCAGCCAACAGAGGAAATAACACAATGCTACGACCAAATGGTGATAGTGGAAAAATACGAAAAGGTAATTTCGTATTGCTATCCCATCGCTCAGTCGATGCCAAGAAAACACGGTGTTGCAAGGGATATGTTCTTGGAGTGTCTGCTAGGTCAACCCGACCTATTCTTCCAAGCGGGCAAGTCCAATCAGATTTCAAAGATTTACGTAGCCGACGCAGGGTTAGCGCAGCTACGGTTTTGGATGCGTTTTCTCAAAACCATTCGGTGTATGACTCCCCATCAAGTTCAAACGGCACAAGTGCTAATTGCGGAAGTGGGCGGGATGATTCACTCTTGGATTGGGAAAAGACAGCAGGGGCAGGCTGGGAAATAACGCCGTACTCTTTGGGGGCAACTGGAGTGATGGTGCGAACGCAGGTTCGCGTTACTCGAATTGGAACAACTCTCCCACGAACTCGAACAACAACATCGGGGCGCGCGGCGTCTGTGGCGACATCACTTTATTGCTCTGTAAACGCTACGGCTTTACAGGCAGACCATTCAAAGTGTGGTCAGCCGGTTCTGTCCTCCTTCGGGAAATATAGTGCTGGGTCTGGTAGATCACTTAGTAGTTTATCGAAAGGTGCAGCCAGCTTTTTTATGAAGCGACACAAAAACTTAATAGATCAAATAACTTCAATCGAGAATTTGCGTCTAGCTTATAGAAATACGGCCAAGGCAAAGCGAATGACTTGGGGGTACTTGCAGTTTAAAGAGTACGACGAACTCAATTTATTACGCGTGCAAGAAGAGTTAAAAGCCGGAGCCTATCAGATAGGTGAGTACCGTACTTTTATCGTTAAAGAGCCAAAACCAAGATTGATTTCAGCATTGAATTTTAAAGATCGCTTGGTGCAACATGCTTTATGCAATGTAATTGCACCGATCTTTGAACGAGGCCTAATGCCTTACACCTTTGCTTGTAGGGTGGGTATGGGTACTCACGCTGGTGTGAAGCATATTCAAGCAAGATTAAGAAGTACAGAGGCTAAATACTTCCTTAAAACAGATTACTCTAAGTTCTTCCCCAGCGTTGATCATCCTGTTTTGCATGAGATGATCGATCGCAAAATTGGATGTGAAAAGACGTTGCAAATTATCCGAGAAATAGTGCCTTTGGAAGGTAAGGGCATTCCTATCGGCAGCTTAACTAGTCAACTTTTCGCCAATGTTTACGGCAATGCAGTAGATCGTTTTATTCATTTTGAACTCGGTCATCGGCACTGGGCGCGATACATGGATGACATCGTATCTCTTGGTGACGATATGAATAAACTCCGAAGCGATTTCTACAGAATTCAAGAATTCTCACAAGAAAAGTTAAAGCTCAATATTAGCAAATGGCAAGTGTCGCCAGTAAATAAAGGCATTAACTTTTTAGGCTATCGCGTATGGCCTGAATTTAAGTTAATTCGTAAGGACTCTGTGGTGAGGGCTAAACGAAAAATAGATCGCTATATTAAAAATAACAATGAGTTAAAGCTTGAAAAGTTTTTAGGCTCCTGGCGTGGTCACACCCAGTGGGCAGATACCAATAATTTATTTAACTGGCTGGAGAAAAAGCATGGCAACAATTATTAACACTAGAGAAGATTTGGATGCTATCGCTGGCACTCCTGAACACGATCAATTTATGAGCTATCTAAAAGGCAGTATGACTCGCAAACAAGATACAGCCATATATCCTGATGGCTACGGCAAGGTAGATTATGCCGGAGCAGTAGTAGCTCCTGTGTGGGCTGATGTAGAAGACCTATCAACCATTACAAGCTTTGGTTTTACCAAAGCCGACTTTGCTTAATAGGTAGCCAATCGTGACAGGTCAAGATCAAGCTGTAGAAAACGCACTCCTTCGCAGGGATGTAGAAGAACTATCTCAAAAAGTAGAAGAGCTCTCTGCCGATGTGAAGGCCTTAGTAACGGCTTGGCAAACCGCAAATAATATAGTAGTCGCCGTTAAATACATTGCCGGAGCCGTAGCGGCAATCGGTGTTATTTGGGGCGCAGTGAAACTATACCTATCAAAATGAGAATCATGCTTCATCCTGACTGGAAGTACATCCTGCGTAAAGCGTGGAGTTTGAAGTTTATTGCTTTGTCGGGATTATGTAGCGGGCTAGTCTTAGTCCTTCCTTTTTATCAGCTGGATCTGCCTAGAAATACCTTTTCACTTTTATTGGTCTTTTGTTCGGTATTGGCTCCTGTGTTCTCGGTAATGGCTGGGGTATGCCGACTGGTAAAGCAAAGGGGTATTGATGGCCAGTGATCCTTCCAATAGAACGTATGGGCCTAGAGTAGCTATCGCCACTCTAGTAGTGGCCGCCAGCACTTTGGTTGGCATTGCCGTTAATGAGAATTATGTCGGCAAAACCACAATCGATCCTGGTGGTGCTTCCTTTATTGGGTTTGGTGAATCTCAAGGGGCTACCCCTGGCGCCACGACTACACCAGTTAGAGCGCTAGTTCAATTAAATAGATCGGTAAATGTCTATGCCGATGGTGTGCGGAACTGCATCAAGGTACCGCTTTACCAATATGAATTTGATTCCTATGTGGATGTTGCTTACAACGTTGGCGTAAATGCTTTTTGTAAATCTCCTATAGCGGCTAAAGCCAATCAGCAAGACTATCGGGGGGCTTGTGAGGCGATGCTCAATTGGTACACACACGATCATCAAGGTCATGTTTTATCCGGATTGATCAATCGTAGAAAAAATGAATATTCAACCTGCATGGGCCAATAATGAATTTAACGGATCTAAACCCTCAAACCCTTCTAATGAAGGTTGTCGCTTGGCTGGCCATCATTGGTCTTGTGATCTTCGGTTTATGGGCCACGGCCGATCATTTTGAAAATGTTGGATACCAAAAGGCTAAAAACGAGTACACGGCTCAGGCTTTAAAAGATACCCAGGCAGCTCGCCTTAAAGAGCAAACCCTACAAACCAAGTTAAATGAGGCTCAAAATGCACGATCAAAAGCTGAAAATGCTCTTCTTGCTAGCGCTATTGCTAACCGCAATGCTGTTAGCCAGCTGCGCCAACAACTCGACACCACAAACCGCAATCTGTCCAGCTATTCCAGCGCAGCCCTCGCCGCAAGAGTCACCACCCTCAGTACAGTACTCGAAGAGTGCACAAGCCAATATAGCGAATTGGCAACAAAGGCTGACGGACACGTTGCCGATCTCAAACTAATGGAAGACGCTTGGCCTAAGTAAAAGTGCACTATAGGGTGATGTACGACTCAATAGAAACAAGCACTTAAAGGGTTATGCCTGTAGAATCTATAGTGCAATTTAGGTTTTGTAACTGTTTGATTGGTAAAGGTAAAAGCTAGTTCAGAAGTATGGGCTACGAACCAAGGGGTCGTGGGTTCAATTCCTGCCAGCCGCACCAACCTACATAAGGGCCTAGTTGAAAAACTAGGCCCTTTCTCTTTTTAGGCTTTTCTCAGCCCTTTCACAGAGATACCTTATAGTCTGCTTATGAGCACTTCTGACACCATTTCTGCCGTTTCTGACACCCCAGTGGCTGTTTGGTCGCAGGTAGATGCTAATAATGCCAAAGTGCTGATGAGCGGCAATGTGAACGTCTATTCCTTGGGCGGGGTTTGGACTCAAGTCCGCAATTCTCAAGATGTGTGGCTCAAGCAGGGCGATGGTAAAAACAAGTCTCTAATTTTTGATGCCTCCAAAGTCACTTTTCTAGATGGCGCTGGTATTGCATTTCTGATTGGGATTGAAGAGGCGCAAACAACAGCGGGTGCAAAGTTTGATGTCGTGGGCTTAAATCCTCGCTATGAACCTTTACTAACTGAATTCAATCCCATCGGTAATTTATTTCCAGTTCCAGTTGTAAAGCCCAAAAGAAGTTTTGTGGTCAGCACAGGAATGGCAACCCAAAATTTAATTGATGATGCTGTTGGATTAATTTCATTTACCGGACATCTGGTAGCTGATTTAGCTTGGTCTATCCGTTATCCCAAGCAAGTGCGCTGGGGTGATTTTGTGAACGCTGCTGTGCAAGCAGGTATTGCAGCATTACCTATCGTTGGGCTAGTCGCGTTTTTGATTGGCGTCATTCTTTCTTTCCAGGCCGCTATCGGCATGCAGCAGTTTGGCGCAGTATCTTTTGTTGGTCCGCTGGCGGCCTTGGGTATTGTGCGAGAAATGGGCCCATTAATTACCGCCATTTTGTTAGCAGGGCGTTCCTCAGCAGCATTTGCTGCCGAGATTGGCACGATGACTGTTAATAGTGAGGTAGATGCGCTGGTTTCTGGCGGCTTAAGCCCAATTCGCTTTTTAGTTGTGCCACGCGTCTTGGCAGGTATTTTGGTTGCACCTATTTTGACTTTATTTGCTGACATCGTCAGTATTTTTTCCTCAATGTTGACGATGTTGATCTACGGCATTCCATTTATTAACTTCTACAACGGCATGCTCTCGGCTGTAGATATCGAAGATATTGGTTCAGGTTTAATTAAAGCAACTCTTTTTGGCGTAGTTGTCTCAGCGGTTGGTTGCCTGCGTGGCATGCAAACCGGAAATGGTGCGGCTGCAGTTGGTATTTCAGCAACGCGTGCAGTAGTTAGCAGCATTGTTTTGATTGTGTTGGTCGATGGTATTTTTGCCTTCATTTCCTATAAGACAGGTTTCTGATGGATACGCCAAGCAAATCTCAATGCGCGATTGATGTTCAAAACCTCACCGTAGGTTATGGCTCTAACATCCTGATGCAAAATCTGAATTTCACGGTGAATTACGGTGAAATTTTTGTGATTCTGGGTGGCTCGGGTTGTGGCAAATCCAGTTTATTAAAAAACTTGTTCGGCCTCTATCAGCCCCTGTCTGGCGATGTTCTGATTGAAGGACAAAACATCACTACCGCAGTTGGAGCAGAGCGCCAGAAGATCATGACAAGCTTTGGCGTCATGTATCAACAAGGCGCCTTATTTGGTTCCATGAATTTGCTCGATAACGTGACTTTGTTTATGCAGGAATACACACAGCTAACACAAGCGCAAATGGATTTACTGGCGCGCTGTAAGCTAGATTTAGTCGGTCTGTTGCCTTATGAGTCTTATATGCCCAGTGAAATTAGTGGTGGTATGCAAAAAAGGGCGGCGATCGCTCGTGCCATGGCGCTGGATCCCAAAATATTATTCTTAGATGAGCCATCTGCCGGCTTGGATCCTATTACGTCTGCCGATCTCGATAGCACGATTCAGGATTTATCAAAAAACCTAGGCATTACCTTTGTCATCGTATCCCATGAGCTTGCTAGCATTTATGCCATTGCTGACAAAGTGATCATGCTAGACAAAGGTGCTAAGGGAATCATCGCTGAGGGAGATCCAAAAGTATTGCGCGATACCAGTAAAGATCCACGGGTGCATCAATTCTTCAATCGTATTATGAGTAAGGACGCAGCATGAGTAATAACTCAAATCCCAATTATTTTCGCTTAGGCGCTTTTGTGCTCGCCGCAATTGGTGTACTGATTGCTGTGATCCTCATTTTCGGCGGAGGCAAATTCTTCCAAAAATCATTTATGGTCGAAACCTATATCAAGCAGTCTGTAACAGGCTTGGATGCAGGGGCGGCTGTACGGTTTCGTGGGGTTAAGATTGGTCAGGTCACATCGATTGGCCTATCTGGTGATATTTACGAAAGAGATTTGCCTTTTCATGATCGCCGTCAGTATGTTGTCGTCAGAATGCAAATTTTTGGTGACAAAGTAAATCAAGATCAAATTAGCGAGTTTGTAAAAAATAATTTGCGAGCTCGCATCAAATCTATGGGTATTACGGGGGTAAATTACGTTGAGTTTGATTTTATTGCTCATGCATCCGATACTCCCGCCCTCCCTTTTTCTTGGAAGCCCGAGTATCCAGTAATCCCATCTATGCCAAACCAAGCGGATGAAATTATTTCGGGCATTCAGAATCTGATTGGTGCCTTGAATAATATGAATATCGATGGCACACAGAAAAAATTGGACGCCTTGCTAGGCAATCTCAATGTGCTGATGGCAGGAGATGGTAGAGGTAATGAAGGCATGATTGAATCCGTTAAGCAGTTAAACGTCATCATGGCTCGCATTACTAAAGCAACCGATAAAGAAGAGCTTGGTGTTCTGATGCGTGAATTAGTGGCGGCCACCTCTTCTTTGCGCCAAACTATTACGAGTGTGCAGGGTGACACTGTTTTGACGATAGAAAATATTAAGCAGGCAAGCGAGAACTTGAACGAATTTAGCCGTATTGCCAGCCAATCGCCATCAAGCCTAATCTGGAGTGATCCGCCAAAGAAAATTACACCCACTAGTAGCGCAGGTCAGTCTGGAGCTCAGAAATGATGAAGCGTATTTTATTTACCTTTGCCATCTTAGGGTTGGCCTCATGTACCTTTCCCACGAGGCCACCAGTAGGGCCGACTACCTGGATGGTGTCCCCAGATAGAACTGCGGCACCGCGTCAAGCTCGCACAGATATTTGGTTGAAGATGGGTTCTGTATCGGTTACGCCACCCTTTGATGGCAGATCTTTGGTCTACCGTACTGGCGATCAACGTTATGAAAAGGATTTTTATAACGTCTACACAACTATTCCTGCTGAAATGATTGGCAATGCTGAGCGCCAGTGGATGAATAAGGCGAATATTTTCTCCTCAACAGTAGGTCAAAGTAATAGCCTCTTTCCTTACTATTATTTACAGGCAACTGTAGAGGAGTTTTATGGTGATTATCGTAAGCAACCAGAGGCGGTAGTGAGCGTGGAGTTTTTCTTGAGCGCTACTAGTGCTGGCAAAGTTAATCCCTTGATTGGTGCAAACCGCTACACTAAGCGAGTAGCCCTTAGGGACAATACTCCTGAAGCGCTGGTATTGGGCCTGCAAGAAGCACTGGCTCAGATTTTCCAGGAGTACGAGGCGCAACTTTATAAATACGCCGGCAATTTACCAAAACCTTTAGGTCAGTAACTTTATGAAATCCACTTCAGTAAGTATTATTAAATTCGTTGGCGCAACATTACTGATTGCCGTAAGTTCACTTACTGCGGTCCAAGCAGAAACTTTCCCTAATAAGCCTATTCGCTTAATCGTTCCATTTGCACCCGGTGGAAGTACAGACATCATTGCACGAGCCGTTGGTGATGCTTTGGGTCGTCAGTTAGGTCAACCGGTGATTGTCGAGAATAAAGCGGGCGGTGGTGGTTCTATTGGCGCGTTGGAAGTGATGCGCTCACCAAAAGATGGTTACACCATTGGTATGGCTACCGTTTCCACCACAGCAGCCAATCCAGCGATTAATCCAAAGATTGGCTACGATCCTGTTACGGACTTCACGGCCATCAGCAATATTGCTGCGACACCAAATATCGTTGCAGTAAATCCATCATTCCCTGCAAAGGATTTCAAAACTTTTATGCAGGTTTTGAAGGCTAACCCTGGAAAATATTCTTATTCTAGCTCTGGCACTGGTGGTATTGGCCACCTTCAAACTGAACTTTTTAAGAGTTTGACTGGGGTATTTATTGTGCACATTCCTTATCGTGGAGCTGGTCCCGCATTGGCCGATACAGTGGGCGGTCAGGTTTCGATGATCTTTGACAACTTGCCATCGTCCTTACCTTTCATTAAAGACGGTAAGCTAGTGCCGATTGTGGTGGCTGCACCTAAGCGCTTGGCTCAATTACCGAATGTACCTACTTTTGCTGAAGTGGGTTTAGCGCCAGTTAATCGGATGGCTTATTACGGTCTATTGGGACCTGCAGGAATGCCAAAAGATATCGTAGATAAATATACGGCTGCTTTACAAAAAGTAGTGACCGATCCTGCGGTTAAGAAGCGTATTGAAGATACTGGCTCAATCATCAATGTGAATGGTTCTGAGGCGTTTACAAAAGAAATTAAAGCCGAGTACACCGTTTACAAAGAGGTAGTTGCCAAGCAGAAATTGCAGTTAGATTAAAAATATAAAAATCAGTTTTTGGAGACGAGATGGACTTAGGATTAAAAGGTAAGGTTGCATTGGTCATGGCGTCTAGCCGTGGCTTGGGTCAGGCAATGGCTGTGTCATTGGCTAAAGAGGGTGTAAAGGTAGCCGTTACCGGTAGAAATGCTGAGGGTTTGAGTGAATCCGTAAGGTTGATAGAGGCGGCAGGCGGACAGGCTTTGGCACTGAATTGGGATCTATCCGATTCTTCGGTTATTGATAGCTTGGTCTCAAAAGTGGAGCAGGAGCTTGGCCCCATCGATATTCTGATTAACAACACAGGTGGGCCGCCGCCAACACCAGCAGCCGGTCAAGATCCGGCGCTTTGGCAAAAGAGCTTTAACGATATGGTTTTATCGCTCATTGCTATTACCGATCGAATACTTCCTGGCATGCGCCAGCGTAAGTGGGGCCGCATTATTACCAGCACCACTTCAGGTGCTATTGCTCCCATCAAAAATCTAGCTATTTCCAATACCTTACGCGCGGCATTGCTGGCGTGGTCTAAAACATTGGCTGCAGAAGTAGCTGCTGAAGGCATCACTGTTAACGTCATCATGCCTGGAAGAATTGCAACTGCTCGTCTGCGTCAGTTGGATGAAGCGCGCGCAAAGCGGGAAGGCACCAGCTATGAAGATGTTGTTAAAGCTAGCTTAAGACAAATTCCAATGGGTAGATATGGCGATCCCAAGGAGTATGGCGATGCCGCTGCATTTTTAGCCAGCCAAAATGCATCATTCATTACTGGTACCGTCATGCGTATTGATGGCGGGCAAATACAGGCAATTTGATTAAATCATTACTTCGTTTCTTGGGTGGTTTGAGACGTGATTTACGTTCAAGCGAGTTAGCTTGGCTATTCGTTGCCTTAACTCTTTCGGTAACAGCGTTATCTAGTGTCACTTTTTTAGCAGATCGAATGCAAAGGGCTTTTGCATTCGATGCCCGCCAACTCTTAGCTTCGGACTTGCTGATCGTTTCTGACCAGCCTTTACCCAATCTCTTTTTAGATGAGGCAAAGAGCAGGGGCCTACAGCTAGGTCAGACGATCGTGTTTCCGAGCATGGCAACTGTGGGCTCACATAGCAAACTCGCTTCACTTAAGGCGGTAAGCCCTCAATATCCTTTGCGTGGCGCTTTGCAGGTTCAATCCAAGGCCCAAGACAAGGCATTCAGTACTGGGCCCGCCCAAGGATCTGTTTGGGTTGATCCTGCAATGTTGGCGAGCTTGCATGCAAAGGAAGGTGATTCGATTCAGCTTGGTCAAAAAGTCTTTGTGATCGGTGGAATTTTAGAGCGCGAACTCGATCGTGGGGCAGGGTTCATGAACTTTGCCCCTCGAGTCATGATGTCAATCGCTGATCTCAGTGAGACCGGTCTCATCGGCCTTGGTAGCAGGGTGACCTATCGATTGTTATTGGCAGGTTCTGATAAGCAAATCCATTCTTATAGTGAATGGGCAAGTCAATATATTGAATCCGAGAGCATTAAGGGTGTTCGCATTGAAACTTTAGAGAATGCACAACCCTTGATGCGCAAAACACTTGAACGCGCAGATCGTTTTCTCTCCTTGATTGCTTTATTAACTGCGATGGTATCTGCGGTTGCTATTGCTTTATCGGCTCATCGCTATACCCGCAAACAGGCAAATACCTGTGCTGTTCTGAAATGCCTTGGAGCCAGCTCTACCATGATCCTTAGGCAACAAGGGCAGACTCTTTTAGCGCTTGGCTTCATAGCCGCATTGATGGGCTCTATTTTGGGTTACCTTGGCCAATATGTATTAACTCTTCTTTTGGGTAATCTAGTCTTAACAGAATTGCCCCCCGTCTCTTTTGGGCCAGTTCTTTGGAGTGTGCTGGTGGCCTGGTTTTTATTGTTTGGTTTTGCTGGCCCGGCAATGTTCAGTTTGGTAAAGGTATCCCCAATCAGATTGATTAGAAAAGAATTTGATGGCCTCGGCATCCCTACTATTTGGACTGCTCTATGTGGATTAACTGCGGCGGTGATATTGATCATGCTTGCGGCACGCGATTGGAAGCTAGCGTTATGGACATGCCTAAGTTTTGGGCTTGCTATTCTGATTTTTGCCTCTGTATCTTGGGGTATCTTAAAGTTTCTTTGCAGGATACGCACCCAAGGTTTTTCTCTAGGATTTGTTATTCTTGCTCAAGGCAGAAGAACAGGTCTTGCAGTGGTGCAAATTACAGCGCTCGGTATTGCTTTGATGGCGCTCTTATTGGTACTGCTCTTGCGAGCTGATTTCTTAAGCGCCTGGCAAGGCAATATACCGAGTGATGCGCCTAATCGCTTCATGATTAATGTTCAAGGCGATCAGAAGCGGGGGCTTACAGAGTCTCTTCAGAATGCAGGCGTTTCGGCTCCGCAGTTTTATCCAATGGTACGTGGCCGCTTGATTGAGGTGAATGGCAAAGACATCACGCCTAACGACTATGTAGAAGAAAATGCAAAGCGCTTAATCGATCGAGAGTTCAATTTATCGTATACAGATCAATTGCCATCAGGTAATCAAATCCTAACGGGTAAGTGGATTGAGGGCGATGCGCCGCAGATTTCCATGGAAACTGGCATCGCTAAAACCTTGAAACTGAAATTGGGCGATCAGTTAACCTTTGAGGTTGCCGGAGAAAAAATTGTTGCCCCAATTACTTCCTTGCGAAAGCTTGACTGGGGTTCAATGCGCGTGAACTTTTTCGTGATCATGCCGCCTGCTCAGTTGCAATCATTTCCGCAATCTTGGATTACCTCTTACTACCAATCGCCCAAACAAGAATCTTTGGATTTTGATCTAATCCAGGCCTATCCTAATTTAACTATTGTGGATGTTTCAGCCTCGCTGCAACAAATACAGGAAATATTGAATAAGCTTTCCTCAGTATTGGCTTTGCTATTGGCATTTACGATTGCAGCAGCGTTCTTGGTTTTAATGTCAGCGATCGCAGCTACTCAAGATGAGCGTTACAAAAATGCAGCCCTATTAAAGGCTTTGGGAGCCTCTCGAAATACCTTAGCTCAGATTGCGAATATTGAATTAGTCATGATTGGCTTGATAGCAGGGTTGCTAGCAGGCGTAGCCTCTGGTGCTGCAGCTTGGGCTTTAGGCTATTTCGTGATGGAGATTCCATTTAATGCCTTTGGAGGGGCCTTATTCATGGGCGTCGCATTTGGAATTAGCGCTTGCCTTGCATCTGGATACCGTTTTCAGAGAAGAATTCAGAAGGCGACTGCAGTGGAATGTTTGCGAGAAGCCTAAGTTAGAAAATCAAGACGCAGTTCTTAATTCAAGGTAACGAGGTTTTTGGGGAGCTCAACCAATCGTGTGCCAGCGAAGCGGTCTGGAAGGCTTTGTCGATATAGAAAACTCTGACGATCTAAATAGATGCTGAGTGGCCAAATTAACAAGGCTACAGTGAATAGCATTTCAATAATTTGCCATTTCTCTAAATGAAATGCCCATTGCAATAGTACGCAGGGAATGAGCCAGAGCGAGCCATAGACATAACGCCAAAAGGCTTGTTGTTTAGTGAGATTGAAACCGCCGCGTCCAACAAGGCGAACCCGCCATGTTTGCATGGCGAGAGTTTGACCAGATTTAGTCCAGTACCAAACAAAATAAATCCCCAGTACAGCATAGAGATATATAAATGTCAGCCAGCTGGGTAATGAGATACCTAATAGCATCCCCAAGCCAAGATTAGGGACTAGAAAAGTAAATGCAATGACGCCAAGCAATACGAGCTGTTCATAGAGGCAGCAAGACACTCGTCGCCAAAATTGAGGTGAGGGTAAGGCGTCTAATTCAGCAGGTGTCATGCGACCGCTTAATAAGGGGAGCCGGCTTCTGCATTAGAACCGGCACCATCTGCTGGCGCAGGTGCGCTCGGAGCAATGACGGCGGCGGGGAGAGCAGCCTTAGGTGAAATAGGATGTTGCTGAAGTGTTGGGGCATTGGCGGCAGTAGGCTTTTTCTTGAGCTCAGATTCAGCCAACTTTTTCTTTTGCTCATCACTCAGTTTTTGGTAGGCATACCATGCCTCCGCTTTTTTCTCTGCAGGGAATTTGAGGCTGGTGAGGTAGTTTTCCCGAGCAATGCGACGATCCTTCTGCGAAAGATTGGACCAGCTTGTCATGCGAGACTGAAGGCGCTCTTGATCTTGTGCGCTCATCTTAGGGTAAATGTTAGCTACCTGAATCCATTTTTTGCGACTATCAGGCAGCATGTAATCCCAGTCGCTTTCTAGCGGTGCAAGAATTTTCTGTTGCGCTGGCTTTAAACCATCCCAAGTGCCATCAGGTTTCTTTTCAGGAATGGCCGTAGCCTTTCCATGTGGAGCGCTAGGCGCTCCTTGTGCTAGTGCTGGACTCACCTGGGCGGCGCAGAAAAATGCCAACAGGGCAGCGCAAAAAACTTGACCTGTTCTAGTTCTCATAGACATCAAACGAGGCAAGATTATTTGCTGCGTAATAAGTCGGATTGGCTATCAGATTCGGAGAGAGGGCCGTTTTTGAGGAAGGCCATAAATCCACTGTCTGCATATGCATCAGGAGGCACATCATCAGACAAAAGAGCGGCATCCACTTCGGCGATGTCATTAATACGAGAATCATCTTGCCATTGGGCAATGCCAATCAGGCCAAATACAAGGACTACTAGCGGAGCAATCCAGCCAACGCTATCCCAAAGGCCATTAGATCCAGAGGTCAAATTACGCGACGAACCAGCTAAAACTTGCTTCTGAATGCGGATTTTTTCAGGTTTTCTAACAGAAAGGGCCTTCATACGTGCTGCATATAGGCGATCTTTCAGATGCTTGGGAATGCTCTGAGTACCTTGACGAAGCAGGGCAGCGCTAGCCTGGCCAAATTGGTCGACTTGGGTCTGGGTAAATTGGTCATCAAAGTGTTTCACAGCGTAATTCCTTTTAATTTCAATGCTTTAGCTAATGTCTGGGTGGCTCTAGAACAGTGCGTTTTGACGCTTCCTTCGCTACAACTCATTGCTTTGGCCGTCTCAGTAATGCTTAGCTCATCCCAATAACGCATCAGGAAGGCTTCTCGTTGACGTACAGGCAATTTAGATATTTCTGACTCAAGGGCCTGTAAAAGCTGACTTTTTTCAAGCTTTTGAGCCCCATCTTGGTGAATTTCACTGTCATCAGGGGCTGAAACGGACTCCAAAGGGTCAAAATCATCGCTTTCATCGGTCTTTTTGCCCATGTTGGAAAACAAGGTGACCCAGGTATTTCTAACCTTTTGCCTTCTAAACCAATCATGAATGCGATTTTGCAGAATTCTGGTGAATACCAGGGGAAGTTCTCCTGCTGGTCTATCACCGTATTTCTCGGCTAATTTGATCATGGCATCTTGCACGATATCCATCGCAGCATCGTCATCACGCACGGCGTAGACCGCCTGCTTAAAAGCACGCTGCTCAACACTACTGAGAAAGTCGGATAGTTCTTGGGCTGATGCCATGCAATGGATTAGACCTGAATCTGTAAGAATTGAGTCATTTTAGGGGATTGCTATAGAATATAGGGCTTACTACCTAGAATCTCATTCAAGAAGTGGTTTTTTCCGGTAGCAGCGCCGTTCGAACTCAGGCCAAAAGCAAGAGATAGAACAGACCAAACAATTTTTTGCCGAAAATTGCAAAGGACGAAAGAAAATGAATACAAGCAGCGCCGAATTTTTAGCTACTAAAGCTAACAAAGACACAACAAATACAAATCTCGTAGAAGCGCCTCCAGAAATGATTGGTGCTGAAATGCTCGTGCATGCCCTGCACAAAGAGGGTGTTGAATTTGTCTGGGGTTACCCAGGCGGATCCGTTCTCTTTATCTATGATGAAATTTTTAAACAAGATAAGTTCGAACATATTTTGGTTCGCCATGAGCAAGCAGCAGTTCATGCTGCCGATGGTTATGCGCGTGCAACTGGTAAGGTTGGCGTTGCACTAGTTACCTCTGGTCCTGGTGTTACCAATGCGGTGACCGGAATAGCAACCGCCTATACGGATTCGATCCCAATGGTGATCATCAGCGGTAACGTGCCAACGTACGCGATTGGTGAAGATGCTTTCCAAGAGGCTGATACCGTTGGTATTACTCGCCCAGTAGTGAAGCACAACTTCCTTGTGAAAGATGTTAAAGATCTTCCATTGGTTCTGAAGAAGGCTTTCCACATTGCACAGACAGGTCGCCCTGGTCCTGTATTGATTGATATTCCGAAGGACGTATCTGCAGCTAAAGGGCCATTCGTCTATCCAGAGACTCTGGAAATGCGCTCCTACAACCCTGTTGTAAAGGGTCACAGCGGTCAGATTCGTAAAGCGGTGGCGTTACTGCAAGAGGCAGAGCGTCCATACATCTATACCGGTGGTGGCGTAATCCTTTCTGATGCTGCTCCAGAGCTCAAAGAGTTTGCCGACTTACTCGGTTATCCAGTTACCAATACCTTGATGGGCTTGGGTGGTTTCCCTGGCACAAGTCCTCAGTTCTTGGGTATGCTCGGCATGCACGGCACTTATGAAGCCAATATGGCGATGCAACACAGTGATGTGTTGATTGCCATTGGCGCTCGTTTTGATGACCGCGTGATCGGTAATACACAACACTTTGCAAGTCATCCGCGCAAGATTATTCATATTGATATTGATCCTTCCGTTATCTCGAAGCGTGTCAAAGTGGATGTTCCTATTGTTGGCAATCTCAAAGAAGTATTGGTAGAGATGACTGCGCAATTGAAAGCTGCTGGCCCACGCAAGAATGGTGACAAAGTTGCTGCTTGGTGGGATCAGATTAATGAGTGGCGTAAAAAAGATTGTTTAAAGTACGACGAAGCCTCACAAATTGTGAAGCCGCAGTATGTGGTTCAAAAGCTGTGGGAGCTCACTGGTGGTGATGCATTTATTACCTCAGACGTAGGTCAACATCAAATGTGGGCAGCACAGTTCTATAAGTTTGATCAGCCGCGTCGTTGGATTAACTCAGGTGGTCTGGGTACCATGGGCGTAGGATTGCCTTATGCCATGGGTATCAAGAAAGCATTTCCGGATAAGGATGTATTCGCCATTACTGGTGAAGGCTCTATTCAGATGTGTATTCAAGAGCTCTCTACCTGCAAGCAATACAACACTCCTGTCAAGATCGTATCCTTGAACAACCGTTACTTAGGTATGGTTCGCCAGTGGCAAGAGCTCACCTATAACAAACGTTATTCCAGCTCATACATGGATTCTTTGCCTGACTTTGTGAAGTTGGCAGAGGCCTATGGTCACGTTGGTATGCGTATCGAGCAAAAATCCGATGTTGAGGGTGCGCTTAAAGAGGCAATTCGCTTAAAAGATCGTACGGTGTTTATGGATTTCCAGACTGACCCAGAAGAAAACGTTTGGCCTATGGTTCAAGCAGGCAAGGGTATTACTGAAATGCTTTTGGGTAGCGAGGATCTCTAATGCGACATATTATTTCTGTACTCATTGAGAACGAGCCGGGTGCCTTATCGCGTGTAGTGGGTTTATTTTCTGCGCGCGGTTACAACATTGACACTTTGAGTGTTGCGCCTACTGAAGACCCATCTTTATCTCGCATGACGATCGTCACATTTGGTTCTGATGACGTCATTGAGCAAATTACTAAGCACTTAAACCGTTTGGTTGAAGTGGTGAAGGTATTTGATTTAAGTGAAGGTCCACATATTGAGCGTGAGCTCATGATGATTAAAGTGCGCGCTGTTGGTAAAGAGCGCGAGGAGCTCAAACGTACTACCGATATCTTCCGCGGTCGCATCATTGATGTGACTGACAAGAGTTACACCATTGAGTTAACGGGTGATGGTGCCAAGTTGGATGCCTTTATTGATTCGATTGATCGCGCTTCGATTCTCGAAACTGTCCGTTCGGGCGGTTCTGGAATTGGTCGCGGTGAACGCATCCTCAAGGTTTAATTTTTTTTTAACTGATTACTGCATTAATTACATTTTCAATACAAGGAAAGAGCATGAAAGTTTTTTACGATAAAGACGCTGATTTGTCCCTCATTAAGGGCAAGAAAGTCACCATCATTGGTTATGGTTCACAGGGTCACGCACACGCATTGAATCTGAAGGATTCCGGCTGTAACGTTACTGTTGGTTTGCGTAAAGATGGCGCTTCCTGGAGTAAGGCTGCGAATGCTGGCTTGACAGTAAAAGAAGTTGGTGAAGCAGTTAAAGACGCAGACGTAGTCATGATGCTCTTGCCCGATGAGCAAATTGCTGATGTTTACAGCAAAGAAGTTCACGGCAACATCAAGCAGGGAGCTGCATTGGCGTTTGCTCATGGATTTAACGTTCACTACGGTCAAGTGCAGCCACGTGCTGACTTAGATGTGATCATGATTGCCCCTAAGGCTCCTGGTCATACAGTTCGTGGCACATACGCTCAAGGTGGCGGTGTTCCTCATTTGATCGCTGTTTACCAAGATAAATCTGGCTCCGCTCGTGATGTTGCGTTGTCTTATGCAACTGCAAACGGCGGTGGCCGTGCTGGCATTATCGAAACGAACTTCCGTGAAGAAACTGAAACTGATTTGTTCGGTGAGCAGGCTGTTCTTTGTGGCGGCGCAGTTGAATTGATCAAAGCCGGTTTTGAGACTTTGGTTGAAGCTGGTTACGCTCCTGAAATGGCTTACTTCGAGTGCTTGCATGAGCTCAAGTTGATTGTTGACTTGATCTACGAAGGTGGTATTGCCAATATGAACTATTCCATCTCTAACAACGCTGAGTACGGTGAATACGTTACTGGCCCACGTGTTGTGACTGAAGACACTAAGAATGCAATGCGTCAGTGCTTGAAAGATATTCAGACCGGTGAGTACGCTAAGAGCTTTATCTTGGAAAACAAAGCAGGTGCGCCTACTTTGATTTCACGTCGTCGTTTGAACGCAGAACATGACATCGAAGTTGTTGGTGCTAAATTGCGCGCCATGATGCCTTGGATTGCTAAGAATAAGTTGGTTGACCAGACTAAGAACTAAGCTAAAAGCTAAGCATCTACTAATAGCAGTTCAATAAAAGGCTCAGAACAAAGATGATGTATCCGCACCCCATTATTGCGAAAGAAGGTTGGCCGTATTTAGCGTTAGTGGGGGCATTGACTTTGCTAGTTCACTATTTAGGTGGGATAGCTTGGTCATGGCCTCTTTGGATCATTTTTTTCTTTGTTCTGCAGTTCTTTCGTGACCCACAGCGTATTCCTGCTTTAGGTCGCGATCTTGTTTTATCTCCGGCGGATGGACGGATTGTTGTCGTTGAAAAAACTAATGATCCGTATGCTGGTCGTGAAGCGCTCAAAATCAGCGTATTCATGAACGTATTTAACGTACACTCTAATCGTAGCGCGGTAAATGGCTTGGTGAAAGAGATTCAATACTTCCCCGGTAAATTTGTGAATGCAGATTTGGATAAAGCATCTACCGAGAACGAGCGAAATGCCGTTGTTATCGATGCCAATGGTCAAGTAGTTACTTTGGTCCAGGTTGCTGGCTTAATTGCCCGCCGTATTCTTTGCTACATTCATGTTGGCGATCGCCTCAAAGCAGGTGAGCGCTACGGATTTATTCGCTTTGGTTCACGAGTAGACATTTATTTGCCGCTCACTGCAGAGCCGCTAGTGAGCGTTGGTGATAAAGTATTTGCAACAAATACAGCCTTGGCTCGTTTGCCTGGTTTGGATTGATTCGAAATATTATTCACTGGGATATTCTTTGACTACATTTCGCCGTCGTGGTCGTATTGACCGTAGCCGCCTCTCTCAGAAACGTCTGACTTCTTCACAAGATCAATGGGCTGAAGACTTAGGTGATGGTATTGATTACGAAGTTGAGGAGTTGCATCCTCAAAAGCTCCGCCTACGCAGCAAGGGCATTTATCTTCTTCCAAACGCTTTTACAACCGCAGCTTTGTTTTGTGGCTTTTATGCGATTGTGAATGCAATGAATCACCAGTTTGAGATTGCGGCAATCGCCATTTTTGCTTCAATGGTATTGGACGGCATGGATGGGCGTGTGGCACGTATGACCAACACTCAAAGCGCTTTCGGTGAGCAGTACGATTCTCTTGCTGATATGGTCTCATTTGGTGTTGCGCCTGCATTGGTCGCTTATGAATGGGCATTAAAAGATTTGGGTAAGTGGGGGTGGTTGGCGGCATTTACATACTGTGCTGGCGCTGCCTTGCGATTGGCGCGCTTTAATGTGAATACCGGTGTAGTGGATAAGAAATTTTTTCAAGGCCTGCCAAGTCCTGCTGCAGGTGCATTAATGGCCGGCTTTATTTGGTTGGCTGATGATAATAAGATTCCAGTTCGCGATACAGCAATCCCTTGGATTACCTTCTTTATCGCCGTCTATGCCGGACTGACTATGGTTTCTAATGCTCGCTTTTATAGTGGTAAGGCCTTGGATGTCCGTTACCGCGTGCCATTTGGTGTGATGGTTTTAATGATCTTGACTTTTGTCTTAATATCCTCAAACCCGCCATTAACGCTGTTTGGTTTATTCGTGATTTATTCCATCTCTGGCTATGTAATTTGGGCTTGGGAGCGTCTCAGCGGTAAACGTTTTGGCTAATTCCCTATTTTTGGGGTATATTAATTCCATGTTGATGAATTTCTCGCCTTTAACTGGCCTCCTTCTGCTAGCACTAAGCCTAAGGCTTGGGGCGGGTAAGGCCTGAGTTAATGAGATAAAGCAGAATCATTAACCACCACATACCAGCCCCAGCTAATTGCTGGGGTTTTTGTTTTATGAGTTTGAGTTATCTGAAGAAGTTCAGAATTGTTTAAAACCGGAGAGTAGTGATGAGCGATAAAGTAATCATATTTGATACCACCTTGCGCGATGGTGAGCAATCACCAGGTGCATCTATGACCAAAGACGAAAAAGTACGCATTGCGCGTCAGTTAGAGCGTCTTAAAGTAGATGTGATCGAGGCAGGCTTTGCCGCTAGCTCGGAGGGTGACTTCCAGGCAATATCTGCAGTTGCAGCTGCCGTTAAGGACTCTATTGTTTGTTCATTGGCTAGAGCTAACGACAAGGACATCACACGAGCTGCTGATGCATTGCAAGCAGCAAACGCAAAACGTATCCATGCATTCTTGGCAACAAGTCCATTGCATATGGCCGTGAAATTACGCATGTCTCCAGAAGAGGTTTTAGAGCAGGCTAAGCGTTCCATTCGTTTTGCTCGTAACCTAGCTGAAGATATTGAATTTTCAGCTGAAGACGGTTATCGCTCGGAAATGGATTTCTTATGCAGAGTAGTTGAGGCGGTTATTAACGAGGGCGCATCTACCATCAACATTCCAGATACCGTAGGTTATGCCACTCCCGAGTTATATGGCGAGTTTATTAAGACCTTGCGAACCCGCGTGCCTAACTCTGATAAGGCCGTTTGGTCAGTGCATTGCCATAACGACTTGGGAATGGCTGTTGCCAATTCCTTGGCGGGTGTAAAGATTGGCGGCGCCCGTCAAATTGAGTGCACGATCAATGGCTTGGGCGAGCGTGCAGGTAATACTGCCTTAGAAGAAATTGTGATGGCCTTGCGGACCCGCAAGGACTACTTTGATATGGTCTGCGGTATTGATGCAACGCAGATTGTTCCAGCATCTAAATTGGTATCTCAGATCACCGGCTTTGTAGTCCAGCCTAACAAGGCGGTCGTTGGTGCAAATGCCTTTGCGCATACTTCAGGCATTCATCAAGACGGTATTTTGAAGAACCGCGATACTTATGAAATCATGCGCGCAGAAGATGTGGGTTGGTCTGCTAATAAGATTGTTTTGGGTAAGTTATCTGGCCGCAATGCCTTTAAGCAGCGCTTGCAAGAATTGGGAATCACCGTTGAAGCCGAGGCTGATTTGAATGAAGCCTTCGCCAGATTTAAAGCATTGGCTGACCAAAAGTCTGAGATATTTGATGAAGATATCATTGCAATCATGTCTGATTCTGCTGCTGCAGAAGAGGGTGAGCACTATAAATTTATTTCCTTAAGCCAGCACTCTGAAACTGGCGAGCGCCCTAAATCTCGCGTGACTTTTCGCATGGGTGATAAAGAGATGTGCTCTGAAGCAGAAGGTAATGGTCCAGTAGATGCGAGTTTGAATGCAATTGAAGAAATTGCGAAGAGTGGGGCAGAGCAGTTGCTCTATTCTGTCAATGCCATTACATCAGGTACGCAGTCTCAAGGTGAGGTGACAGTACGCTTGGCAAAAGGCGGTCGTATTGTGAATGGCGTAGGCACAGACCCAGACATCATTGCTGCTTCTGCAAAAGCCTATTTATCTGCTTTGAACAAATTGCATGATCCGAGTCAGGCCAAGCTCAATGCACAGATGACTCCTTAATCATTGAGTCATCTGCAAAGAGATTTACTTATTTAAGTCAGTGTTTTTATAGTACTTGGTGCCTTTGCCGGTGATTTCAGCGGCAATGCCAGAGTCTGTCAATTGGTACATTAAAACTCCCGGGGCAACTACGGTTGCATCCTGGTATGCGCCGCCATCTTTTTCGTATTTCGCAGCAGCAGTTACCTGGCCACCGAAAGTCCAGCCTGAGTTAATAAAGTCATTCATAGCCGTTTCAGTTTCAAATACAAAAATATTTTGGAATGATTTAATGCCAAGGCCCAAGCCAGCCTGAACTTCAGCCATATTCATGTAGACGGGCTTCTTGTTTGCCTTGTTAATCACAACGCCGCTACCAGTTCCGCCTCCTGCAATTAGAATTTTCATGCCGAAGTTACTAAAGGTCGCATAACCTACTGACTTTTCAATGAGATCCTTCGCTTTTGGCTGCGCCTCATAAAGTTGCTTCAGAATTGCTTGGTTTTTAATCAAAATGTCCTGGCGTTGCTCTGCAACCGTTTTATCTTGCCCAAAAAACGATCCAAACTGGGCATAGGCGGGCTGAAAAAGTCCGAATCCGAGGCAGAGAAATCCAATAAGTGAGCGATGTAGTAAGGACATATTTTATAAGTTATTGATTAATATGGGAAAAGTGTATTTATTTGACTAAATATAAGCCTACAGCATAACAAGTTCCATGGGGAATACGGTAAATACGTGCCGGCTCTGCTACAATTCGATGGCTTTGATTTTTAAAGCTTTTTTGTTTTATTTTGTTAATCACGCACGACACAGACTGGGTGAAAGCTCAAGTGTTCGCAAGTAAGGAGTATTAAAAATGGCAGTTGCTGATATTAAAACGGCGGAAATCGTCAAAGATAACGCGCGCAGCGCAAACGATACGGGTAGCCCTGAAGTTCAAGTTTCATTGCTCACAGCCCGCATCAATGAATTAACCCCCCATTTCAAGGCTAACGCTAAAGATCATCACAGCCGTCGTGGTTTGTTGAAGATGGTTTCACGTCGCCGTCGCCTCTTGGATTACCTCAAGGGCAAAGATTTGGATCGCTATCGCGCATTGATTGAGAAATTAGGTCTCCGTAAGTAATTCTTATCGGTATGCAATGCCATCTATCTTAGGGTTGTTTCTTCGCAGATTCAGTCTTAAGCAGATGGCATGTTTTTTTGGGCGCTTCAAGATTATTTGTGTAGGGGATTGTGTCATTCCAATGAGCTTCTGAAGGTGGATTCAGAGTCTCCCTGGAATGGCATCCCTTGTGATCTTAAATCGCTCCAGTGTTGTCGTGACACTGCTTTATCCCACGACAAGCGTAATGCTCATGTGAGCTTTGCGTGAACAATTTGGAGAAGATCAGAATGACTATGTTTAAAAAAGCAGTAAAGAGTTTTCAATGGGGCAACCATCAAGTAACAATGGAAACAGGCGAGATCGCTCGTCAATCTGGTGGTGCCGTTATCGTTAACGTTGATGACACAGTAGTAATGGGTACGGTAGTAGCCTCTAAGTCTGCAAAGCCAGGCCAGTCTTTTTTCCCGTTGACTGTTGACTACCTAGAAAAAACATACGCAGCAGGTAAGATTCCCGGCGGCTTCTTCCGTCGTGAAGGTCGTCCATCAGAAGGTGAGACATTGATCTCCCGTTTGATCGATCGTCCATTGCGTCCTTTATTCCCAGAAGGCTTCTTGAATGAAGTTCAAGTAGTGGTTCATGTGTTGTCTATCAACCCTGATGTTCCTTCAGATATTCCTGCTTTGATCGCTGCCTCTGCAGCATTGGCTATTTCAGGCATCCCATTTGCTGGCCCAGTTGGCGCAGCACGCGTTGGTTACGCTAATGGTCAATACCTCTTGAACCCAACTCGTACAGAGCAAGCCACTAGCGAACTCGATTTGATCGTAGCTGGTACACAAGCCGCTGTATTGATGGTTGAGTCTGAAGCAAACCAATTATCTGAAGAAGTGATGTTGGGTGCGGTTGTATATGGTCATGACCAAATGCAAACAGCCATCAACGCAATCAATGATTTGGTACGTGAAGCTGGTAAACCAGAGTGGGATTGGACTGCAGCACCTAAAGATGAGCCATTCATCGCTAAGGTAACTGCATTGGCTGAAGCGCCATTGCGGGAGGCTTATCAGATTCGTCAAAAAGGGGCTCGTTCAGACAAGCTCAAAGAAATTACTAAAGAAGTGGTTGCTAAGTTACAAGAAGAGGGTGATGTTGACGCAGTAGCTGTTAACGATATCTTGTTTGAAATCGAAGCGAAGATTGTTCGTAGCCAGATTTTGAACGGTGAGCCACGTATCGATGGTCGCGATACACGTACTGTGCGTCCGATTGAAATTCGTAACGGCGTATTGCCACGTACACACGGTTCTGCATTGTTTACTCGTGGTGAAACACAAGCTCTTGTTGTTGCTACTTTAGGTACTGCACGTGACGAGCAAATCATTGATGCGCTTGAAGGCGAGTACCGTGATCGTTTCATGTTCCACTACAATATGCCTCCGTTCGCTACTGGCGAAACAGGTCGTGTAGGTAGCCCAAAGCGTCGTGAAATTGGTCACGGCCGTTTAGCTAAGCGCGCATTGATTCCAGTCTTGCCAAGTGCTGAAGATTTTGCATACAGCATCCGTGTTGTTTCAGAGATTACTGAGTCCAATGGTTCATCTTCAATGGCTTCTGTTTGCGGCGGCTGTTTAGCAATGATGGATGCTGGTGTTCCAGTTAAAGCACACGTTGCTGGTGTAGCAATGGGCTTGATTCTTGACGGCAATCGTTTTGCTGTATTGACCGACATCTTGGGTGACGAAGATCACTTGGGCGATATGGACTTCAAAGTAGCGGGTACTGCTAACGGTATTACTGCGCTCCAGATGGACATTAAAGTTCAAGGTATTACTAAAGAAATTATGCAAGTGGCTTTGGCGCAAGCTAAAGAAGGCCGTTTGCACATCTTGAGCAAAATGCAAGAAGCAATGGGTTCAGTTCGTACAGAATTGTCAGCTCATGCCCCACGTATGGTTTCTTTCAAGATTCATCCAGACAAGATTCGTGAAGTAATCGGTAAAGGCGGCGCAACAATTCAAGCCTTGACCAAAGAAACTGGCTGCAGCATCGACATCAAAGATGATGGCACTGTAACAATTGCTTCTACTTCCGCTGAAGGTATGGCTGAAGCTAAAGCTCGTATCGAAGGCATTACCGCTGAAGCTGAAGTAGGTAAGATCTACGAAGGCCCAGTTGTGAAGTTGCTCGAATTCGGCGCTTTGGTAAACATTCTTCCTGGTAAAGATGGTCTCTTGCATATCTCTGAGATTTCTAATGAGCGTGTAAAAGAAGTTAAAGACTATTTGGCAGAAGGCCAAGTGGTTCGCGTGAAATTGCTTGCTGCTGATGAGCGTGGTCGTTTACGTTTGTCATTGAAGGCTGCGATGGCTGATGAGGGTGGCACGATTGCTCCTTTAGCTGGCGCTGCTGAAGCAACTCCTTCATCTGACGAAACGGCTTAAGTAAAAAGCGTCGGGAGTATTTATGCGTGTTATTGAAATTAAGGAGTTTGGTGCCCCAGAAATGCTGGTGCCAACTACTCGCCCTGATCCAGTAGCTCCTGCTGCTGGGACTGGTGAAATTTTGATCAAAGTTCTGGCAGCTGGAATTAATCGACCTGACGTTTTACAGCGTAAGGGTCATTACCCGGTTCCAGCTGGCGCATCTGATATTCCCGGTCTTGAAGTTGCCGGTGAAATCGTCGGCGGTGATTTAGCTCATCCTGACAACATATTTGGCTTAAAGCTGGGTGATAAGGTTTGCGCACTCGTTCAAGGTGGTGGTTACGCTGACTTGTGTACTGCGCCTGTAGCCCAGTGCTTACCTTACCCTAAGGGGTTTACTGACCAAGAGGCTGCAGCTTTGCCTGAAACGTTTTATACCGTATGGAGCAACGTCTTCATGCGTGGTCAACTGGCCGAAGGCGAAACTTTATTGGTTCAAGGTGGCTCCAGTGGTATCGGCGTGACTGCAATCCTGATCGCCAAAGCCTTAGGCCATAAAGTATTTGTAACTGCTGGTACGGATGAAAAATGTGCCGCATGTGTAGCATTGGGTGCTGATCTCGCCATCAATTACAAGACACAAGATTTTGTAGAAGAAGTGAAGAGGGCAACTGATGGCAAAGGCGTTAACGTCATTCTTGATATGGTGACTGGCGCTTATGTGCAAAAAGAAATTGACTGTCTTGCTGATGATGGACGCATTGTGATTATTGCAATCCAGGGTGGATCAAAAGCAGAGGTAAGCACCAATCAGATTTTGCGTCGTCGCCTCACGATTACTGGTTCAACCTTACGTCCACGCCCAGTTTCATTTAAGAAGCAAATTACCAAGCAGCTTTTTGAGAATGTTTGGCCTTTGCTCAATGCTGGCAAACTGAAGCCAGTCATTTATAAAACGTTTACGCTAGATCAAGCGGCAGATGCTCATGCATTGATGGAGTCATCCGAGCACGTTGGCAAAATTGTTTTAACTGTTTAGAAATATTCATTATCCCTATGCGACCACTCATCGTTATCGGCAATTGGAAAATGAATGGCAGTCTTGCGAGCAATCAAGATTGGATCAAGACCGTTGCTCGTGGCATGGAGAGTGGAATGCCATCTGGACGTAAATATGCGGTCTGCCCGCCATTTCCGTATTTATCCCAATGTGCACAGTTGATTAAAGAGCATTCATTGGCTTTTTTGAATCTAGGCGCACAAGACGCATCAGCCCATTGTTCGGGTGCTTATACCGGTGAGGTTGCGGCCTCAATGCTCAAAGAACTTGGTTGTACTTATGTCATCGTTGGGCACTCTGAGCGCCGTCAAATGCACCAAGAGGTTGATGAGGTCGTTGCTGCTAAAGCCCTCGAGGTATTGGACAATGGTATGACTCCAGTGATTTGTGTGGGTGAGACTGCTGATGAAAGAAATTCAGGTAGGGCGGAAGAGATTGTTTGTGCTCAAGTTGCAAAGCAGGCGGGTGTTTTGCAAGATCGTCTTGCTGACTGCCTAATTGCTTATGAGCCAGTATGGGCGATCGGTACAGGCAGAGTTGCCAGCGCCCAAGTTGCACAAGATATGCATCGCGCTATTCGTCTGCAATTGGCTGAATTTAATGAGGATGTTGCATCTCACGTTGGAATTTTGTACGGCGGCAGTGTCAAGCCTGACAATGCTGTTGAATTATTTGCCATGCCAGATATAGATGGTGGATTGGTTGGGGGAGCATCCTTGAATCCCCAGGACTTTCTAGCTATTTGTCAGGCATAGATTTTTTATTTGGAGATAAGCTGTGGAATGGTTTAAGACTTTATTGATCGTATTGCAGGTAATTTCAGCTTTGGCTGTCATTCTATTGGTGCTATTACAGCAAGGTAAGGGTGCCGATATGGGCGCAGCCTTTGGCTCGGGCTCTTCTGGTAGCCTCTTTGGCGCTAGTGGATCTGCTAATTTCTTGTCCCATACAACGGCTGTTTTTGCAGCAGTTTTCTTCCTTTGTACTTTAGGAATTACTTGGATTGGTAACAAGAAGGAAGTAAGTCCTGGTGTCCTCTCCGGAACTGTAGCCCCGGCGGCAACGCCAGCCGCTCCAGTAGCCCCAACACAGGATCCAAGTAAACCAGCAGTTCCTAAGTAAAACAGTAGGCTTTTACAGATTTTCTAGCCCAGAATTTGGGGTAGTGCACTTGTGCAATGCAGTAGAATTGATGAGTTTTGCAAGATGCCGACGTGGTGAAATTGGTAGACACGCTATCTTGAGGGGGTAGTGGCTTAGGCTGTGCGAGTTCGAGTCTCGCCGTCGGCACCAAAAAAGGGTATTGATGAGCGTTTTTTGCTCCAAATCAATGTCTTATGTAGTGGAATAAGTAATAATTTGTGTTTTTAGGAATTACCAGACAAACGAATCAGGGCTATTTTGAATCTCGCTAATTACTTTCCTGTTCTGCTTTTTATCCTCGTAGGTATTGGGGTGGGATTAGTCCCCATGTTCCTCGGAAAAATCTTGGCTCCTTCGAAGCCTGACGCTGAAAAACTCTCTCCATATGAGTGCGGTTTTGAAGCTTTCGAAGATGCGCGTATGAAGTTTGACGTGCGTTACTACTTAATCGCCATTCTCTTCATCCTGTTTGACTTAGAAACTGCATTCCTATTCCCATGGGGTGTAGCGCTACGTGACATTGGATGGCTTGGCTACGCCTCTATGGTGATTTTCTTATTGGAATTCATTGTGGGATTTGTATATATCTGGAAAAAGGGCGCTCTCGACTGGGAGTGATAGATATGGCATTAGAAGGCGTACTTAAAGAAGGTTTTGTAACTACCACTGCGGATCAGTTGATTAACTGGACGCGTAACGGCTCCTTATGGCCTATGACCTTTGGTCTGGCTTGTTGTGCGGTAGAGATGATGCATGCGGGCGCTTCCCGTTATGACTTGGATCGATTTGGCGTCGTATTTCGTCCATCTCCACGTCAATCCGATTTGATGATTGTCGCCGGCACTTTGTGCAACAAGATGGCTCCAGCACTCCGCAAGGTTTATGACCAAATGCCAGAACCACGTTGGGTAATCTCTATGGGTTCCTGCGCCAATGGCGGTGGTTATTACCATAACTCTTATTCAGTAGTACGCGGTTGCGACCGCATTGTGCCAGTCGATATTTATGTTCCAGGCTGCCCTCCAACTGCAGAAGCGTTGATCTATGGAATTATTCAGCTGCAATCTAAGATTGCTCGTACGAGCACGATTGCGCGGAAGGCTTAATTTATGTCAGATCGTTTAATTCAATTAGCAGCCAACTTAGAAAAAGTTTTAGGTAAGCGCGCTAAATCCATTGAGATTGCATTGGGTGAGGTGACTGTAGTTGTTAATGCGGACACTTATTTTGAATCTGCCATGTTGTTGCGTGATGATCCTTCGCTTGCTTTTGAGCAATTGATTGATCTATGTGGTGTTGACTATCAAGATTTCCGTGATGGAGCATGGAGCGGTCTGCGCTTTGGTGTTGTAAGTCATCTACTTTCTTTGGAACACAACTGGCGTTTACGTGTTCGTGTTTTTGCGCCCGATGATAGCTACCCATTAGTAGCCTCAATTACAGCAGTTTGGGCTGCTGCCAATTGGTTTGAGCGTGAAGCCTTCGATCTCTACGGCATTCTATTTGACGGTCACGAAGACTTGCGCCGCATTCTGACTGACTATGGCTTCATTGGTCATCCATTTAGAAAAGATTTCCCAATCAGCGGTAATGTGGAAATGCGTTATGACCCAGAGTTAAAACGTGTTGTCTATCAACCGGTCACGATTGAGGCACGAGAAATTACTCCACGCATTGTTCGTGAAGAGCAGTACGGAGGCCCGGTTTAAGTTATGGCACAAATTAAGAACTACACCCTCAATTTCGGTCCTCAGCATCCTGCTGCGCATGGCGTATTACGTCTAGTGCTTGAGCTCGATGGTGAAGTGATCCAGCGTGCTGACCCGCATATCGGTTTATTACATCGCGCGACAGAAAAATTAGCTGAAACACGTACTTGGATTCAAAACGTCCCCTACATGGATCGTTTAGATTATGTTTCCATGATGTCCAATGAGCATGCCTATGTCATGGCCATTGAAAAATTACTGCAAGTTGATGTTCCGTTGCGTGCTCAATATATCCGCGTGATGTATGACGAGCTCACTCGTTTGCTGAATCACTTGCTTTGGATTGGTTGTCATGGTCTGGACGTTGGTGCAATGGCTGTCTTCTTGTACGCTTTCCGGGATCGCGAAGATATCTTTGATATGTATGAGGCGGTATCTGGTGCACGTATGCATGCCGCTTACTATCGTCCAGGTGGCGTTTATCGTGACTTGCCTGATCAAATGGCTCAGTACACCAAGAACAAGATTCGCAGTGCATCTGCCATCAAGCGTTTGAATGAAAATCGTAGTGGCACATTACTTGATTTCATCGAGCAATTTACCAATGGGTTTGATGCCAATGTTGACGAGTATTGCAACCTCTTAACTGATAACCGTATTTGGAAGCAACGTTTAGTGAATATCGGTATTGTGACTCCTGAGCGCGCATTGCAGCTCGGCTTCACAGGTCCAATGCTTCGTGGTTCAGGTATCGAGTGGGATTTGCGTAAGAAGCAGCCATATGAAGTCTATGACCGTTTAGATTTTGATATTCCAGTGGGCGTGAATGGCGATTCTTATGATCGTTATTTAGTGCGCATGGAAGAAATGCGTCAATCTAATCGCATCATCAAACAGTGCGTAGCTTGGTTAAAGGCTAATCCAGGTCCTGTGATGAGCGACAACCATAAGGTTTCCCCACCAAAGCGTGTGGATATGAAAACCAATATGGAAGAGCTCATTCACCATTTCAAACTATTCACCGAAGGTATTCACGTTCCTGATGGCGAGGCTTACTCAGCTGTTGAGCATCCTAAAGGTGAATTTGGTATTTACTTAATTTCTGATGGTGCAAATAAACCCTATCGCATGAAGATTCGTGCGCCAGGATTTGTGCACTTGTCGGCAATGGACGAGATGTCACGTGGTCACATGTTGGCTGATGCAGTAACCATTATTGGTACCCAAGATATTGTGTTCGGGGAGATTGACCGCTAATAGGCGTGCCAAGGAATATTTAATGACTACGACTCTGCAACTATCCGATAAAACACTGGCTGATATTCATCGCAATATCGCCAAGTATCCCGCTGAGCACAAGCAGTCTGCTGTAATGGCCTGTTTAATCGCCGCTCAAACTGAGGTGGGCTGGGTTTCTCCAGAAGTTATTGAAACGGTTGCCCAGATTTTAGAAATGCCAAGCATTGCTGTTGATGAAGTAGCGACTTTCTACAACATGTACAACACCAAGCAAATTGGTAAATACAAATTGGTGATCTGCACTAATTTGCCATGCCAATTGACCCATGGTGAAACGGCAGCAACATATCTCAAAGAAACTCTAGGTATTGGCTACAACGAAACTACACCATGTGGAACTTTTACCTTGAAAGAGGGTGAGTGCATGGGGGCATGTGGAGACTCACCAGTGATGCTGGTGAATGACAAGCGCATGTGCAGCTTTATGAGCAAAGAAAAGATTGATGCTTTATTGAGTGAATTACGTGCAGAAGGGAAAGCAGTATGACCAGCTTGCACGATCGCCATATCAAGCCTTTAATCCTCGCTGGATTAAATGGTGATAACTGGCGTTTAAAAGATTACGAAAGTCGTGGTGGCTATCAACAATTACGTCGTTTAATTAATGACAAAGTTTCTCCTGATGCCATCATCGCTGAATTAAAAGCTTCTTCATTACGTGGTCGTGGAGGCGCAGGCTTTCCAACGGGTTTGAAGTGGAGCTTTATGCCCCGTCAATTCCCGGGACAAAAATATTTAGTTTGTAATAGTGATGAAGGTGAACCCGGTACTTTTAAAGACCGTGACATCATGCGCTATAACCCACACGCTTTGATTGAAGGCATGATCATCGGCGCTTACACAATGGGTATTACAGTTGGCTACAACTACATCCACGGTGAAATCTGGGATGTGTATTCTCGCTTTGAAGAGGCGCTTGAAGAAGCGCGAGCAGCAGGATATCTGGGTGACAAAATTTTAGGAAGCGATTTTTCCTTCCAGTTACACGCATCCCCAGGTTGGGGTGCTTATATTTGTGGTGAAGAAACGGCCCTGCTTGAATCTTTAGAAGGTAAGAAAGGGCAGCCACGCTTTAAGCCACCATTCCCGGCAAGTTTTGGTTTGTATGGCAAGCCAACAACCATTAATAACACTGAGACATTTGCTGCTGTGCCATTTATTTTGGCCATTGGCGGTCCAGCCTATTTAGAGCTTGGAAAACCCAATAATGGTGGAACCAAAATATTCTCGGTATCGGGTGACGTGGTTCATCCAGGCAACTATGAAATTCCGTTGGGTACTCCATTTTCAGAGCTCTTAAAGCTTGCTGGCGGTATGCGTGATGACAAAGCTTTGAAGGCTGTGATTCCTGGAGGATCTTCTGCGCCAGTTGTTCCTGGCGCGCAGATGATGGATCTGACTATGGACTACGACAGTATTGCAAAAGCAGGATCAATGTTGGGATCTGGCGCTGTGATCGTGATGAACGAAACCCGTTGTATGGTCCGTGCCTTGGAGCGTTTGTCTTACTTCTACCACGAAGAATCATGCGGTCAATGCACCCCATGTCGTGAAGGTACTGGTTGGTTATGGCGCATTGTTCATCGCATTGAACATGGTGAAGGACGTCCAGAGGACTTGGATTTGCTTAATGACGTAGCTGCCAATATTCAAGGTCGTACGATTTGCGCTTTAGGTGATGCAGCAGCAATGCCGGTACGTGGCATGTTGAAACATTACATGGATGAATTTGCCTATCACGTAGAACATAAGCGCTGCTTAGATTCTGCACAACCTTTATAAAGATTTAGAGCACGGGATATCTAAAAGTGAGCATGGTAGAAATCGAATTAGATGGTAAGACTGTAGAAGTTCCGCAAGGTTCGATGGTGATGCACGCCGCGAACAAGCTCGGCACCTACGTTCCTCACTTCTGCTATCACAAGAAGTTATCGATTGCCGCTAACTGCCGCATGTGTTTGGTTGAAGTAGAGAAGGCTCCTAAACCTCTACCCGCTTGTGCTACACCAGTAACTCAAGGCATGAAGGTGTTTACGCATTCTGCCAAAGCCGTAGAAGCCCAGCGTTCTGTCATGGAATTCTTGCTCATTAACCATCCATTAGATTGCCCAATTTGCGATCAGGGTGGCGAGTGTCAATTACAAGACTTAGCGGTTGGTTACGGAAAATCAAACTCACGCTACGATGAAGAGAAGCGTGTTGTCTTCCATAAAAATGTTGGCCCATTGATCTCCATGCAAGAGATGACACGTTGCATCCATTGCACTCGTTGTGTACGCTTCGGCCAAGAAGTTGCCGGCGTTATGGAGTTAGGTATGGTCAACCGCGGTGAGCATTCCGAGATCACCACCTTCGTTGGTCAGACGGTAGATTCAGAGCTGTCTGGAAACATGATTGATTTGTGTCCAGTTGGCGCTTTAACCAGCAAGCCATTCCGTTATGCAGCGCGTACATGGGAACTCGGACGTAAGCGTTCAGTTAGTCCGCACGATAGCTTAGGTGCCAACACTACAGTTCAGACTAAAGCTAATAAAGTCATGCGTGTAGTTGCTCTAGAAAACGAAGCCATTAATGAATGCTGGATTAGCGATCGTGATCGCTTCTCTTATGAAGGTTTAAATAGTTCTGACCGTGTAACCACACCAATGGTGAAGCAGGGCGGCCAGTGGTTAGAAACAGATTGGCAGTCAGCTTTAGATTATGTTGCTCATTCTCTGAAAACAATTTCAGCAGAAAGTGGTCCTGAGTCGATTGGTGCTTTAGCCCACCCAATATCTTCTACTGAGGAATTGCACCTCTTGCAAAAGTTAGTGCGTGGCCTTGGCTCCAATCAAATGGAAACTCGATTGCGCCAAGCTGATGTAAAAAATGCTGCAGCAGCGCCATGGTTGGGTATGCCAATCACCAAGATCAATGAATTGGATCGTGTATTAGTTATTGGTAGTTTCTTGCGCAAAGACCAGCCTGTATTGGCTGCTCGTATTCGTACTGCCAGCAAACGCGCCTTACAAGTATTTCGTATTGATGCGGGTGGTGATGACTGGTTGATTCCAAGTAGCGGTATTTCAGTAGCTCCAAGCGCATGGTTGAATGCATTGAGTGAAGTTGCACTTGCTGTTGCAAAAGCAAAATCAGTAACAGCGCCAGTTGGCACATTTAATCTAACCATTTCTCCTGCGGCGCAGATGATTGCCGATAGCTTGCTCTCTGGTGAGTCAAAGGCTGTATTGCTTGGTTCTGCTGCTATTGCGCATCACCACGCTTCTGACTTGCACGTCATGGCGCAATTTATTGCTGATCAGACTAGTGCTACCTTAGGCTTCTTGCCAGTTGGTGGCAATGCCGTTGGCGCATCTTTAGTGAATGCTAATGGCGTAGGTGTTGAGTCAGTCTTATCTGGCGAACGTCGCGCAGTGATCTTGATGAATATCGAGCCAGATTCAGATTTTCCAAATCCAGCAGCTGCTCGTGCGGCTTTGGCAAAGGCTAATACCGTTATTGCTTTGAGCGCTTATAAGAGTGCTGACTTGATGGAGGTAGCTGATGTCATTCTGCCTACTTCAGTGTTCTCAGAAACAGTCTCTACCTTTGTGAATTTAGAGGGAAGAGTTCAAACGGTACAGCCTTCAGTAAAACCTTTAGGTGATTCACGTCCAGCATGGAAAGTATTGCGTGTATTGGGTGGGCTCTTAGGTTTAGACGGTTTCTTGTTTAATGTTCCTGAGGAAGTCCTAGGAGAAGCATTGGACGATGGTTACTGCAATCGCTTAAATAACAAAGCTTCTAGCTCTTTGATTGCCAATGGAAATCTAGCGCCTTTCAATGGTCTCGAGCGTTTGGCAGATGTCAACATTTATGCTGGCGACCAAATCGTACGGCGTTCTTCAGCTTTGCAGTTAACGCGTGATGCTAAGCGCGGCAATCAGGTAGGCTTAAATAAAATCACTTTCGTTGAATTGGGTCTCAAAGAGGGTGATGCAGTGCGCGTTACCCAAGACTCTCATTCAGTTGATATGCCGGCAACATTAGAAGTGAATTTAGCGCCTGGAGCTGTCAGGATTTCTGCTGGCACCATGGCTAGTGCCAAATTGGGGTCGATGTTTGGTCCAGTAACTATTAGTAAGGCATAAGGGACGAGATGGATAATTTCTTGAACCTCATAACTACTCAAGGCGAGGCTATTTTTGGCTCATTGTGGCCCTTGGTTTGGGCATTGATTCGTATTGTGA
This sequence comes from Polynucleobacter sp. Fuers-14, assembly GCF_018882045.1. Lineage (NCBI taxonomy): Bacteria > Pseudomonadati > Pseudomonadota > Betaproteobacteria > Burkholderiales > Burkholderiaceae > Polynucleobacter > Polynucleobacter sp. Fuers-14. Next base: position 304,781 of record NZ_JACVPG010000003.1, on the reverse strand, counting down.
TCATCGTATTGCCGATGTTTGGTTGCGTTGCCTATCTAACCCTTTGGGAAAGAAAGTTGATTGGCTGGATGCATATTCGTCTTGGCCCAAATCGCGTAGGTCCACTGGGTTTATTGCAGCCAATTGCTGACGCATTAAAGCTCTTGATGAAAGAGATTATTGCACCTGCTCAAGCTAGTAAGGTTTTGTACTTCATTGCACCAATCATGGTGATCATGCCTGCATTTGCTGCTTGGGCTGTGATTCCATTTCAGGCAAAGATGGTTTTAGCTGATGTAAACGCAGGCTTGCTGTACATCATGGCTATTTCTTCTATTGGTGTTTATGGGGTTATCTTGGCTGGTTGGTCTTCTAACTCTAAATATCCATTCCTCGGTGCAATGCGCGCATCAGCTCAAATGATCTCCTATGAGATTGCAATGGGCTTTGCATTGGTTACCGTCTTGCTTACCTCGGGTTCGTTAAATTTAAGCGCCATCGTAACTTCACAAGAGCAGGGCTACTTTGCCAGCATGGGTCTTAATTTCCTCTCGTGGAATTGGTTACCTTTATTACCAATGTTCTTGATTTACTTTATCTCTGGCGTTGCTGAAACAAACCGCCATCCATTTGACGTGGTTGAGGGTGAATCTGAAATCGTAGCTGGACACATGGTTGAGTATTCAGGCATGTCTTTTGCCATGTTCTTCTTGGCTGAATATGCCAACATGATTTTGATTGCAGCTGTTGCATCCATCATGTTCTTAGGCGGTTGGTTGCCGATTGTTGACTTGCCAATCTTGCGTGATATTCCAGGGTTCTTCTGGTTATTTGGTAAAACATTCTTCCTCCTATCCTGCGTTATTTGGTTACGCGCTACATTACCGCGCTATCGCTATGACCAAATTATGCGCTTGGGTTGGAAAATATTTATTCCCATCTCAGTATTTTGGGTGGTTGTTATCGGCGCGTGGGTTGTCTCTCCATGGAATATTTGGAAATAAGTTGATAAATCATGTTTAAGAAAATTTCCCAATTCCTAGATAGCTTGATGCTAAGAGACATCTTGGTCGGTATGTCTATTACTGGTCGCTATCTCTTCAAGCCAAAAATTACTGTTCAATACCCAGAAGAGAAGACGCCGTTATCCAGTCGCTTCCGTGGTTTGCATGCTCTTCGTCGTTATGAAAATGGTGAAGAGCGTTGTATCGGTTGCAAGCTATGTGAAGCAGTTTGCCCAGCTTATGCCATCACTATTGAAACTGCTGAGCGTGATGACGGCACTCGTCGTACCAGCCGATATGACATTGACCTTACTAAATGTATTTTCTGTGGTTTCTGTGAAGAAGCTTGCCCAGTAGACGCCATTGTTGAAACAAATATTTTTGAGTATTTCGGCGATAAGCGCGGTGACTTGTATTTCACTAAAGACATGCTTTTAGCTGTGGGCGATAAATACGAAAAAGATATTGCCGCTAACCGTGCAGCTGATGCACCTTACCGTTAATCGAATCGAGCTTAACTAATATGACATTCGATCCATCTACTTTATTTGCCATGTTCTTTTATGGCTTTGCAGGCTTATTGGTGATTTCTGGGCTTCGTGTGATCACGGCTCGTAACCCAGTCCATGCAGCACTATTCTTGGTATTGGCTTTCTTTTGCGCATCAGGTCTTTGGATGTTGCTCAAGGCCGAGTTCTTAAGCTTGGCTCTCATTTTGGTCTATGTTGGCGCAGTGATGGTCTTGTTCCTCTTCGTGGTGATGATGCTGGACTTAGATACTGAACATTTACGTCGCGATTTCAAAAAGTTTCTACCGGTTGCCTTCTTGATGGGTGCCGTCATTGTTCTTGAGTTATCAATTGTGATCATTCGTAGCTTTATTGGAACTGATGTGCCAGTGCAGCTCATGCCAGAAGAGATGATGGCAAACAATACCCAAGCTTTGGGAATGTTGATCTTTGTGGATTATGTTTACGCCTTTGAAGTGGCTGGCGTGATCTTGTTGGTAGCGATTATTGCTGCTGTGGCGTTGACATTGCGTAATCGTAAAGATTCAAAATCGCAGGATATTCACGAGCAGGTCAATGTGATTGCTGCAGATCGTATGCGTATTGTGAAGATGGGTTCAGATATGGGTGCAAAGCAAGACGTAAGAGGGGAGAAGAAATGAATATCACTCTCGCTCATTATTTAGTGTTGGGTGCAATCTTATTTGCAACTAGCGTTATCGGAATTTTCTTAAACCGCAAGAATGTCATCGTTTTGCTAATGGCAATTGAGTTGATGCTTCTGTCGGTGAACATGAACTTTGTGGCTTTCTCCCATTATTTGGGTGATATGGCTGGTCAAGTATTCGTATTCTTTATTTTGACTGTGGCAGCTGCTGAGGCAGCTATCGGCCTGGCAATTTTGGTTGTGCTCTTCCGTAAGGTTGACACGATTAATGCCGATGATCTTGACCACCTAAAAGGCTAGTCATGCAATTGACCTTAAACATACCTGTACTTTGCGCTATTCCTTTGGCGCCGTTAGTCGGATCTATCATCGCTGGTTTCTTTGGCACCAAATTAGGCGGCAATCGCATTGGTCATGGGGCCAGTCAGTTTGTGACTATTTTGGGCGTAACCATTGCATTCGTGCTTTCCTGCAATGTATTAGTTCAAGTGATGGATGGCTTCTATTTCAATGGAACTGTTTACCATTGGATGCAATTGGGCGAACTCAATTTAGATATTGGCTTCCTGATTGACCCTTTAACGGCAACCATGATGTGCGTCGTGACCTTTGTGTCATTGATGGTCCACATCTACACCATTGGCTATATGCACGGTGAAGAAGGTTACAACCGCTTCTTCTCCTATATTTCTTTATTCACCTTTGCTATGTTGATGTTGGTGATGAGTAATAACTTATTGCAACTCTTCTTTGGATGGGAAGCTGTGGGTGTGGTTTCTTATTTATTGATTGGTTTCTACTTTGAACGCCAGTCTGCAGTGTTTGCCAATATGAAGGCTTTCTTAGTTAACCGCGTTGGTGACTTTGGTTTCATCTTGGGCATCGGCATTCTGTTGGCCAGTACTGGCTCGATGCAATATGACGTGATCTTCTCTCAGAATTCCGCTCTAGCAGCCCAGACATTACCTGGTACTAGCTGGAATTTGATGACCGTTACCTGCATCTGTTTATTTATTGGTGCAATGGGTAAGTCAGCTCAATTCCCATTACACGTTTGGCTACCAGATTCGATGGAGGGTCCAACACCAATCTCTGCATTGATTCATGCTGCAACCATGGTTACTGCTGGTATTTTCATGGTGTCACGCATGTCACCACTGTTTGAGCTTTCAGATGTCGCGCTGAGCTTTATCTTGGTGATTGGTTCAATCACAGCGCTCTTTATGGGCTTCCTCGGTATTGTGCAAAACGATATCAAGCGCGTTGTTGCGTATTCAACTTTGTCTCAGTTGGGTTACATGACAGTCGCATTGGGTGTTTCTGCATATCCGGTAGCCATCTTCCATTTGATGACTCACGCTTTCTTTAAGGCATTGTTATTTCTTGCAGCAGGTAGCGTGATTCTTGGTATGCATCACGAACAAGATATGCGCAAGATGGGCGGTCTCTGGAAATATATGCCAATTACTTGCTTGATGATGTTGTTAGGCAATCTGGCTCTGGTGGGAACTCCATTCTTCTCAGGCTTCTATTCAAAAGACTCCATTATTGAGGCGGTAGCTGCAAGTCATATCCCTGGTTCAGGCTTTGCCTACTTTGCAGTCATGGCTAGCGTATTCGTAACAGCCTTGTACTCATTCCGTTTGTATTTCTATGTATTCCACGGTAAAGCACGCTGGGGTCATGAGGATTCACATGCCCACAACCATCATCATGATCATGCGGAGCAGGGTGACGATCATGCGCATCATGGTTTAGCTCCAGGTCAAAAGCCCCATGAATCCCCGTTCGTTGTCACTTTGCCATTGATCCTTCTGGCAATTCCATCCGTGATCATTGGTTTCTACACCATCTCACCGCTATTATTCGGAACTTACTTTGGTGACTCCATATTTATTGACTTAGCACGCCATCCGGTGATGAAAGAATTGGAAGATGAGTTCCATGGTCCGGTTGCAATGGCAATTCATGCATTCACTTCACCAGTCTTAATGCTGGTAGTGCTTGGCGTGTTGACTGCTGCGATTGGTTATCTCTGGGCCCCTAAGCTGCCAGCCAAAGTTGCCGAAACATTTGCACCAATTAAAAAATTATTTGATAACAAGTATTACCTCGATGAAATCAACCAAGCCGTGTTTGCTAAAGGTCTTATTTGGATCGGCAGCTTCTTATGGCATCGCGGCGATCAAAAGATCATCGACGGTTTCTTTGTTAATGGCAGTGCGCATGCAGTAGGGCGCTTTGCCGGAGTAATTCGTCATTTGCAATCCGGCTATCTCTACCACTATGCCTTCGCAATGATTGCGGGCCTAGCTGTATTGTTAGCTTGGGTTTTGTATGCTTACCTGCCTTTTGTTCGCTAGGCCTTTGTTACTTAAGTAGCCACTATGATTCTTTCTTACGCCATTTGGACCCCGATTGTCTTTGGACTCATTATTTTGTTTTATGGGTCTGAAAGATCAACTGCCGGTCTACGCTGGTTGACCCTGATCGGAGCTGTGCTTAGCTTTATTGCAACGCTTCCATTGTTGATTAATTTTGATATCGCTAATTCTGGAATGCAGTTCGTTGAAAAGATCAGCTGGATTCCGCGTTACGATATTAACTATTACCTAGGCATTGACGGCATTTCTGTTTGGTTCATCGTGCTTACTGCATTCATCAATGTCATTGTGGTGATTGCAGCATGGGAAGTGATTCAAACCAAGGTTTCGCAATACATGGCCTCGTTCATGATCCTGTCTGGATTAATGATAGGCGTATTTTGTGCTCTTGACGCATTGCTTTTCTATATGTTCTTTGAGGCGACATTAATTCCGATGTACATCATCATTGGTGTATGGGGCGGCCACAACCGTATTTATGCGGCATTTAAGTTCTTCTTGTATACCTTGCTTGGCTCTTTGCTTACTTTGATTGCCATGCTGTATTTGTACAACGTGACTAATACATTCGATATTTTGGCTTGGCAAAATGCCCGATTAGATATTGTTGAGCAGATCCTATTGTTTGCAGCATTCTTTATGGCGTTTGCTGTCAAGGTTCCAATGTGGCCATTACATACTTGGCTACCAGATGTCCACGTTGAAGCGCCAACAGGTGGCTCAGTGGTTTTGGCTGCAATTATGTTGAAGCTTGGTGCCTATGGATTTCTGCGCTTCTCTTTGCCAATCGCGCCAGATGCGAGCCAATACTTAGGCCCTTTTGTAATCTTCTTATCTTTGGTTGCGGTGATCTATGTAGGTGCAGTTGCTCTTGTTCAAAAAGACATGAAAAAACTGGTTGCCTATTCTTCAGTTGCTCACATGGGCTTTGTAACCTTAGGCTTCTTCCTCTTTAGTCCGCTGGGTATTGAGGGCGGTATTGTGCAGATGATTTCACACGGCTTTGTTGCCGGTGCGATGTTCTTGTCCATTGGCGTACTTTACGACCGTATGCATACCCGACAGATCGCTGATTACGGTGGCGTAGTGCATCGCATGCCTGCATTTACTGCGTTTGCCGTATTAATGGCGATGGCCAACTGCGGTTTACCTGCTACCTCTGGGTTTGTTGGTGAATTCATGGTGATCTTAGCTGCTGTTGACTATGACTTTGTCATCGGTATCCTAGCTGCTACAGCATTGATCTTAGGCGCCGCTTATTCCTTGTGGATGGTGAAACGTGTATTTTTCGGTACCGTTAACAATGCCCACGTTGAAGAGTTAAAGGATTTGAACGGTCGTGAATATTTCTTGATGGCAGTTTTATCTATCTGTGTAATTGGTATGGGTGTCTATCCAAAACCATTTACCGACATCATTCATCCAGCTGTAATTAATCTGTTGCAGCATGTTGCTGTCAGCAAACTCTGAGTAAGTACAAATGCAAGCATTCGACCTTTACGCCATCCTGCCGGAACTTGTTTTACTCGTAGCAACCTGTTTGTTATTGGTTGCTAGCGTTTATGTTCGCGAAAGAGTGACATCTACCCTTGGTGTTGAGCAAGACATCTTTCATACTCCGCGTGGAGTTGGCTTCGTGTACTTTTTCTCGCTGGTCTTATTGGCGTATCTCATTTTTGCTTTTATTGGCCGCATGGGAGACCCAGCGCTTGTAGCAATGAATGGGCTATTTCAGTCTGACCCATTTTCTAACTTACTCAAGGCGTGTTCTTGCATCGCTGTTTTGGTGAGCTTGATTTATTCTAAGCAATATTTGATGGATCGCGCCTTGTTCCGTCCTGATTTCATTGTCTTAGCTCTGCTTGCTTTGCTTGGCCAGTTTGTATTGATCTCTGGTGCAAATCTGTTAACTCTATACCTAGGCTTGGAGTTGATGGCTTTGCCTACATACGCATTGGTTGCAATGCGTCACAGCAGCGAAAAGAGTGTGGAAGCCGGTATTAAGTACTTTATCTTGGGTGCATTAGCATCCGGTTTCTTACTTTATGGCATGTCGATGCTCTACGGTGTCACCGGATCGCTTGACCTTATTGAAATCTTTAAAACCGTTGCTGACCCTCGTGTAAACCATTTGGTGATGGCGTTTGGCTTGGTATTTATTGTTGCCGGTTTAGCCTTCAAGTTGGGTGTGGTGCCATTTCATATGTGGGTACCGGACGTCTATCAAGGTGCGCCAACTGCTGTGACCTTAATGATTGCTGCAGCTCCAAAATTAGCTGCATTTGCATTGTTATTTCGCTTATTGGTAAATACCTTATTGCCTTTATTGGGCGATTGGCAGCCAATGCTGGTTTTGCTCGCAGTTCTATCACTAGTTGTAGGTAACGTGACTGCAATTGCGCAAACCAACATCAAGCGCATGCTGGCTTATTCTGCCATTGCGCAAATGGGCTTTGTTCTCTTGGGCATGCTGTCTGTTTTTGATGATCACGCATTTAGTGCAGCATTGTTCTACGCCATTACCTATGTGTTGACAACCCTTGGCACCTTCGGCTTATTGATGGCTTTGTCGCGCAAAGGTTATGACTGCGAAACCTTGGATGGATTAAAAGGGCTCAATAAGAAGCATCCGTGGTTTGCCTTTATTGGTCTGGTTATGATGTTCTCTTTAGCAGGGATTCCGCCTACAGTTGGTTTTGCAGCTAAATTGGGCGTTCTAGAAGCGCTAGTGGATGCTGAGCATACCTTCTTGGCAGTCATCGCTGTAATGGCTTCTTTAGTGGGTGCCTTCTATTACTTGCGCGTAGTCAAGGTGATGTATTTTGATGAACCTGAGCACGAGATCACAGTTTCTGGTTCAGGCTTTGCTAAAGGGCTCTTGAGTCTTAATAGCATTTTGGTTTTGGTTATCGGCATTGTTCCTGCGGGTCTAATGAGTCTTTGTTTAGATGCAATGCGCCGTACCTTACTGGGATCTTAGAAGGAATTAACATCTATCTAAAGGCTCCGTAAGGGGCCTTTATCATTTCAGGTGCCATCAAAATGACATTCAATTTAGTTAAGCTGGTTTAATCAATAACAGACGGAATATGTACTAAGACCTATGACTGAAAAATCATTTGAAGATCTGCCGACTGGTGATAAACATTTACGTGAAGAGCGTCTATCTGGAGAGGATATTTACGGCGGCATCTTTTTAAAGATGAGGCGAGATAAAGTGTCATTGCCTGATGGTGAAGAGGCGATACGCGAATATTTAACCCATCCGGGTGCGGTAGCTATTGTTGCGATCTTGGATGATGGTCGTGTGTTGCTCGAGCGCCAGTATCGCTATCCAATCGCAAAAGCCTGCATTGAAATTCCTGCAGGAAAACTAGACCCTAAAGAGGATCATTTAGTATGCGCGATACGTGAGCTCGAAGAAGAAACCGGATATACAGCAAAAAAATGGAGTTTCATTCGCCGTATTCATCCCGTGATTTCGTATTCAACAGAGTTCATTGATATCTATCTGGCAGAGGAGTTGATCCCCGGTAAAAGCCATCTCGATGATGAAGAGTTTTTGGATGTATTTGCTGCTCCATTGGAGCTATTGATTTCTTGGGTTGAGGATGGCGAGATTACGGACGTCAAAACCACGATAGCCACCTATTGGCTTGATCGCTATCGTAGGGGCTTAGTAAAACCGCATCCAATCGAATAGCTTGCATTCAAACCCGATTAAAATAGGGTATTGAATTTATCGTTTTTGCCCTTATATACGTTTTATGAAAGTTTATAACTTAACCTGCCCCCTAGACCATCGCTTTGAAGGGTGGTTTGCCTCCGAAGAGGATTGCCTTGCTCAGCAGGACAAGGGGATGCTTGCTTGTCCAATATGCGACAGCACAGAAATCACCCGCATGCCTTCAGCCCCCCATATTGGTAAATCAAGCTCTACTGAGTTAGCTTTATCTAAAGCTGAACCTGAAAGTATGAGTTGGGGCGTTGTTGCTTTGACTGGAAGCGACCATTCTCATCTCGAGGCTCAAGTACAGGCCGCCTTTTTGAAAGGTATGCGTGAGCTAATGGGCCGATCTGAGGATGTTGGCAATTCTTTTGCTGATGAGGCCAGAAAGATTCACTACAAAGAATCTCCTGAGAGAAGTATTCGTGGCCAAACTACTTTCGATGAGGCTGAAGCCTTACGAGAAGAGGGCATCGATGTCCTCTCGATGCCAATGATTCCCGCACTTAAAAATACGCTACAGTAATTTTTTACTTCATCCTGGCAAATAAAAAAGCGATCCGAAGATCGCTTTTTTGCTAATCACTTCCTGATATTACTTAGAGGTAGGCATTACAAACTCTGCGCCTTTAGCAATACTCTCGGGCCAGCGTTGCATCACACTCTTTTGCTTGGTGTAGAAACGTACGCCTTCTTTGCCGTATGCATGCATATCGCCAAAGATCGACTTTTTCCAACCACCAAAGCCATGCCATGCCATAGGTACTGGAATTGGTACGTTAATACCAACCATGCCTACTTGTACACGACGAGCAAATTCACGGGCAATATTGCCATCGCTTGTGAAGCAGGCAACACCATTGCCAAATTCGCAAGAGTTAACTAAGTTAAGCGCATCTGTAAGGTTGGCAACACGCAAGCAGGACAAAACTGGTCCAAAGATTTCTTCTAAGTAAATCTTCATGTCTGGGGTGACATTGTCAAACAATGTACCGCCGATAAAGAATCCGTTCTCGTTGCCAGGAACTTTGAGTCCGCGGCCATCAACAAGGAGTTTTGCTCCCGAAGCTACGCCAGCCTCAATATAGCCGGTAATGCGCTCTAGAGCTGCTTTAGTAACGATTGGTCCCATTTCAGCATCAAGTTCCATGCCGTTTTTAACTTTTAGAGTCTTGGTGCGCTCAATCAGCTTTGGCATGATCTTCTCTGCCACATCACCAACCAATACCGCTACAGAAATGGCCATACAGCGTTCGCCAGCGGAGCCGTAAGCAGCACCAACCAGCGCATCAATTGCTCTATCAATATCAGCATCAGGCATGATCACCATGTGGTTCTTCGCGCCGCCTAAAGCTTGGGAGCGCTTGCCAAAGTGCGAGCAGCGCTCATAGATGTAATTGGCAATTGGAGTGGAGCCCACAAAACTGACCGCTTTAACATCTGGATTTTCTATTAAGGCATCAACCGCTTCTTTATCGCCTTGAACAACGTTGAATACGCCGTCAGGTAGGCCAGCTTCCTTGAGGAGCTTAGCCATGAACAGTGAAGCAGAAGGATCTGTAGGGCTGGGTTTGAGAATGAAAGTGTTGCCGCAAGCAATCGCAACTGGGAACATCCACATTGGCACCATGACTGGGAAGTTAAATGGGGTGATACCAGCAACTACACCTAAAGGCTGACGCATAACCCAGTTGTCGATACCAGTCGATACTTGCTCGGTGTAGTCGCCTTTGAGTAGCTCAGGAATGCCAGTAGCAAATTCCACAATCTCAATACCGCGTGTTACTTCACCTTGGGCATCGGTAAACACCTTGCCATGTTCTGCTGTAATGATGGCAGCCAACTCATCGCGATGAGCGTTTAGCAATTCAAGATACTTGAACATGATGCGTGCACGGCGCAATGGGGAGGTTTGACTCCATGACACAAAGGCTGTTTGGGCATTGGCTACAACTTCATCAACTTCTTTACGGCTAGCAAGCGCAACACGGCGTGCTACTGTTCCTTTGGTTGGGTTGTAAACATCGGCAAAGCGACCATCTTTAGGGTTAACTACATTGCCGCCAACAAAGTGGCCAATATCTTCTTTTGATTCAAAGGCTTGAGGTGCGTTCATAATCTCTTGTGGTGAGTATTTTTCAGGTTTTGGGTAAAAAAGCCGTTTGGCCAATTAGCCTGCACGACTTCGCTGTCTCGTTTATTCTGCTTTTTAAGTATTCTAGCGCTTAACAGCAATTTTCGTATTTTTGACCTATTTTTGGATTTTTCAAGGCATTTTATGAGTCTTTTATTTTCGAGCTATACCCTCAATTCCCCGCGGGGACCTCTAGAGCTGGCAAATCGCATTGTGGTTGCCCCGATGTGCCAGTATTCGGCCAATAACGGCGAGGCAACTGACTGGCACCTCATGCACTGGGGTAATTTGCTGAATAGTGGCGCAGCACTCTTCATTATTGAGGCTACAGGGGTAAGTCCGGAGGCCAGAATTACGCCTGCTTGTCTTGGGCTCTGGGATGATCGCACTGAAGCAGCTTTGAAAGACAAATTAAGTCGAGCGCGCGGGTTGGCTCCTGCCGTACCTGTTTTTATTCAGTTAGCGCATGCAGGTCGCAAAGCATCCAGTGCAACCCCCTGGGACGGCGGACAATTGCTCCCAACGGATCAGGGCGGATGGGAAACTCTAGCACCCTCAGCGATCCCCCAGTTAGATGGAGAGCGTTTACCTCATGAATTGAGTAAGGTTGAATTAAAAAAGTTGATTGATGATTTTGTAGCATCAGCAAAACGTGCAGATCGTATTGGAATTGATGGGATTGAACTCCATGGTGCCCATGGATACTTGTTGCATCAATTTTTATCTCCTATCGCCAATCAACGCACGGATGAATACGGCGGCTCATTTGAAAACCGCATTCGCTTTCCATTAGAGTTATTTGCTGCCGTAAGAGCCGCATATCAAGGAGTTCTTGGCATACGCATTTCAGCTAGCGACTGGATAGAGGGTGGCTGGACTCCGGAAGAAACAGCGAATTTTGCAAGACAACTCAAACCTTTGGGTTGTGATTTCGTACACATTTCTTCTGGTGGCATTTCGCCAAAACAAAAGATTGCAATTGGTCCAAATTACCAAGTGCCTTTTGCAAAGATAGTTAAAGATCAATCTGGTTTGCCAACTATGGCTGTTGGACTCATTACCGAGCCACAGCAAGCCGAAGACATTTTGCAGGCGGGTGATGCGGATCTCATCGCTTTGGCTAGAGCATTCCTATACAAGCCTCGCTGGGGTTGGGAAGCTGCAGCAGCTCTAGGTGGCACAGTTACTGCAAATGAGCGTTATTGGCGTTGTTTACCTCGAGAAGCCCAGGCCGTATTTGGTGATGTAAAAGTAGGGCAGCGATAAACATTAAAAAATCATATGTTGGGGGAGCGCTAATGAAAAAATATTCGGTGATACGCAGTGCGCTTGTAATTTTGGGGTTTGGGATTTCATGCCTAGTTATGGCTGAATCCTTTCCGGATCGTCCAATTACTTTAGTAGTACCCAATCCACCTGGTGGGCTGGTTGATACTTCGGCACGTCTATTAAGTGAGCCGTTGACGCGTGTGATCGGTCAACCAGTGATTGTTGACAACAAGCCGGGAGCAAGTGGCAATACCGCCTATCAGTATGTTGCCAAAGCAAAACCCGATGGCTACACCTTATTGATTTCCTATTCTGGTTATCACGTTGGTAATCCCGCTTTATTCGATAAGCTTCCGTGGGATCCCATTAAAGATTTTTCTCCAATTGCCTTACTGACTGTTTCAACCAATGTCATTGCAGTGCACCCTTCAGTTCCGGTAAATAATTTGAAGGAATTTATTGCGTACGCAAAAGCTAATCCAGGTAAATTAAATTACGCCTCACAAGGCAATGGTTCTGTGTCGCATATTGGTACTGAGATCTTCAAGCAAACTACTGGTGTGGATATGGTGCATGTTCCATACAAGGGATCTGGTCCAGCCATTCAGGATGTTTTGGCGGGGCAGGTACAGGTATTTATTAGTACGCCACCCTCAGTCATGCAACACGTCCAAAGTGGAAAACTCAAGGGGCTTGCTGTGACCGGCAAAAATCGTCACCCTGGTATGCCAAACGTACCAACTACCGCTGAAGCTGGTCTACCATCATTTCAGTTGGAATCATGGGTGGCCCTTTATGCGCCTGCAGGAACACCTGCAGCAGTGGTTACCAAGCTCACTAATTCTGTAAAGCAGAGCTTGGCATTGCCTGAAATTAAAGAGCGTGCCGATGCCGCTGGTGTTGAACTTCGTTACTTGGGACCAAACCAAACTGATGCGCTAGTTAAGAAAGAACTTCCTTTCTGGGCTAAAGCAATTAAAGCGGCAAACATTACTCTTGATTAAGGGTTTGGCTAAGCCTGATCTCGCAGGGTGGGGTCAGGCAATGCCAATGTAAATGCCCGGGCAGCACTCAATAAGAAATGATCTTTACCTGGGCCTGCAATGAGTTGCACCCCTACTGGCAATCCATTGGGGCCACTGCTTACGTTGATATTGATGCAGGGCAAACCTAGAAGAGTCCAAGCTCTAGAAAAAAGTGGATCTCCCGTGCCATCTTTGATATTGGGCGCTTCTCCATTTGCGCTTGGGGCGATCAAGATATCCACTTCATTATTAAATAAGTCTTCCATAGCCGCCCTTGACTTATCGGCAAGGCTCAAATCTTTTGCATATTGCTCGTAGCTAATTTCAGCGCCTTCACTAAGTTGCTTCAGAAGTTGTGGGCTAAGCTTTTTAGCGTAATGCACTCGTTCAAAAGTAAGGCTGCGTGACATTTCAGAGATCATGATGCGAGTTTGCGCTTGGGTGAGTCCATCACATGTCTTTGGTAACTTCAGATCAATTATGGTGCCTTTAGCCATCATCTCGGCAGCATGCCGGGCAACAGCAAGCGCTGTTGCAGTTTCCTTTTGTGCAAACGGCCAGCTAGATGTCTTGCAAATGGCGATGCGAGGTTTGTTATGCAAGACTTCAATTTTTGCTAGTCGATGATCGCCACTCATAGCTGCTACACCGAGCCCCACATCTTCTACTGTTCTACCAAAGCAACCCATGGTGTCGAGTGTTACAGAAAGACTTTTAATTCCCGCAATACTCACTTTGCCGTGACTAGGTTTAAAACCCACTACACCACAAAAAGAAGCAGGGCGAATGATTGAGCCAGCAGTTTGACTACCGGTTGCTATCGGAACCATGAAATCGGCTACTGCAGCCGCAGAGCCGCTAGAAGAACCGCCGGGTGTGTGCTTTGGGTTATGGGGATTTGTTGTTAAGCCACTCTTAAATGTTGCAAATTCTGTTGTAACAGTTTTGCCTAAAATAATGGCACCAGACTGTCGCATTAGGGCAACCGCCACAGCATCAGAGACTGGATAGTGGTTGGCGTAAATGGGTGAACCATAGGAGGTCGGCAAATCATAGGTGTCATAAAGATCTTTCACCCCAATTGGGAGCCCATGTAATAGACCCTGAAAGGCGCCTTTATCAAGCTGTTTGGCGCGAGATAAGGCATCTTCCTTTCCTAGGCTTGCCCAGGCCTTAACAACGCTCTCTTTTTGTCCTATGCGGTCTAGGCAGGATAGGAGTAAATCAGTGGCTTTAATTTCCCTTTTAGAGAGGGCTTTGATGGCTTGGGTAGCGCTAAGGCTTTCGAGATCTTTCATGGACTCATTCTACTTATGGTGGCGTATGATCGCAATTGATGGTTTTCGTCCTAGATTTCGATAGAAGAGAAGTTAAATGAAGCAACATACAGTCCGTGAGGCCTGGCTTGAAGACGCTGTAAGGCATCTTGAGCCGGTCTTTTCAAAAGCAGGTTATGCCATCCCTCCCGTCAGGGTCTCATGCGGATTCCCGGCCTCTAGTAGTCCTAGAACAACACTAGGTCAATGCTGGCCACGTGACCGCTCAGGTGGTGGCGTAAATGAGATATTCATTTCCCCTAAGTTGGATGAGCCTGTTCAGCTTTTAGATACCTTAGTTCATGAACTCTGCCATGCAGTGGATGACTGCTTTAGTGGCCATGGCGAAGATTTCAAGGGAATCGCTCAAACGGTGGGTCTGGAAGGCCCTGCCAGAATGGCTCATGCCACTGAGGAGCTCACTGTAAGACTGATGATGATTAGTCAGGAGCTTGGCCCTTACCCGCATCAAGCGATTGTTTTCCCGCCCCCAAGGCCTAGCAATGCTAGTCGAAGTAAGGCTAAATGTGGGCAATGTGGCTACGAGGTAACTTTGCTCAAGAAGTGGGCCAGTTATGGAGCGCCAATCTGCCCCAAGGACAATATTCGGATGCTAGAAGCTGTTCCAGAGACCATTGAAAATACCACTGATTACGATAGTGAATCAGTTGAAAAGGGTAGCAAGAAGGCGCCAGATGAAATCCGTCGCGCTATTAGCTAGTTATTTGTAAAATTCATCTTCAACAAAATAAAACGAGACACATCATTTATGAACGCAAAGAAAATATTTAAGAATCCAAAGATTGCCGTTATTCCTGGGGATGGTATTGGCAAAGAAGTCATGCCGGAGGGCGTACGTGCGCTAGAGGCAGCCAATCGTAAATTTAATCTAGGTATGCAGTTTGATCATTTTGATTTTGCAAGCTGTGATTACTATCTCAAGCATGGGAAGATGATGCCGGATGATTGGTTCGATATCCTCATGAAGTACGATGCGATCTTTTTTGGCGCTGTAGGTATGCCGGATATTCTGCCTGACCATGTTTCACTCTGGGGCAGCTTAATTCAATTCCGCCGTGGCTTTGACCAGTATGTCAATTTGCGTCCAGTACGTTTATTGCCTGGTGTGCCTTGTCCACTTGCTAACCGTAAGCCTGGTGACATCGATTTCTTTGTAGTACGTGAGAACACTGAAGGTGAATACTCCAGCGTTGGTGGCAAGATGTTCCCGGATACCGATCGTGAAATCGTGATTCAAGAATCTGTCTTCACTAGACAGGGTGTTGACCGAATTTTGCAATACGCTTTTGACTTAGCCCAAAGTCGCCCTAAGAAGCATTTAACTTCTGCAACCAAATCAAATGGTATTGCCATCACTATGCCTTATTGGGATGAGCGTGTAGAGGCGATGTCTAAGAAATTTACTGACGTTAGGGCTGACAAATACCACATCGATATTTTGGCGGCTCACTTCGTTATGAATCCAGATCGCTTTGACGTTGTAGTGGCGAGCAATTTATTCGGAGATATTCTCTCCGACTTGGGTCCCGCATGTACCGGCACTATTGCGGTAGCACCATCCGGTAGCATCAATCCTGAAGGTAAATTTCCCTCCTTGTTTGAGCCGGTTCATGGATCAGCGCCTGATATCTTTGGCAAAATGATCGCCAACCCAATTGGTCAGATCTGGAGTGGGGCGATGATGTTAGATCACCTTGGTTATCCAGAGGCTGGTAAAGCAATATTTAGTGCCATTGAAAAGGTATTGGCATCTGGTCCGGGACATGCGCCTTTGACACCAGATCTTGGTGGCACTGCTAAGACAGATGATTTGGGTAAGGCGATTGCCGCAGCAATCTAATTAGCAATCCAATAACTAGGCAGCAGCATTTAAAGGACTCCAAACGGGGTCCTTTTTACTTGCCTTGGCAATTTCTGCCAAGATTTTTTCATGGCTTTCAAGGTCATCATCTGATGCAGACAGCACCATGAGATTAGTTGGTAAAGCTTTGGTATGACCAGTAGAGTCTGCCCCCACTGTGTAGTCAATCAGATCAATCGAAAGGTCTTCTTGACCCCTTGTCATCGATACGTAAACTTCAGCTAGTAACTGGGCGTCTAATAACGCGCCGTGCAAAGTACGGTGTTTATTACTAATTGAAAAGCGTTCACACAGCGCATCTAATGAATTGCGCTTTCCAGGGAACATTTGACGCGCGTCAAGCAGTGTGTCGGTAATCTTGGAGGCTAAATTTCTGAAGGGAGGGCGCTTTAGAAGGGCAAACTCGTTATCTAAGAATCCCAAATCGAAGGCTGCGTTATGAATCACGATTTCAGCGCCATCTACAAACTCAATTAACTGCTCAACGATGTTTGCAAAGATTGGCTTATCAGATAAAAACTCTCTAGAAAGTCCGTGGACTGCAAAGGCGCCAGCATCAATATCACGCTCAGGATTAATGTAGTAATGGAAAGTTCTATCAGTAAGTCGACGACCAACCATCTCAACGCAGCCAATTTCAATAATGCGGTCGCCGGTGGCTGGATTAAGGCCAGTAGTTTCGGTATCGAGAATCACTTGACGCATCAGGTGCCCTCAAGAACAGAGGCAGGAATATCCATAGGACCATTGCCTGCGTATTTATCGAGATAAAGGTAGATCACAGGAGTAATGATCAGCGTCACGAATTGTGAAAAGATCAGGCCGCCTGCAACGCTAATGCCTAAAGGTTGACGTAACTCTGCGCCAGCCCCTAAACCAAAGGCAATTGGCAACGCCCCCATCAAGGCGGCAAATGTGGTCATCATAATTGGGCGGAACCGTAAAATGCATGCCTCACGAATAGCTTTTTCAGGTGACATACCTTGATTGCGCTGAACGTCCAAAGCAAAGTCGATCATCAAAATTGCATTTTTCTTCACAATACCAATTAAGAGCAGAATGCCGATAGAAGCAATGATAGTCAATTCAAAGCCAAAAATACGTAATGTAAGAATTGCTCCGATAGCAGCAGATGGAAGGCCCGCCAAAATCGTCAGTGGATGTATGTAACTTTCATACAGCACACCAAGCAAGATATAAATGACGCCTAGAGCAGATAGGATTAAGATAATTTGACCTGATTGATTGCTCTTAAATACTGCAGCATCGCCACCATAGCTGGTAATGATGGAAGGTGGCAGGCTAATTTCTTTGGCGTAGTCTTCAATCTTTTTAGTGGCATCACCCAAAAATACGTCAGGCGCAAGATTGAATGAGAGCGTGACCGCAGGAATCTGACCTTGGTGATTCACGGCAGTGGGACCCACTGTTCTGACAAAAGTGGCAATGCTAGAGAGGGGTATCAGTTTATCGGTAGCACGCCCACGTACAAACACTTTATTTAAATCGGTCTCGTACTGTCGATCCTCTTCGGCGGTTTCCAGGATGGCGTAATAAGTATTGACCGGTGTATAGATCGTTGAAACCTGACGCTCACCATAGGAGTCGTAGAGAGCAGTTCTAATATCGGCAATAGTCACACCTGCATTGGCAGCCTTTTCTCGATTAATATCGATACGAACATTCAGACCTTTAAGTTGTGAGTCCGAGGTGACGTCGCGGAACATGGGGTCAGCACGCATTTTCTGCATCAACTTATCAGCCCACTCATTAACACCCTCAAATCCAACGCTTTGCAACGTAAACTGATAGCGACTCTTACTGTTTTTACCCCCAAGCTGTAAGTTTTGTATGGGCCGCATATAAACGTTTAATCCCGGAAGTTCCTTAAATTTTGCGCGAAGCCCCTCCATTACCTTAGACATTTTTTCACGATCAGATTTTTCTTTGAGAATGATAAAAATACGACCCGTATTAGTTCCAGAGCTTGAGCCCCCACCCACAACAGAAATGGAGCTATCCACATTGGGGTCTGAGTTAACTAGCGCTGCGGCACGATCCTGCAGTTCTAGCATTGCTTTAAAGGAAATATCCTCGGATGCCTCAGTGGTTGCTTGAATCTGTCCAATATCTTCTTCTGGAAAAAACCCTTTCGGGCTGTTCACAAATAGAACAACAGTAAGTACAAATGTAGAGAAGGCTCCAATTAATACGATGCGACGATGCTTTAGTGCTAGATCGAGGTAGTGAATATAGGTTTTGAGCATCCAACCAAAGAAGCGATCAAATTGCTTGTTAATGGCATATTCCTTGGCATGTTGGCCTGGCTGGGGCAGAAAACGACTGCACAGCATCGGCACGACCGTTAATGAGGTGATCGCCGACACCAGAATAGATAGGGACACTACAACCGCGAACTCTCTAAACAACAGACCGATTGGTCCCGCCATAAAGAAAATGGGAATAAAAACCGCCACAAGTGAAATCGAGATAGAAATAATCGTAAAGCCGACCTCTTTACTGCCTTTAAGAGATGCCTTGAGAGGTTCCATGCCTTCTTCGACATAGCGCATGATGTTTTCGAGAACGACAATCGCATCATCCACTACAAGGCCTACCGCCAGGGTGATACCCAGCAAGGAGATGTTGTCTAGGCTATAGCCTAAAAAGTACAGCAGAAAAAAAGCACCAATTAAGGAGATTGGCAAGCTAATTGATGGAATAACCGTAGCTGAAATATGCTTGAGAAATAAGAAAATCACCAAAACCACTAAAAGGACAGTTAATGCAAGTGTGAAGTTCACATCGTGAATGGCTTCAATAATCGAAAGCGAGCGGTCATTAAGTAATTGCAATTTAATTGATGAGGGCATCTGCTTTTGCAGTTGCGGGATCAAAGCCTTCACAGCATTAACGACCTCGACAGTGTTGGCGCTTGGTTGGCGAAGAACGGCAATGGCGATTGAGCGTTCGCCGCCAGCGGTGGCCCAAGTTTTAACATCCTCATAGCTTTGAGAGACCTCCGCAACATCTTTGAGGTAGATAGGCAAACCATTTTTTTGCGCAATGATCAGATTAGCAAATTCTTCTGGTTTAACCAGTTGAGGATTGGCATAAATCGTGATCGATTGACGCGGGCCATCAAGTACGCCAACAGGACTGTTAGCGTTGGCCTTGTTAACGGCGGTAGCAACATCATCCATGGTGAGGTTGCGATTACCCAACGCATCAGGATGCACCCGTATGCGAACAGCATAGCGTTTGGCGCCGTATACCAACACCTGAGCAACGCCGGTAATTGTTGAAAGGTTTGGCGAGAGCAGATTTTCTGCAAAGTCATTTAGGTCGGACAGATTTACCGAAGGAGAACTCATCCGCACTACCAATACCGGAGTATCAGCTGGATTAATTTTTCGATATGACGGGGGAATCGTCATTTCAATTGGGAGACGCTTTTGGGCTCGAAGCAGGGCTGCCTGAACGTCTACGGAAGCTTTATCGATATCACGATCATTATTGAATTCAAGTGTGATGTTGGTGGTACCCAAAAAGTTACTTGAACTAATGACGGTAATACCATCAATTGTGGAAAACTCTTTTTCTAAAGGCAGCGCAACAGATGCCGCCATGTTTTCTGGTGAGGCGCCGGGAAGTGAAGCGCTCACTGAAATAACGGGGGAGTTAAAGCTAGGTAGTGCCGCTACCGGAATCTTTAGATAGGCAACAGTGCCGGCAATGACGGTTGCTACTGAAAGCAACACTGTCATTACGGGGCGCCGAATACATAATTCGGAGAGTGTCATTTTTTCTCTGGGGTGCTAGGGGTTGCAGTTTGGCTGCCAGGTGCAGGCTTTGCTTCACGAATTTTGCCGCCAGGTCGAAGGTTTTGTTTTCCCTCCACTACAACGCGATCACCTGCGGATACGCCTTCAACAACAGAAGTTCCTTGATAGTCATAGACAACCTTGACAGGCTTGGCGGTAACTTTATCGCCTTCGCCAACTACATACACAGTCTTACCCCTTGGACTCATGATGACCGCTTGCGAAGGAACGGTAATTACATCTTTAAGGGTATTGGCAATGAGCGATACACGAGCAAACTGGCCTGGTAATAGACTCATGGAGTCATTCGGAATTTGTGCTTTGACTCGCACTGCAGCAATCTGCGGGTCAACTTGGTTATCAACGACGATAACTTTGCCTCTATAAGTATTTTTGCCTGAATCGCCAACTGTTACCTGCACAGACATCGCCTCACCATCGAGTTGATTTTCAAGAATAGTTGGAATGTCCTTTTCAGGGATTACAAACTGCACATTTATTGGGTTTAATTGCGTAATCGTGACCATAGCACCAACGCTAGAGGTGGCGGTGGAGCTAGTAGATGTTGAAACCACATTACTTGCTTGAACTAATGAGCCTGGGAACACGTTCACAATCCCTGCGCGCCCATCAATGGGAGAGCGAATGTAATCGAAAGAGAGTTGCACTTCAGCGGCCTTGGCGGCAGCAATTGCTGATTTAGCATTGGCTGAAGAGGTATCTAAGCCAGCCTTGGAGATAAAGTTCTTAGCAACTAATTCTTTGGCACGAAGATATTGTGCCTGCGCGTCATCCGCTAAGGCCTTGAGCTTCTCGTAGTTAGCTTTATCGTTGCGATCATCGAGCTGGAAGAGGAGATCGCCCACTTTTACTTCTTGCCCATCTTTCACCAAGATTTTGGCAACAGTATTCGTAATCATGGGGCGGATATCAACGATGTTATTCGAAACAATAGTTCCAGTTGCCTCAATGATCAGAGGAACATCCATTTTTTCTACAACAACAGTGCTCACAGTGATGGGTCCGCCAGCCTTATCTGCTGCGGGAAAAAAATAATCAAATGTTTTAGAGGCTGCGTACAGCAGAATCATCGCTAGCAGAATGCGCCATTTAAATTTCACTAAGAACACTTTTGCCGTGGTGTGATCTATTTTCTTGAATTTAGCAGCCTGCGGAGAGAGTTTTTGCCAAAGCGCGCACAAGCGACTTTTAACAGCGTTTTTCAGTTGAATCAATTTCACAACCAGCTGATCTAGTGAAGTTTCTATTTTTGACACAATCTCGCTTTTCTCTGTTTTTTATAGTTTAAATGCGGTTTATGCCCCCTCTTGGAGCCTGTCCATTCTCTCATAAGAGCGCTATTTGGTTCAGAGGTTCAGGCTTATCAGCCCTAATACAAAAACTCTTCCACACCCTTGTTGGCCAGTTGGTCAGCTAACTCATTTCCGGGGTGCCCATTGTGTCCCCTGACCCAGTGCCAGGAGATCTCATGACCAGGAAGTAGGGTATCGAGTTCCTGCCAGAGATCCGCATTTTTCACAGGATCTTTGCTAGCTGTCTTCCAGCCTCTTTTTTTCCAACCCTCTAGCCATTCAGTGACGCCTTTTTGGACGTATTGAGAGTCCGTCCATAGCTCGACGGTGCTGCGTTGTTTGAGAGCTTTTAAGGCAAAAATAACGGCACAAATTTCCATGCGGTTGTTGGTGGTGAGCTTTTCGCCCCCATGGATATGTTTTTCATGGCCACCCGATCTCAAAACAGCCCCCCAGCCACCGGGCCCAGGATTGCCTTTACAGGCTCCATCGGTGTAGATCACGATGTGAGGGTGGTGAGGTTGGGATTTTGAATGCGGCATGGCAATAATTTACTTGGAATTCTCGTTTTTGAGGCTTTTTTGCAGATTGCTTCTCTCGGCAGCAGGACTTAGCTGCTTAATGGCTGGTATGCGTACAAGTGATGCCGGACCAATAAGATGTATTCCTTGTTGGCGCTTAATGGCTGAAACTAAAAAAACAGCGCCAAATATAGGCCACCAGCGATTCCCCATTTTTTCAAGAAAATTCATTTTGCCCATTGCAGATTCACCCTGCAGGGGAAATTTATAGCAACCAAAGTGACCACGGTCTAACGAAAAGTTAAGCAACTCTAGCCAATCTTTTATGCGGATGAGGCTAATAAATTGACCATCTCTAGGTAGATAAGGGGTTCCAACCAATCTACTGAGGTACTGTCTGGCACCCCACAGGCTTGCTGGGTTAAAGCCAGAAATAATTAAACGGCCTTCGGGTCTAAGCACTCGATCGACCTCCCGCAATATTTGATGGGGATCTGTAGCAAATTCCAAAACATGGGGCAGAACAACCAGATCCAGACTGTCAGTGGCAAAGGGGAGATCTGTAGAGTCGCCTTCAATTAAATGCCAATTGCAATTAGTTGCATGAGAGCGGCCATCGTTAGAGTGGATCAGGATGGCATGCAAAGGCATCCGATTTTCACTTAGTGAGTTGATTTGGGGTAGACCTATTTGCACTGCATGAAAGCCAAAGACATCAGCAACAATTTGGTCAAAACACCGTTGCTCCCAAGCTAGAACATAGCGTCCAGGAGGGGATTGGAGCCATTTTTCCCATGAGCTCCAGGGAGGTGCAGGTGTCTGAGAGGGTATGGGTGGGGTTGGTATCATCGGTCTATGGATAAGAATACTTTATTGCAGGTTTGGCCCATTCCGGCTTTTGATGATAACTACATCTGGTGCATTCACGATGGCAGCTCTGCTTTAGTGGTGGATCCAGGTGATTCAGCACCAGTTTTGGAGTACCTGAGCTCAAATCATTTGACCCTCAAGGGCATTCTCATTACCCACCACCATGCAGACCATACGGGTGGCATTCTCAACTTATTGCAAAGTTTGGGTGCAGATCTGCCTGTTTATGGCCCAGTTGGTGACAATATTCCAGGTCGTACTAATGTCGTAATGCAGGACGATAAATTTGAAATTGCTTCCCCATGCATTAGCTTGAAGGTTCTCGAAGTTCCTGGGCATACCTTAAGTCACATTGCTTATTTTGCAAACATGCAAGCAAATGTTGTTGAACCAATGCTGTTCTGTGGAGATACTTTATTCGCCTCTGGCTGTGGAAGATTATTCGAGGGGACGCCAACTCAAATGACGGAGTCGCTGGCTAAGTTTGCCGCGCTTCCAA
Organism: Polynucleobacter sp. Fuers-14; assembly: GCF_018882045.1. NCBI lineage: Bacteria > Pseudomonadati > Pseudomonadota > Betaproteobacteria > Burkholderiales > Burkholderiaceae > Polynucleobacter > Polynucleobacter sp. Fuers-14. The sequence goes on along the minus strand of NZ_JACVPG010000003.1, from coordinate 281,858 downwards.
AAAATACTTTGGTGTATTGCACCCATGAGTACACCTTATCGAATATTCGTTTTGCCTTAGCTGTAGAGCCCAACAACCTTAATCTACTCTCATGGGCAGAGCAGGCTAAAGCTCTGCGAGAGCAGGGTTTGCCAACTCTTCCAACGACAATTGGACAAGAGCTGCAAGTTAATCCATTCATGCGCTGTGATCAAGCTGAAGTCATTGCAATGGCGAAAGAGATTTCTGGCCAGCCATCATTACCAACACCAGCGCATGTATTGGCAGTTATTCGTGGCTGGAAAGATCGCTTCTAATGCGAATGATGTATGCAGTAGTAGTTATTGCTGCTCTGTTAAGTGGTTGCGCTAGTACTGGCGATTGGTCTTCTGATACGCCAACTAAAGGGAATTCAAAAGCTTCCAGGGCCGCAAGGGTTAACCTCAAAAATCAATCCGTTAGCAAGGTTTATGCGCCTTCTGACAACCTCTGGATACGTATTCGTGATGGCTTTCAAATGGAGCCCATGAATACCCCGCTAGAGATTGAACAGGTTCGCTGGCTTGCGGCAAGACCAGACTATGTGAATCGCTCGATGACGCGTTCTTCACGCTATTTGTTTTACATCGTTCAAGAAGTAAATGCGCGCAATATGCCTACCGAGATTGCGCTACTACCTTTTGTTGAAAGTGCTTTCGTGACCAGCGCAAAGTCGAGTGCAAAGGCTGTGGGTCTATGGCAATTTATGCCTGCCACGGGCAAAGACTTTCGTCTCACACAAAACGTATTTAGAGATGAGCGACGAGATATTGTGCAGTCAACGGATGCAGCCTTGGATTACCTACAACGTTTGAATAATCAATTCGGTAGCTGGGAGCTCGCCTTAGCTGCTTACAACTGGGGTGCCGGCAATATTACGAAAGCGCAAAAGCGCAATGCCGCTGCAGGCTTGCCTATAGATTATGAGAGTTTGACCTTACCGCGCGAAACTAGAAATTACGTTCCTAAATTAATGGCGTATCGTCAAATTGTGTTGGATCCACAAGCTTATGGAATTGTTTTACCTGAACTAGAAAATCACCCATACTTTGTTGCGGTTGAAGTGGGTAGTGATATTGATGTCGCCCTAGTTATTAAGTTGGCCGATATACCAACAGATGAATTTTATAGCCTGAATCCATCATTCAATAAGCCGGTTATTTTAAGTAATGCTAACCAGCAAATTCTGTTGCCGTTTGCGCATGCTGAGATCTTTCAGGATAACCTCAAGCAATACCCTAAACCTCTTTCGTCGTGGACTGCTGTTCAAGTATCCAAAACAGAAAGTGTTGATCAGGCAGCTAAAACGTTAGGGGTTGATGTAGATACTCTGCGCGAGGTCAACGGCATTCCAAGGGGAATGCGTATACGGTCGGGCTCTACCGTGCTGATCCCTAAAACCAGTCGCAGGCCGGGTGATGTTTCAAGTGCCATGGCAGAAAATGCTAGCCTCAGCTTAGAAAAGCCAGCTCCACCTGCACCCAAATGCCCCAAACCGGCAAAGGGTGCAAAAGGGGCTAAATCAAGTAAATGTGTAGCACCCAGAAACACCAAAACAGTAGATAAGGTCGCCTCTAAGGGTAATTCTTCTGGAAAAAATGCTGCATCTCAGCATAAATCCGCATCGACAGGGCTTGCAAAATCTGCGAAAAATGGTAGTTCACCTGCCTCAACCAGCAGCAACGCTAGTAAAGGGGTGAGCAAGAGCCAATAATTTGAGTAACTTTTTAAGAGATCAGGTTGACCATGTCCTACAAAGCACACCACGAACGTTCAATTAAAGACCCGGATGGATTTTGGGGTGAGCAAGCGCAGTTAATACATTGGGAAAAACCTTTTAACAAAGTTCTTAATTACGACAACCCACCATTTGCTAAATGGTTTGAGGGTGGCTCAACGAATCTTTGCTACAACGCAGTTGATCGTCACTTAAAAGATCGTCCAGATCAAATTGCCTTGGTTGCGGTTTCTACAGAAACCAATCAAGAGAAGGTATATACCTTTAAAGAGTTATACGAAGAAGTGAATCGTATGGCAGCAATTTACAAAGCAGCGGGCGTTAAAAAGGGTGATCGTGTACTCATTTACATGCCAATGATTGCTGAAGCTTGTTTTGCTATGCTTGCCTGCGCCCGCATTGGCGCCATTCACTCTGTTGTATTTGGTGGCTTTGCATCCCACAGCTTGGCATCTCGCATTGATGATGCAAAACCAAAGCTGATTGTTACTGCAGAAGCAGGTGCACGTGGTGGCAAAGCAGTTCCTTATAAGCCATTGCTTGATGAAGCTATTACTCTGGCTGAATACAAACCTGAAAAGGTTTTGATTGTGAATCGCGGTTTGACTGAATTCACCACCGTTGCTGGACGTGATTTAGATTACGCAAGCGAACGCCAAAAGCATTTAAATGATGTAGTGCCTATTGAATGGGTTGATGCAACTCATCCTTCTTATATTTTGTACACCTCCGGCACAACTGGAAAGCCTAAAGGTGTTCAGCGTGATACAGGCGGCTATGCAGTCGCTCTCGCCGCCTCGATGAAACATATTTTTACCGGCAATGCTGGTGAGACCATGTTCTGCACATCCGATATTGGTTGGGTTGTTGGTCACAGCTACATCATTTATGCGCCATTGCTATCTGGTATGGCTACGATCATGTACGAGGGCACTCCCTTGCGTCCTGATGCAGGCATTTGGTGGGAGCTAGTAGATAAGTACAAAGTGTCAGTCATGTTTTCTGCTCCAACAGCAGTTCGCGTTCTGAAGAAACAAGATCCCGCTTTCTTAACCAAGTATGACCTTTCTAAATTGCGCGCTCTGTTCCTGGCGGGTGAGCCCTTGGATGAACCAACTGCAAGTTGGATTCATGGTGCAATTAATAAGCCGATCGTGGATAACTATTGGCAGACAGAAACAGGTTGGCCAATGCTGGCAATTCAGCGTGGCGTTGAAGTCATGCCACATAAATTTGGCTCGCCAGGCGTGCCATCATTTGGTTACAACATGAAGTTGCTTGATGATGCTACTTCCGAGGAGCTGGGCCCAGATCAAAAGGGCGTCATTGCTATTGAAGGCCCATTGCCTCCTGGTTGTATGCAAACAGTTTGGGGTGATGACAAGCGCTTTGTTAGCACTTATTGGGAAACAATTCCAGGCAAATTAATTTACTCCACCTTTGACTGGGGCATTAAAGATAAGGATGGTTATTTCTTCATCTTGGGTCGTACAGATGACGTGATCAACGTAGCTGGACATCGTCTTGGTACTCGCGAAATCGAAGAAAGTATTTCTAGCCATCCGAATGTTTCAGAAGTTGCCGTGGTTGGTATTGAGGACAAATTAAAGGGGCAAGCCGCAATTGCCTTTGTGATTCCAAAAGATGCCTCCAATACTGCTACCTTAGAGGCAGAGTGTATGAAGACTGTCGATACCACCTTAGGGGCGATTGCGCGACCCGGGCGAGTTTATATAGTTACTGCGTTGCCAAAGACACGTTCAGGCAAGATTGTTCGTCGCGCACTTCAGGCTGTAGCCGAAGGGCGTGATCCTGGTGATATCAGCACGATGGATGACCAGTCTGTTTTAGCTCAAATTAAGACCATCATTGAGCAAAGCGCTAAGGCTTAAAACACCTATTTTTGGATAAATTGCCCTCCCAGCCATTAGGCTAGGGGAGCTTTTTACCTTCTAGCCCCCATTTGGCTGTATATCCAAGGGTTTACGAGCAAAAATGTTATGATTGCAAGGTTCGAAACTTAATATATACCCTAGCGCTTAAAGACACTCACCACCCGCAAAAATATCCCCGGGCTAGTCTTTTTTGGGGTTTTGAGCGTCGGATGGAGCAGGGACTGGAGATGGTTTGTCACCCTTGCTTCCTTCTTTTCCCCCAGCCGTGTTGGCCTTAGCCGACGGCACATTATTTCCCGGTTTTAGCATTGGCGCCCCTGGCGAAACTACCGGTGAAGTCGTATTCAATACCGCATTGACTGGATATCAAGAGATCATTACTGATCCCAGCTACTCACGCCAAATTGTTACCTTAACTTATCCGCATATCGGCAATGTCGGTGTAAATACTCAAGATGCGGAATCAGATCAGATTCATGCAGCAGGCTTGGTAGTGAAGGATCTTCCAAAACGCGTATCCAATTTCCGCTCAGAGGGTTCTTTGGATGACTACCTTACCAAAGCAGGTGTCTTAGGGATTGCTGGCATAGATACACGTATGCTCACCAGAATTCTGCGTGACAAAGGCGCGCAATCCGGCGCTATTGTTGCTGGCAAATTAGGCGATAGCTGTGAATCTTTGGGAGCGAAGGCTCTTGAGCTTGCTAAAGCTTTTCCTGGCATGTCAGGCCTAGATCTTGCAAAGGTAGTGACTACCAAGAAAGCCTATGAGTGGCGCGAGGCAGAATGGGATCTTCATGGGCCCAATGGCAAGCCTGCTTATAGAACATTAGATACTAGCAAGCCAATCAAAAAGGTAGTTGCTTACGACTTTGGTGTGAAACGCAATATCTTGCGCATGCTGACTGAGCGTGGCTGTGAATTAACAGTTGTGCCTGCGCAAACTAGTGCAGCAGAAGTGCTGGCCATGAATCCAGATGGCGTGTTCTTCTCAAATGGCCCTGGCGATCCTGGTCCATGCGACTACGCTATTGCTGCCGCAAAAGAAATTATTGAGAAAGGTGTGCCAACCTTTGGTATCTGTTTAGGTCATCAAATCATGGGTCTTGCAGCAGGCGCCAAGACATTAAAAATGAAATTTGGCCACCATGGCGCTAATCACCCTGTGAAAGATTTGGATACAGGTCGTGTTGCCATCACTTCTCAAAACCATGGATTTGCTGTTGATGCCAATACATTACCAAGCAATATTCGCGTAACCCACGTGTCTTTATTTGATGGGTCATTACAAGGTTTGGCATGGAATGACAAGCCAGCACTGTGTTTCCAAGGACATCCTGAGGCCTCACCAGGTCCTCATGACATTGCCTATTTATTTGATCGTTTTGTGGAGCTAATGAATGCTGCCAAGAAGGAGGGCAAATAATGCCTAAGCGTAGCGACATTAAGAGCATCCTGATTATTGGAGCTGGTCCGATTGTCATTGGACAGGCCTGTGAGTTTGACTACTCTGGAGCGCAAGCTTGTAAGGCATTGCGTGATGAGGGCTACAAAGTTATTTTGGTCAACAGTAATCCTGCAACCATCATGACTGATCCAGAGATGGCTGATGTTACATACATCGAGCCGATTACTTGGGAAGTAGTTGAGCGCATAATTGCTACTGAAAAGCCTGATGCCATTTTGCCAACCATGGGTGGTCAGACTGCACTTAACTGCGCGTTAGATCTGCACCGTCATGGTGTTTTAGAGAAATACGGCTGCGAATTGATTGGCGCTTCACCAGAAGCCATTGACAAAGCAGAAGATCGTCAAAAGTTTAAAGAGGCCATGACCAAAATTGGCTTAGGCTCTGCAAAGTCCGGCATTGCGCACTCAATGGATGAGGCTCACGAGGTTCAGCAGCAAATTCAGAAGCAAACTGGCAGCTCAGGTTTCCCGGTAGTCATTCGTCCCTCATTCACCATGGGTGGCTCGGGTGGTGGTATTGCCTATAACCGTGAAGAGTTTGAAGAAATTTGTAAACGTGGTCTCGATTTATCGCCAACACGTGAGCTCTTGATCGAAGAGTCTCTCTTGGGCTGGAAAGAATTCGAGATGGAAGTCGTGCGTGATCACAATGACAACTGCATCATCGTTTGTTCGATTGAAAACTTGGATCCAATGGGTGTGCATACCGGTGACTCAATTACCGTAGCGCCTGCGCAAACGTTGACGGATAAAGAATATCAAATCATGCGTAATGCATCGATTGCGGTTCTGAGAGAAATTGGCGTTGATACCGGTGGGTCTAACGTTCAGTTCTCAATTAATCCAGTAGATGGTCGCATGATCGTCATTGAGATGAATCCAAGGGTATCCCGTTCCTCGGCTTTAGCATCAAAGGCTACAGGCTTCCCAATTGCAAAGATTGCGGCTAAATTGGCCGTGGGTTATACCCTTGATGAACTCAAGAATGATATTACTGGCGGCGCTACACCAGCATCATTTGAGCCTTCAATCGATTACGTTGTTACCAAGATTCCACGTTTTGCATTTGAAAAGTTCCCGCAGGCTGATTCCCGCCTAACAACGCAGATGAAGTCAGTTGGCGAAGTCATGGCCATTGGCCGGACTTTCCAAGAGTCTTTCCAAAAAGCGCTCCGCGGTCTTGAGGTTGGTGTTGACGGCTTGGATGAAGTATCCACAGACCTTGATGACATCATTAATGAAATCAATGAGCCTGGTCCGGATCGCATTTGGTATTTGGCAGACGCATTCCGCATGGGTATGGGTCTTGATGAGATCTATAGTGAAACGAAAGTTGATCCTTGGTTCCTGGAGCAAATTGAAGAACTGATCACCATTGAGACTGAGCTTAAGCAGCGCAAGATCGATAGCCTAACAGCCCCAGAGTTACGCTTTGTAAAGCAAAAAGGTTTCTCCGATCGCCGCTTAGCAAAGTTACTCAAAGTTGACGCTGCATCCGTTCGTGCTGCGCGCCATCGAATGAAAGTTGTTCCAGTCTATAAGCGTGTTGATACATGTGCTGCTGAATTCTCGACTAACACTGCTTATTTGTATTCAACCTATGAAGCAGAGCATGGTGAGTGCGAGTCACAGCCGACCAATAAAGAAAAGATCATGGTTTTGGGCGGCGGCCCTAATCGAATCGGTCAAGGAATTGAGTTTGACTATTGCTGTGTGCATGCTGCTTTAGCAATGCGTGATGATGGCTACGAAACTATCATGGTTAACTGCAACCCTGAAACCGTATCGACTGACTACGACACCTCAGATCGCCTGTACTTTGAGCCTCTAACTCTTGAAGATGTATTGGAGATTGTTGCTAAAGAAAAACCAAAGGGCGTCATTGTTCAATACGGCGGTCAAACTCCTTTGAAATTGGCTTTAGATCTTGAGCGCAATGGTGTTCCAATTATCGGCACTTCACCAGATATGATTGATGCAGCAGAAGATCGCGAACGCTTCCAGAAGCTACTACAGGATCTCGGATTGCGTCAGCCACCTAACCGTACAGCGCGTACTGAAGAAGAGGCTCTCAAGCTTGCCGAGGAAATTGGTTATCCATTAGTGGTTCGTCCTTCCTATGTCTTGGGTGGTCGTGCAATGGAAATCGTTCATGATGGTCGCGACCTTGAGCGTTACATGCGTGAAGCCGTTAAGGTATCCCATGACTCTCCTGTGCTGCTAGATCGCTTCTTGAATGATGCTATCGAATGTGACGTCGATTGCATCAGTGATGGTACAGCTGTATTTATTGGTGGCGTCATGGAACATATCGAGCAAGCCGGTGTTCACTCGGGTGATTCTGCCTGCTCGTTGCCTCCATATTCGTTATCCGATGCAACGGTAGAAGAGATTAAGCGTCAGACTGCGGCGATGGCTAAAGGTCTGAATGTAGTTGGCTTAATGAACGTCCAGTTTGCGATTCAGAATGTAGATGGCAAAGACGTCATTTATGTCTTGGAAGTAAATCCGCGCGCCTCACGCACCGTACCGTTTGTATCAAAAGCCACTGGTTTGCAGCTGGCGAAGATTGCTGCACGTTGTATGGTTGGTCAGACTCTAGAGCAGCAGGGTATTAAGGCTGAAGTGAAGCCGCCATACTTCTCAGTTAAGGAGGCTGTATTTCCATTTAATAAATTCCCAGGCATTGATCCAATTCTCGGACCAGAAATGCGCTCCACTGGCGAAGTGATGGGTGTTGGCAAGACCTTTGGCGAGGCTTTATTTAAGTCACAGTTGGGCGCTGGCATCAAATTACCGAAGAGCGGAACAGTTCTTTTGACCGTCAAAGATAGCGACAAGCCAAAAGCAATTGAAGTCGCTAAGTTGTTACATCAACTGGGCTTCCCGATGGTTGCCACTAAAGGTACTGCGGCAGCAATTGAAGCGGCTGGCTTACCCGTAAAAGTAGTCAACAAAGTAAAGGATGGACGCCCCCATATTGTGGATTTCATTAAGAATGGTGAGATTTCGCTTGTCTTTACTACTGTGGATGAAACCCGGACGGCGATTGCTGACTCTAGATCGATTCGAACCAGCGCTCAGGCTAATGGTGTTACGTATTACACAACCATCAGTGCCGCACGAGCGGTGATGGATGGTTTGTTGGCCTCTGAAAATGGCCGACTCGACTCCCTCGAGGTTTATTCCTTGCAAAACTTACATCGGGAGCTCATTTAATCTAAAATTAACTTTTATACGCGCGATTTTGCGCAAGAATTTAAGTTAGGTTAGTTTCATGAGCACAATTCCGATTACTAAGCGCGGTGCAGAACTTCTCAAAGAGGAGCTGCACCGTCTTAAACATGTTGAACGTCCTTCTGTTATCAATGCCATCTCCGAGGCTCGCGCTCAAGGTGATCTCTCTGAGAATGCTGAATACGATGCTGCTAAAGAGAAGCAGGGCTTCATTGAAGGCCGCATTCAAGAATTAGAAGGCAAGTTATCGGCAGCTCAAATTATTGACCCTGCTACTTTGGATGTTGCTGGCCGCATAGTATTTGGTGCTACTGTTGATCTTGAGGATTTAGAAGATGGCACTAAGCTCACCTATCAAATCGTTGGAGATGATGAGGCGGATATTGCCGTTAAGAAAATCTCCATCAGCTCACCGATAGCTCGTGCATTAATAGGTAAAGAAGAGGGTGACGTTGTTGCTGTACAAGCCCCAGGTGGCAATCGCGAAGTTGAAATCTTGGCTGTGCGTTACGTCTAATGCGCCACATCCGCACCCAAAGAATATTTAGCCTGATATCAGGTCTTTGGGTTGGTAGTTTCATCGCCATTGGATTTCTAGTGGTGCCTGTTTTGTTCTCTAGTTTGGGAGACAGACAGGTTGCCGGTATGATTGCAGCAAATCTCTTCAAAACCACTGCCTATATCGGTGTCGCCTTAAGCGCATTTCTAATGGTGATGGCAAATCACCTAGTAAGACGGGGTGGCGACCGTTACCGCATCGTTCGTTGGATCTTATTGGGAATGCTCGCATGCACTGTTGCTGCAGCATTCATCATTATTCCTTGGATGGATTCGTTGAGGGATCAAGCGCTCTATTTAGGCTTGTCAGTTCGCGAGTCCACTAATGCCACATTATTTTCACGCCTCCATGGTGTTTCTAGTGCAATCTTTATGATTCAAGCGGCACTTGGCCTAGCCTTGGTTTGGCGGGCAACAAAAAACGCCGACTAGCGGCGTTTTTGCATTTCACTTGCTTGAATTAAGAGCCAAGTGACTTTTTCTTAGTGCTGCTCATTCTGACTTTACGCTTCTTAATCGGTGCTGGCGCAGCAACCGCTTTTCTGTAGCCGGGAGAAGACCAGCCAATTTTTGACTCAGCCGCTTCAGAGCGCAAAACACGTTTCTTAGGTGTTGCCGATTTGACTGCGGCAGCACGTGCAAAGGGGGCTGCATTTGAAGCAGAGCGACGATCCGATCTTTCAGAGGTACTCGTGCGGACACCGGCTTTTGCTGGAGCACGATTTGGCTGGCGTTTCGTACGAGGAGCCTGCAAAGATTTTTTAGTTTGCTTACTTGATCTACCTAGATTACTAAAAGCCTCATCCACCATATCTTTTGGTTTCCACAACACAAGTAACTTGCCGATATGTTGAACTGGAGCAGCATCAAGTTTGTCGCAAAGCTCTTCATACATAGCAATACGTGCCTCACGCTCATCACCAAAAACACGGATCTTGATTAATCCGTGATGATTGATGGCTAATTTAGCTTCTTTGATTACAGCAGGTGTTAAGCCATCGCCACCAATCATGACAACAGGACTTAGGTCGTGAGCGTCAGCTTTGAGGGATTTACGTTGTACAGGGGTAATAGTGAGTGCAGTCATGGTGTTGATGATAGAGCATTGAGGGTCTAAATTGCCCTTTTAGCTTGAATTTGCCTGTATTTTGATCGATTCCTTTTGCTTTAGAGCTCAGAAACTAGGAAAATAGACGGCGAAAGTAGGTAAGTTTTGGCAAAGAATAAATTTAATAAAAGTTGGTTGCAGGATCATCTATCCGATCCCTATGTGAAGATGGCTCAAAAAGAGGGCTACCGCGCTAGAGCGGTTTATAAGCTCAGTGAAATTGACGAGCAAGATCATCTTATCAAGGCAGGTATGACTATTGTGGACTTAGGGAGCGCTCCCGGGAGTTGGTCTCAGTACGTCCGCAATCGCCTCACTGAGCTTGGTAAAAGCAATCCCAAAATTGAGTCAGGCAAGCCAGATGGTCAGATTATTGCCATCGATATTTTGCCAATGGAAGATATAGCTGACGTAAGCTTTATTCAGGGTGATTTTAGGGAGGAAGAGGGGCTGGCTGCTTTAGAGGCGCTTTTACCGAAGAGTGCCGAAGGCAAAGTCGATTTAGTTCTATCGGACATGGCGCCAAATCTTTCTGGGGTTGGTGTTGCTGATGCAGCCAGAATGGCTTTTTTAGCAGAGATAGCCCTAGACTTCGCTACCGCTCATCTGAAGCCTGAAGGTGCGCTTTTAATTAAATGTTTTAACGGTAGTGGCTATAGCCAAATAGTGGAATCCTTTAAAAAGGTCTTCAAAACGGTTGCCTCCCGCAAACCTAAAGCATCTAGAGCAAAGTCTTCTGAGATCTTCCTTTTGGGTAGAAACCTTAAACCTCCTAAATAGGCTCTAAACACTGGCTAATACCCCCGTTTTTATAGGGTTTTATCAAATATATATGCCATTAGCTCTTGAAAAAGGGTGGTAGTAGAATCAAATACTTAGGAAGCAAATCGCTTTAACTCCTGGTTCACTCCAGAAAAGGACTCATTTTGAACAGCAATATGTTCCAAAAAATCGGCGTGTGGCTCATTGTGGGCTTGGTGCTTTTCACTGTTTTTAAACAGTTTGATAAGCCTAAGGACCAAACTCAGGTGACGTATTCCCAATTCATGGATGACGCTAAGGCCGGCAAAGTAAAGCGCGTAGATGTACAAGGTCGCACATTACAAGTGACGCCTGCTGACGGCACTAAATACTCCATCATCTCTCCAGGTGATATCTGGATGGTTGGTGACCTCATGAAATATGGAGTTCAAGTTACCGGCAAAGCTGATGACGAACCGAATATGTTGGTTTCTGCTTTGTACTATCTTGGCCCTACCTTATTAATTATTGGCTTTTGGTTTTTCATGATGCGCCAAATGCAAGGTGGCGGTAAGGGCGGTGCATTCTCCTTTGGCAAATCTAAAGCGCGCTTGATTGATGAGAATAGCAATACGGTTACCTTTGCCGACGTTGCAGGTTGCGATGAAGCCAAAGAGGAGGTCTTTGAGATTGTTGATTTCTTAAAAGATCCCCAAAAATTTCAAAAGCTCGGCGGTCGTATTCCGCATGGTGTGTTGCTTGTAGGGCCTCCAGGTACTGGTAAGACTCTTTTGGCTCGCGCCATCGCGGGTGAGGCTAAGGTGCCATTCTTCTCGATCTCCGGCTCTGACTTCGTGGAGATGTTTGTTGGTGTTGGTGCATCACGTGTTCGTGACATGTTTGAAAATGCCAAGAAAAATTCTCCTTGCATCATCTTTATTGATGAGATTGATGCTGTTGGTCGTCATCGCGGTGCCGGCATGGGCGGCGGCAATGATGAACGCGAACAAACACTAAATCAAATGCTGGTTGAGATGGATGGTTTCGAAAGTAATAGTGGCGTGATCGTAGTTGCTGCTACAAACCGCTCTGATGTGCTTGATAAAGCTTTGTTGCGTCCAGGACGTTTTGATCGACAAGTGCACGTAGGTTTGCCAGACATCCGTGGTCGTGAGCAAATTTTGCAAGTACATATGCGCAAGGTTCCAATCGATCCTGACGTTAATGCTGCTGTTTTGGCTCGCGGCACTCCCGGTTTCTCAGGAGCAGATTTAGCGAACTTGGTAAATGAATCTGCATTGTTTGCGGCACGTCGTAATAAACGTGCAGTAGACATGAAAGACTTTGAGGATGCTAAAGACAAGATCTATATGGGGCCTGAGCGCAAGTCTGCTGTGATGCGCGAAGAAGAGCGTCGCAACACCGCATATCACGAGTCTGGCCATGCTGTTGTAGCTAAGGTTTTACCTAAGGCCGACCCTGTTCATAAAGTCACTATCATGCCGCGAGGTATGGCGTTGGGTGTGACTTGGCAGCTACCTGAATTTGATCGTGTGAACCTGTATAAAGATCGCATGATGGAAGAGTTGGCTATTTTGTTTGGTGGTCGTGCTGCTGAAGAGGTGTTCTTGCACTCTTCAAGTACTGGCGCATCCAATGACTTTGAACGTGCTACGAAAATGGCCCGTGATATGGTGACTCGTTATGGCATGAGTGATAGCTTGGGCACCATGGTTTATGTTGATACCGAATCAGAAAGTATTTTTGGTCGCAACAGCACCAAAACAGTTTCTGAACTAACCCAACAAAAGGTAGATGCTGAAATACGTACGTTGATTGATAGTCAGTATGCTTTAGCTAGATCGATCTTGGAACAAAACCGAGATAAGGTTGAAGCGATGGTTGCAGCTTTACTGGAATGGGAAACTATTGATGCAGAGCAAATCAATGACATCATGGAAGGTCGCCCACCACGTGCACCTAAGCCACCTCCAGCAACTCAGTTTGGTAATTCCGCTGGTACTCCTGGCCCTGCTACTGGCAGCGCTCCAGCTACCGCTTAATTACACTATTTAGCTGTAGTCTTTGATGCATTATCAAAGCCTTCAAGAGATGCCCACAACTTGGCGTTGTGGGCGTTTTCTTTTTGATTTCTCCAAACGCAAGCGCCCGATTGTGATGGGCATTCTGAATGCAACGCCGGATTCTTTTTTTGATGGTGGTAAATTCAGAAGCGCTAAAGATGCTATTGCACAAGCGGAGTTAATGATCGAAAACGGGGTTGATCTCATTGATATTGGAGGGGAGTCAACTCGTCCTGGTGCTGAACCGGTTGAGCTGCAAGAAGAGTTGGATAGAGTGCTTCCGGTCATTGAGGCACTGAAGGATTGCGGTGTGCCTTTATCAATAGATACTTATAAAGCAGAAACAATGCGCCAAGCGTTGCATGCTGGCGTAGATTGTGTAAATGATATTTGGGCCCTCAGACAAGCAGGGGCTTTAGAGGTTGTGATGGAAAGTCATCACTGTGGCATTGTATTAATGCACATGCAACGCGACCCCTTAACAATGCAATTTAACCCTGGATATCAGGACGTCATTGCCGAGGTCAAGCAGTTTCTAAATGATAGAGCGAAGCTTTTAATTTCGAAAGGCATCAGCAGTGACCGTATTGCTATTGATCCGGGATTTGGTTTTGGTAAGAGCTTGGAACATAACCTCAATATGCTGACACACTTTGCTGACTTCTCGACATTAGGCTTTCCTGTATTGGCAGGAATTTCACGTAAATCGATGATTGGCAAAATTACTGGCAAAGATACTGACGAGCGACTTGCCCCAAGCATTGCCGCAGCAATTATGGCCGCCGATCGTGGTGCTCAAATTGTCCGGGTTCATGATGTTCCCGAGACTGTTGATGCTCTAAAGCTTTGGGAGGCTATAAATACTTAGTAACGCATCTAAGTTTTATAATGAAACCCATGAAAAAACAATACTTTGGCACTGATGGCATTCGAGGGGAGGTAGGCCAATTTCCTATCGTCCCTGAATTTATGACACGCCTTGGCTATGCTGCTGGCAAAGTATTAACACGCGAAGCCAAGCTGGGCGAGCGTTGCAAAATTCTTATAGGTAAAGACACGCGCGTATCAGGATATTTGTTGGAGGCTGCATTGGAGGCTGGGTTTGCAGCTGCAGGGGTGGATGTCATGCTTTGTGGCCCCATTCCAACCCCTGGCGTTGCGTACCTTACTAAGGCATTGCGTTTGTCTGCTGGCTTAGTGATTTCTGCTTCTCATAACCCTTATCAAGATAACGGTATCAAGTTTTTCTCTGCAAAAGGCGATAAGTTGTCTGATGAGTTTGAGCTTGCCATTGAATCTGAATTAGAAAAACCTATGGGTTGTGTAAATTCAAAAGAACTTGGTAAAGCCTTTCGCTTAGATGATGCTGCAGGACGCTATATTGAGTTTTGTAAATCAACATTTCCAGGTGAGTTAAATCTCAAGGGATTGAAACTTGTAGTGGATTGCGCTAATGGAGCCGCATATCACACAGCTCCCCATGTTTTTCATGAGCTAGGTGCTGAAGTGATCCCAATTGGCGTTAGCCCTGATGGTCGCAATATCAATGATGGTTGCGGAGCAACGGCACCGGCAGCTTTAATTGCTAAAGTTAAGGAAGTGAATGCAGATCTCGGTATTGCTCTAGATGGTGATGCTGATCGCCTGCAAATGGTTGATGCTTCTGGTCGTTTATTTAATGGTGATGAGCTTTTGTATGTACTTGCAAAAGATCGCTTGGATCGTGGACAGCAGATTGGTGGTGCTGTAGGCACTTTAATGACTAATCTTGCAGTTGAAAACGCTATTAAAGATCTAGGCATCGGTTTTGAGCGCGCCAATGTAGGTGATCGCTATGTTTTGGAATTACTCAAACAAAATGGTTGGATCATTGGTGGCGAAGGGTCAGGTCATCTGCTTTGCTTAGACCAGCACTCCACAGGTGACGGCACAATTGCGGCACTTCAAGTGTTAGCGGCAATGAGTCAAAACAAAAAGAGCCTTGCGCAATTATTGGATGCTGTCAAAATATTCCCGCAGGTACTTTTGAATGTGAAGTTTAAACCCGGTTACGACTGGAAGAGCGACGAAAGACTAAAAAACCAAATCACCAAGGTTGAGACTGATCTCCAAAACATTGGTAGGGTTCTGATTCGTGCATCCGGTACGGAGCCTTTATTGCGCGTTATGGTGGAGACTAAAGATGCTGATATTGCAATGAGTGCAGCCAAAAGTATTGCTGATTTGGTTCGCACTGCCTAACCCACTCAATTCGCTAAGAGCTTGGTTTACCCACTTACAACCTCATGAACTGATTTAATTTCACGAGTTGGTGATAAGCTCAAGAAAAAAGGATTATTTTATGAAGCTGCATCCATCCATTACCAATAGAGAATTTAAATTACTCATCAAGCCAAAGGGTCTTGATCGTCACGGCAGAATTTTGCTTCTTAGCGAACAAATTGTGAAGTTTTGCAAGAAAAGTAAGGTGGATTTTTTTCACCTTGATAATGCAAATACCGGGCTACGAAATATTTATTTTTACGATACTCCCGGTGAAGATTTCCGTTTAAATAATATTATTTTGCGAGTTCGAGAGTCACGACAAAACGTGTGGGTTGATGACTATGCAGAAGTCACCCTCAAGTGTCGAACCCATGACATGGAGCATGCGTCCAAATTTAATCCAGCCCCACAAAAGAAAATAAAATCCAGGGCTCGCTTTAAAGAGGAAATCTTACGTGGCGATGCCTTGGGTTCTAAACGTCAAATATTCTCAAACAATGCAATTTTGGATGCCGTTCCAATTGATAGTTTATTTGACAGATCAATTAGTGCGATTTGTGAGTATTTTCCAGGCATGGCAAATCTTTCGATAGATAAAAAAACTCCCGTACATATTGTTGGCGGTCCTACCAATAAGATTCTTGAAGCCTGCTTGCCATTAGGAAACCTGGTTTTTGGAGATGGTGTGCAAGCGCATTGTGAAATTGCCATTTGGATGAGGACTGCTGGCGACCCTATTGTAGGCGAGCTTGCCTTTTCATATCGCGTAAACGATGAAAATCGCTCACAAGCCAAGGCTCATAAGAGGGCGGATAAGTTTTTTAAAAAGCTTCAAACTGAATTGGCTGATTGGTTAGAAATTGGTAGTACAAAAACGGCATTAATCTATGGAAAGCCTGAATGAGCTCCGCAAAATTAACTGATGAAGATTTGTCAGTATGTTTACATGACCTCTTTTTCCAGTTTTTACTCATCGGCGCAGTAAGTTTTGGTGGAGGAATCATTGCTTATGAACGCATTCTTTTAATTGAAAAAAGACGCTGGCTTACTGCCGATGAATTCATGGGCTATCTTGCAATTAGCCAAACTATGCCAGGCTTAAACTCAGTGAACTTAGCGGTGTTAGCCGGAGATCATTTGCGCGGCATGTTAGGTGCTTTCGTGTCAACCATCGGCCTAATACTTCCTGGATCTCTATTTGTACTAATTATCGGTGTTGCATACACCACGAATACAGATCACCCACTAGCAAATATCATTTTGTCTGGAGTTGCAGCAGCTGCATGTGGTTTACTGGCGGCAATTACTTATCGGATCGGTGACGAGCACTGGAAGCGTCTCAAGTCACTTCTCATTATTGTGCCAACCTTTATTTTGATGAGTCTGGTAAAGCTAAGTCTACCCATCGTCCTATTAATAATGGCTCCGATAGCAATTTATATTTATCGCCCAAGAGTTAGCTCATGAACCATTTAGTTTCATTAGCACTCAGCTTTGGCTTACTGTCACTCCTGGCGGTAGGTGGCGGGACCGCTGTATTACCGGAGATGCAATCCTTACTAGCTCATCAATTTGGCATTGATCACCTGCGTTTTGTACATATTTATAGTATCGGACAAATTGCACCAGGCCCTAATATGTTGATGGTCTTGGTGATCGGATTTCAGGTTGCTGGCCTAGTAGGAGCGGGAGTTGTTCTGCTCTCATTTTTCTTGCCATCGAGTATTTTGTGCTTTTATGCTGGTCGTATTTGGAATCGCTTTGGTGAAAGCCCTTGGCGCAGAACCATCCAAAATGCTTTGGAGCCCATCTCAGTCGGACTCATGGCATCGGGTGTTTATGCCGTTGGCAAGGCTTCGATTGTTAGCTCGCTAACTGCTGGACTGGCGCTGATTACCCTCTATCTTATTTTGCGTACCAAAATTAACCCTGTCATTGTGATTCTGGGCTCGGGTTTGGTGGCAACCCTCATCACCAAGTTCCTTTAAAAAGCAGCTCGAACCCCAATCATGGCGCTGCGACCCGGTTGGGGTGCGTATAAGCGTACCGTCTCTGGCGTTGTGGCATAACGAATATCTTGATTCAATAAGTTTGTCAGACGCAGATAGCCTGTCCAAGAGATGCTGTTAATTCTTTCAGTGTATGACACGCCTGCATTGAGTAGGTTGTAGCTCGGCGTGGGGCCAATCTCAAAGCTAGCTAAGCGCGTCTGCTCAAAAGCATGGATGTAAGTAGCATTCATTTTCCATTGATTTACTTGTTGGGCAATTTCAGCCCCTAAGCGTGGGGCTGGTTGCAGGGGTAAATTACCGCCACTATTAAAAGTCCCTTGAGAGGCGTCACCAAATAGGCGAGTGCCAACGCCATTTTGCTGCCAGTTGTAGGTTAATTCTCCTTCAACCCCTTTAATGGTGGCATTTGCTTGTTGGGAGGCTACTACTGGATAGTTGGTATATCCATCACCAGAGACTGTATTTCCAGTGTAGAAGCCATAAATGTAGTTACTGAACTGATTTTGATAGATGTTGGCTTTACCTTGGATGAGTCCAATCGTTTTTTGTATACCCAATTCAATGTTGTGCGAAGTCTCTATTTGTAAATTGGAATTACCCACTATGTATGTGGCGGTAGCATCGTGTGGACCGAAAGCGTAAAGCTCGGGTGCACTTGGTGCCCTTTGTGAAACGGTGTAGGCTGCAGCTAGTCCATAGCCTTTAGTCACTTCGTAAATAGTTCCCAAAGAGTAGGAGCCCAAATTAAACTGACGGTTAATTAATGAAGGTGGGCTATAAGTAGAAATCGAGTCGGCGTAAACGCTGGCCTGATTGGGGTTCTGGGTAACATAGTTGTAGCGCAAACCAAGACTATTTTTAAAGTCACCAAAATTACCTTGCTCCACCCAAAATAGCGCATTGGAATTGGTGACTGTTTGCGGAACGATATCTGCATTGCCACTAGCGATATCGGTTGCCGTTAGTTTGGCGGTAGAGGATTGCAAGCCAACACTACCTTTCCAGCCCATCCAGGATTGATGATCTAGTACCGCGCGTAATTCTGTTGCATCATTTACCCAATTAGTTTGCGGCACGCCGTTGTTATCAAATTCATTGTGCATGTAATGGCTATTAGAGATGCTGAATTTGAAAGCGCTAAAACCATCCATAGGATCGCGGGTTTCATGCTGCAAATCATAGCGATTTTGCGATTGGTTAATAAATCCGCCATCAGCAGTAGGAACGCCATAGTCATGATTAAGGCGCAATAGTGAGACCCCGGTATAACCATGATCACCAATATAAGAAGCGCCCAGCCCTAAGTTATTCTCATTATTAAAGGAGAAGGGTAGCTTGCTAGAGTAGGGCACATTTTGCGGAACGCCGGGGCTGATTGCCCAGTTAGCATTCGGCCCACCTTGCTCTGCGTAGCCAGGGATTTGATAGTTATTGGCATTGCTAATGGCGGTATCAATATGAAAGGCAATTGGTCCGGTGGATGTATCGACTACTGCGCTGGCGGTCTTGTCTTGATTGACGGTTTCATAGCTCGTATTTACTGACCCCGTTGGCTCCCCTGGGAGGGAGGTGGCAATGCGATCATTAATCACATTGACCAAGCCGCCGCTCGAGCCAGACCCATACATCAATGCAGATGCGCCGCGTAGGATTTCAATTTGACGCGTACTTTGTAAGGGGTTGGCGGTAGCATGATCTGCCGAAATACTCGATACGTCACTCACCGATAGGCCATTTTCTAAAATCTGTACCCGCGCACCTTCGAGCCCACGAATGACTGGTCTGGAAGCGCCCGCTCCAAATCCGGTTGCAGAAACCCCCAGTTCATTGGAGAGGGTGGCGCCCAGGTTGTTACCCAGCTTATTTTGCAACTCATCGCCTGACAAAACTTTGCTCGGGCTCATAAGATTATTTTCGGAGATGGCGTTCGATTCAATCACTAAGCCGCCATTCGGATCTTCCGCTCTTGCGGAGTAAGGAAGGCTTACGCCCAAAGCGCTTAATAAAGCCAATTGATAGGGGATTCTAAATTTCATACTTCACTCTTAAAACTATTGAACTATTTCAACAGGTAAATGCACATAAATTCGCTAATAAGGCGAGGGCAATGTAATTAAAGAGTGATGCTGGGGGGAGCTCGAGATTGATAGGGTGAGGCAAGAGCCTGGAAAACCGTTACCACTAAGAGCGGGGTAAAAGTGCCTGAATAAGAAAGCACCCCGATAGAAGATTGAACATCTGGCGCAATAAAACTGGCGAGGGTTAAGGCATCAAATAAATGGCAATCGGCTGCAGCATGAGATATGCCAAAGGAAGTGCGATCGCCAGTGTTGAACTCTAAATTAACGCCCTGGAAGCCGGCATGCGAAACGCTATGTGCAAAGCCTAAATACTGGGTGCCCAAGAGGCTAAATAGCAAAAAGCCAAGAGCGATTAACGCTCGCGTTTGCTTGCTAACTTTGCCGTTAAAAAGGGTGCTCATGGGCCTGAATATTACAGGATTTGGCCCTCAGCAACATGTCGGTGTACAATATCGATTCCGTCGGAGTGTAGCGCAGCCTGGTAGCGCACCTGCTTTGGGAGCAGGGGGTCCAAGGTTCGAATCCTTGTACTCCGACCACTTTCTCAAGTTTCACCATTTAGTCCCAGTACACACATACTGCCTATAGCTCAGCTGGATAGAGCAACGCCCTTCTAAGGCGTAGGTCGCACGTTCGAATCGTGCTGGGCAGGCCACAAATCTCTTAAATTAATGTTGTCTCAGGCTGTTTCATTGGCTCGATTGTGATTAATCATGATCTAGCTTGGCTAGCGTATGAGCTCACCTTTGGTAGGGCGTAAGTTGATCCAGTTGACTATCAGCAACTCAGTCGAAATTTTTGACCCTGATGATCGGGTGTCGGTTTGACCCGACTGCAGTGTGTCCGGTTACGTGACGGTCAGGTGGCTCTTATCAAAGGTTATGCGGACATTGAAAAATCGGAAATAGGGCAGATTGGGTGGCAGAGAACGGCCAATAGCGGCCGATGGAGCAGAGTATTGAAAATCCTTATGTCGGTGTTCGATTCCGCCCCGGGCCACCAAGAAACACCTAAACCACCTCTGGGCGCTTTACTCGTTTGAGTGTTTGCTATGGGTCGTTTTGAGCTTGCCATCGGTAAGTAAGGCGAGGGTCTGCTTTGTGATCAGCAACAGCCTATCAAGACCCTGACGATCGAGTGTCGGTTCAGCCCGACTCGGGGGTGTCCGGTTACGTGACGGTCGGGTGGCTCTTAAGGCGGGTATTTGTTGTAATGCGAACGCTCAAAACTGGGTAATTGGCGGTGCTTGGGTGCCTCATAAATTTTTGAGCACCAGCTTTTTAATTTATCCACTACTTTTTTATTCCATCGAGCTATGAATTGCCCTGACAAAATCTGACTGTGTGATCATGCCTGCTAATTTCTGGTGTTCGTCAATAACTGGAAGGTGATGATGGCCATCGCCTTCAAATATCGTAACTAAATCGAGAAGATTGCGATTCGTGCTGATAACTCGAACAGTTTTTTGCATAACTTGCCCAACAGCATTTGGGTAGGCGTCAGATAGCTTGACTGAGGCCCTGCTAAAACTCTGGCGCATAAAACCTTGTAGGCGCTGCCCAAAAGTTTTATCAAAATCAACTGCTGCATATTTTAAAAAATGTTCTAAGGTGATAATTCCAACTATTCGATCATTTCTATCAACCACTGGTAGTGATTTAATGTGATTTTTTCTTATCCTTATCCAAGCCTCCTCCAGAGGGGTTGCCATTTCAACGGAGATGACTGGAGAGCTCATGATGGCGGAACAAGTAATGGACTTTAACTTTTGTTGGTATGCATGTAATTCAACATCGCGAATAATATTTGCTAAGTCCCCTGGATTGATGTCAATGAATTCTTTGTATTTCGCTAGCACTTGAGCGATGGCATTCTTATCCTCAATTAAGCTCATTGTTTCAGCGGATGGGGATTTGCTGGATATGTTGCCAGGAGATTTTTCCGTATGGGGGTATTGTTTTCCTGTGATACGGTTATAAAAGATGCCGGCTAGTACAAGCAATAGGGAATCCATCAGCACTGGAAATAAAGCAAACCTATAGGTAACGATATGTCCTAGTATCGCGCTAAGTGCTGTAGCTGCCGCAGGAGCATGTAAGCACTTGAAAAAAAGCATGCCTAAAATAGATACGCCAATCGCTATCGGCATACCAAGTCTAGGGTCAGGTATCAGGATTGCGCAGGTAACGCCTACAAGTGCAGAAACTATATTCCCGCCAATGACTGCTTTTGGTTGCGCCATTGGACTGGATGGAAGAACGAAAACAAGTAGTGCGCTTGCCCCCAAGGAGGCCATTGCCCATTCATTAATTTCGGTGTATTCGCTTGCAAATTTGGCTATAAAGGCAACGAACCCACCGCCAACGATTCCGCCAATAGCAGAGCGGAAATGTTCAGACCACGGAACATGTGGGTTTTTATTTTGCGCCATTTGTTTCAAAATTTGCTTAAAGCTCATCATCAACTCCAAAAAATTAAATAAGTAGGCTTCATCAATATTGGTGAAAATTACTGGTTAGTACTTTTTTTGACCAACCTGGACTCGCTTATTTTAAAAGCAATTGCCAATTTCAACATACCCATGATGTCTTGGTTGGGCGCCTACTTTTATGGGCAGCATGTTTACCTATGAGATTACTTTTAATTATTTCCCCATTAAGCGATCATTTTGGGTTAATAAATTCTCACCAATCATTTCCACTCGTGAAAATCATTTTTCGTCTAAGTCAGCTTTAATATGAGAGCTAATAACCGTTCTAAATAGTTGCTTCCAGTCCTCTAGCAGCTCTGCATTAAAAGCGGCAGAAAAATGCTTCCCGACAGGATCATATCGGTAGGATTTCTGTGGTTGTCCACCCAATGCTACCCACCAAAAATGAGCAATCCTATCTTTGTGGTTTGGCCAATCATCTACGGATGAGAATGGTTTAGCCAAGGTTGGATGTGTTTGAACAAGGCTGTAGAAGACATCAACAACTCTATCTATTGATATTTTTCCGATTTGATCGGCAAGGGTAACCTGATTGCTCGGTTTATTTATGACGATGGAGATTATTTGTTTGCACCCTCTAACTCAAGTATTCTTTTCCGTAAATTTCGTTCATCAGAAAATCGAGCGGTGTCATCTCGAATGACGGCTGCCACGCCAACTGTTTTCTTCTCAGCATCAAAAATCATTGATACCGTAAATGCAATCGATAAAGGGCGTCCAGATTTATGTGTAGCTGGCACAGCAAGCAATTTATCTCCATAGCTGGTAGTTCTCGTTTCCATGGAGTGGTTATATCCATCGTTATGACGTTTCCGTAGCCGTTCTGGAATGATGAGATCCAAGCTTTGACCAAGAGCCTCGGATTGCGTAAACCCAAATATACGCTCGGCTGCTGGGTTCCAGTATACAATCGTGCCTTGAGCATCAGAAATGACCATGCCATCGCCAAGAGAATGCACTAATTCTTTGAAATTGATATGTAGGTCCATTTGACCAATATCCTTCGCTTAGTTGATTAAATAGCTTTTTTGGGTGATAAGTGGCGAGTAACCTCGCTTGCTTCTTTTAATCTTTGTGAATGAGCCGACAAGAGATCACTCCGGGTAATAATTCCAAGCATGCAATTTGAGTCGGTATCTTTTGTAACAATTATCCTGCCTGTATCATGTTTTAGCATCTGATCAGCAACCTCTCTTGCGGTATGGCTTTCTGGAATTGTTAGTGGGCTTCGAGCAATCAAATCGCCAATAGAGGCGTCTGGAGGGATCGCTGATTTCATTAAGTCTTTGCGGGTTACGACACCAACGACATCATTGCTCTTATTTAACACTGGATACCCTTGGTGTTGTGCTTCTGTAGATTCTTGCGCTAGCCAGGTCCGCACTTCGCCAACCAATTGAGAGCTTTGCAAAGAAATAACATCTTGACTGCTGATTTCTCCAGCTGTAATTCGCTCAAGGTAGTCTGCGCTATATTCGGACGGCACTCTAACACCGCGCCGAATCAATTTTTCGCTCATGATAGTATTTCGCATTATTAACGCCGATACAAGATACGCAGCCGTACAGCCTCCAAGCAAAGGAAGTAAGCCATGGGGCTGCAAAGTAGTTTCAAATGCAAATACAACGGATGCAAGTAGAGCGCGAGAGGCGCCGGCAAATAGGGCCGCCATTCCAACCAAAGCGGCGATGCGAGGATCTAAATTAAGCCAAGGTAGCCAATGGACAATGGCTAAGCCATAGATTGCACCCAAGGCACTTCCAATTGTAAAGAGGGGTGCTAGTGTACCGCCGGATGTCCCGCTTCCCAGGGCAATAGACCAAGAAATCAATTTTAGAAAACAGAGGGTAATTAGTGCATCTATTGCTAATTGCCCATTAAGTATGGAGGCAATATTTTCATAGCCAACACCAAGCGTATGGGGATTAATATAGCCAATAATGCCAACTGCAAGACCGCCTAATGCGGGCCACCACATCCAGTGGATAGGTAGTTTCTCGAAAATATCTTCAATGCTGTAAATGGATTTACTAATCCAAATACTAATCAAGCCAATTAAGCCACCCAGAATGGTGTACGCAATAATTGCCCCAATACCAGGGATGGCAAAATTGGACATGGCAAATATTGCACCATCACCTTCCAGTTGGTAGCGGATACTAGTTGCGGTTACTGTGGCCAATGCAACTGGTACAAGTGAGCGAGCGCGGCGCTCAAAGAGAAGTAACTCTATTGCTAGCAGCACTGCAGAAACGGGCGCTGCAAATATTGCAGCCATTCCTGCTGCTGCACCAGCAGCTAACAATACCTTGCGCTCATCAGCTGTAACGTGAATTAGTTGACCCAATACAGACCCTAGCGCTCCACCTGTGGCAATAATCGGGCCTTCTGCGCCAAATGGACCACCAGTGCCAATTGCAATGGCGGAAGAGAGTGGTTTAAGCCAAGTAATGCGGGCGGGAATTCGGCTTTCATTGCGTAGAACTTGTTCCATCGCTTCAGGGATGCCGTGACCGCGAATAGCTTTAGAGCCCCACCTTGCCATACCGCCAACAATTAACCCTCCAATCATTGGTATGGGAATCACCCATAACCCTAGATGATTGGCTGCGGGACTAATAAATGATGTGCTGAGTCGCCCATAAAAAGTGATATTAGTTATTAATCCAATTAATTCAATAAGAGCATGCGCTGTAAATGCCGACACAACCCCCAAAACGATACACAAACCGCTAATCCACAGTATTCGTTGATTCAATAATTTTGGTTGATTTCGCACTCTTGCCCCTTAAGATTCTTTCAATTATATCATAATATGATGTAATAATTTAGGGGCGAGATAGGCTATTCTTAAACTATGAAAAAATTTAAGTATGAAGCGCTATCAGAGTTTCGCTATCAGTTAAGAAGGTTTCTTCATTTCAGCGAAGAGGCTGTTAAATCGGAGGGTTTAACCCCTCTACAGTACTTATTACTTTTGCACGTTAGAGGTTTTCCTGGGCGTGACTGGGCAACGGTGGGGGAGATTGCCGAAAGGTTGCAGATTAAGCATCACGGCACCGTTGCCTTGCTTACAAGATGCGAGGGCCTTAAATTGGTAGAGCGAAGAAAGAGTGACGTAGACCGCCGCCAAGTAGAGGTGCATCTACTGCCCGAGGGTGAACATCGACTTAAGCGTTTAGTATCATTGCACGAGGCTGAATTAGGTTCTTTGAAGAATGTTTTTCAGGTAGCGCAAATTACAGCCTTCAATAATGAGGATGGATGACATCAGGAAACCTCGAGCGTTTCATTTAACTCTTTTGATTGTTTTCCATTAAGGCTATGGCCGCTTAT
This sequence comes from Polynucleobacter sp. Fuers-14, assembly GCF_018882045.1. Taxonomy (NCBI): domain Bacteria; kingdom Pseudomonadati; phylum Pseudomonadota; class Betaproteobacteria; order Burkholderiales; family Burkholderiaceae; genus Polynucleobacter; species Polynucleobacter sp. Fuers-14. The sequence goes on along the minus strand of NZ_JACVPG010000003.1, from coordinate 256,824 downwards.
GGGTCGATCTCTGCCTGCAATACTCAATTTAGGTGAAGGTCTGCTGTGTGATAAGCAACAGTCCATCACAGCCCTGATCCCGAAGTGTCAGGTATAACGGACCGTAAATAATTCAGGTCGCCCAAACGTAAATCTGAAATTAAGCTAACAAGTGTCGTGTTTCGAGACACTTGTAATGAATAATTTATCCCTGTTATTTTCCACCGCCACCACTGATGAAGAGCCCGTCAAACTCCTTGATGGCGCCGTCACTCTCTATAAGAGACCTAATAGTCACCAATGGCAATGCCGTTTTAAGCTGTCTACTGGCTCTTGGCATTCCGCCAGTACTGGATCTGATCAAGTAGCTGAAGCCACCACCCAAGCAATTGCCATATATGAAACCGTTAAGGTCAAGCTAGCCAGCGATCTAGCCATTAAGACACGAACCTTTCGCCAGCTAGCCGCGCAAGAACTAGCTGCTGCTGCGCGAGTGGTCCAAGCCAATCCTAATAAACGTACTCATGCGGACTATATTCATATCTATACCAAGTACTTGATTCCATTCTTTGGCAATTACCAAATTAATGAGATTACCCAAGAGCTAGTAGATGACTATGTGGCCTGGCGCACATCCAAGATGGGTAAGAATCCCAAGACCTATACCCAAAGGCGCCATGCGGGGCTTTATAAGCGAGTAATTGAAAGGGCAAGGGAGCAAGGTCTAATCCATCGACATCGACCCATTCCATTATTAGATGTCGCTGCCGATAGGGCAGAAATCAGGCCAGCCTTTAATCAACAAGAAGTCAATTACCTATTGGAATACATGCGGGACTGGGAGCGTTTTGGCCGCAATCAACGCAGTAACCATATGAGAAGGTTGTGCCGTGTGTATGTGGAGTTCTTGTTAGGAACAGGCATTAGACAAGGAACGGAGAGTATGCCAATTCGCTGGAAGGCCCTGCAGTGGCATTGGATTGGGGAGCAGCGTTACCTAAGAATTTGGGTATCAGGCAAAACGGGGCCTAGATACCTAATAGCAAGGCATTTTGTGATTGAGGCTTTAGAGCGCTTAATTGCTTGGCAAAAGCTACCTTATAAGAACCTAGAGGCTGTGATTGAGGCCAAATTGGATAAGAAAGTATTTGTATTTCCAGAAGGGGATGCTCCGCATAGTCTAGATGATGTCTTTGAGCGGCTAATGATTGAATCTAATTTATTAAAGGATGCTACTGGTAAAAACAGAACCCTGTATAGCCTACGCCATACTTATGCAACCTTTGCTCTAGCTGAAGGTATTGATATACATACCTTAGCTAGGCAAATGGGTACTTCGACTTTAATGATTGAAAAACATTACTCAAAGCTCACTCCTATGATGGCGGCCGCCAAGTTAGCTTAAGCTGCCATGAGCGGGTTAATTGGCTCAGGCGTTGGTACTTCTACAATTACTCCACCAGGATTGCTTGGAGGATTGCGTACCGATCTAACAAAGTCTTCAAGACGCTCCAATAACTTACGATTGCTAGAACTCACCTGCAATTGCGCTGATAGGACTTTGAGTAGCTGATCGTCGGACAGGGCAATGCCTTCTTGCTGCAAGATCCACTGCGCTCTGGGTAACCAGTCTTTTGCTGTTACTGGAGGTACTACCAGGCAGCTGCTACGATCGCGTAAGGCAATATCCACTTGGTCAATGTAGTTCGTTGTAAAGATGAACTGGGTATGACTGATCATGTCATCAACAATATCCCTAAAGGCAATGGCTGCTTTTTGGGTGAAGTTGATTTCATTAGAAACAATGTAACTACGCTTTTGATCATTGGTGGTGAAGAGTTTGTAAAACATCGGCGGACCACCAAAGACCTCGGTGACATCGCTAAAGGATCCAAATTCCACTGCCTTTAGGCGGGTGATTTCAGCAGGCCTTCCTTCAATGGCATCGGGTAATAGATTGGCGATGGTGGTTTTGCCAGTGCCAACCCCGCCATGAAGTATTAAAGGCTTTAAGTCTCGCCCATTAATGTATTCAGCTAGCTTGTTTTTGAGAGTAATGCTACCTAGAACAACTTCATCGAGAGTCTTAGGTGCATATTTGAGTGCGAAGCTCATGGTATTTCCTTTCTAATTGGGTAAAAGCAGAGGCGGGTGATCAGTCCTAAACCTCTGTCAAATAATGAACAATGGCTTATGCCATCTCTTTGAAGTAGGCTTGGTTAGAGGTGATTATTTATCGGCCATTAAGTTGCTGGACTTTGCATGCAATATGCTCAAGAATTTTCATTCTGAATGATACAGAATTGCTTTAGTTTTAAATCGGGCACAAGCTTACAAATGGGCTGGAGACTCTAATAAGTGCAATGAAATATTAAGCCAATATGATTGGTCTGCACTCATTGATTCGTTTCAGCTTGGGAATGCAGTATTAAAAGGAGATTGGTTATCTAGCGCTTCCTTAATGCGCAATATTGGTTCGAATGGGTCAGTCAAGAAAAGAGATTACGAGGACTGGCCAATATTCCGCGAATTCAGATCAACACCAGAGTTTTTGGAGGTTTATCAAGAAGTCTTTTCCGAGCCATTTGCAATTGAGATTTCTGAAATTCAGCCGATTTAACGCGATTGATCGCAATTACTTAAATTCAAATTAATGGAATATCTAGGACGCTCACGGTCAGCCAGCGCCCACCATCCTGACCCATCACGGCCCGATAGATCTTCTATTGAGTTTATACAGTTGCTAATAAATTCCATCTACCCAAAAGAAAAGGAACCACATTGCTGTGATCCTTCGTATAACTGGTGGGTCGGGTGATGCAGAGTAACTGACTGTCACGTAACACGACACCATCCAGCGTCGGTTTAACTGACTTCACTTCTGTAGATGCCATATCAAAACTATTTAATTCCACATGATTCCAATGATCTCGGTGCGTATGCCACGCCTGATCTAGTAAGGCTTAACTCATTGTTTCTGCTATTGATTTAGCTCATTTTTAAAGCTTCTAAGGCGTAGGTCGCACGTTCGAATCGTGCTGGGCAGGCCAAATTCCAAATTAACATTAAACTAAGAGCTTATTTAGAGTTTCGCTCTAGGTATTCTTCCCCAAAAAAGAATCGATTAATTCAAAAGTGAAGTGTATCTGCGCAAAAATGGTTTGGTAATCCATTAAATTGGTTAATAATCTATTGAATTTAAATAAAACTTAGTCACCATAGGATTGTCATGAAATTTTTAGCCTTCTTCATATCGCTTTTGCTTTTGGCGCTGAACGCCCAAGCTCAAACAGTAAATCCCATGCCAACAGTAAGTGATGATTGGCGTTTTTCAGGAACTATTTCTGGGTGGGCACCTGCCTCTTGGACAACGACCAGTGTTGGCAAGCACACGGCTACCTCTGACACCTCAATAAATCAAAATCTCAGCAATACTGGTGCTGCAGCCATGTTTACCTTAGAGGCGCATAAAGGTAACTGGGGTGTAATGGGGGATTTGGTTTACTGGCAACTATCCGGTAGCGGCGGCGCAACTCGCTACCTACCTGGCCATGACGGAATCAGTTTGTATGGAGGCTATAACGGTCAGTTAACTCAAACCATGCTTACCCTCGCAGGGACTTATACGGTATACGATACACCGACTATCTACTTAGATGGATTACTAGGAGCAAGATATGCCTCCAATACCACCACCGTAACCTCTAACTTTGTCTTAGATGGCTTAGGAAACAGGGCCGCAACATCTACCAACTATGCGTCTCATTCCAATCAAACAACTGATCCCGTGATTGGTTTAAAAGGTCGCGCTAGAATTGTGGATAGCTCTTGGTTTGTACCATTCTATCTTGATGCAGGTAAGGGCCCTGGCTCCAATAATGGTACTTGGCAGTCGTCGATTGGCGTAGGGGATGCCTTTAGCTGGGGGGATATTAGTTTGACTTACAGAGCAATGGGCTTTCATATGAAATCCTCGAATAGCAATACCAATTTCACTAATGCGGGTCCCCAGTTGTCGGCTACCATCAATTTCTAATTTACTCCACGGGTTTTATCCGAGAATAAAAAACATTGATACGTAGCCCCTCTGAGTAAGCCCAAAATTGTTTCTATGCTCATATTTACTTTCTTCAGGTATTTCGTTGGCAAGAAATACCTGAATTGGCTCATGAGGCTTTATTAATTAATATACTGATCTATTGATTTCTGCCTACGCACTTAATTGATGAATCATAATCATCTGAACTAGCAAACCAATTCTTGCTCCTGATCTACAGTTTTTAATCGCTTTCCTTTTGAGTGCTATTAAACAGTATGGTGTAGATATTTTGAGCGCATCTTGTCTTAGAATGTTTCAATGCATATCAAATTAATTACAAACTTCTTGTTGCTCGCAAGCACCACTTTTTTTCTAGCAGCTTGTTCAACAGCTGAATTAGGGGCACGCTTTGAGGCCAACCCCCAATGCAAAGATATAGTGAATGCCAAGTCGGGTGCATTAATGCCTTGCCCTGGATCGGATAAGGCGTTTTATAGAGAGGTCGGTTTAGCTCCAGCAAAGCCAGCTCCGGAAGTGAGCAATCCAATCGCTTCGTCGCCAACGGCAGCAACTACAGTGCAAGCACCATTAAATAATGTTCAAACGTCTGCACCATCTGGACTACCGCAGACGACTCCTGCCCAAGTTGAATGCAAACCCCAGATTCATAAAAAGACAGGTGGCACCTTGCCATGCCCAGCCCCGCACTAAATTGATCTAGACATGATAATCTTTATAAATAGAAGTCTTACAAAGTAACTTAACCCACCACTCGGAATCGCCATGAATAAAATGAAAGTACTGTTAGCATCATTTGCTACAGCAATGACTTTGGCTGCATGTAGCAATGCACCTAAATTGGCTACGCAGCCAATGCCTAGATCTGGATTCTTGCCTGATTACAATCTTCTGGTCCCAATGGCTAGTTCCGATAAAGATACTCGTATTTGGAGATATCGTATTTCAGGTGTGAACCCTGGTTCATATACTGCGGTCATCTTGGACCCGATTTACCTGAATCAAAATGCCACCAAGTCAGCCAGCATGGATGACATTAATAAGGCAAAAGCTGCACTCCAAGCATCTATGGTTGAGGCTGTTAATTCTCGCGGCACTATCAGGATAGTGAATAGACCAGGACCTGGTGTTGCACGCATCTCTGTTGGCATCACTGGTGCCGAAAGTTCAGCCGATAGCTTGCAACCATGGAATTTCACTCCAATTGGTTTAGCAATGAATGCTGCTGCTTATGCTGGCGGTGTTAATTCTAAAACACCAGCGCTCTTAGTTGAGAGCAAAATTACGGATAGTCAATCAAACCAATTATTAGGTGAAGGTTTGATTACCATTCAAGGTGAATCCTTTAGAACTAACGCTGGCTCTGCAGATTCATTTGTCGCAATGGCAAAGAAAGTGGTCCGCTCTGCATTAGAAACATCCGCCAACCCAGTGCCAACTGGTCAATAAGCTTCCATTATGAAATCACCCATTAAAAAAATAATCGTCATTACCTTGTCATCTCTGGTGGCAATCCCATTATTAGCCCTGGCTGATGATGCTTCTCGCGATAAAGAAATTGCCGAGCGATTTGCTAAATGCGATGTCAATCATGATGGCAAGTTAACTCGAGAAGAGGCTAATGGTTGCATGCCTCGTATTTATGGCCACTTTAGTTACATCGACTCTACTAATAAGGGCTATGTGACCGTCGCTGAAATTCAGTCTAAGGCTAATCGTTAATATTTAAAATATAAGAGCCTCTTAGGAGGCTCTTTTTTATTAGGTGAATAATGTCTGTATCTTTTCCTGGTTTTGAAGCTAAAACATTTCACGCTGACTCTGAAGATGGCTCTATTGAGATCTCATATCTCATCGGTGGCAGCGGTCCTCCATTGTTGTTGCTTCATGGCTTCCCACAAACAAAGGCAATCTGGAGCCAAGTGGCGCCGGAGTTAGCCAAAAGCTTTACGGTAGTTGCTGCAGATTTAAGGGGTTACGGAGCGTCATCAAAGCCTCATGGCAGAAGTGATCACATAACGTATTCAAAAAGATCTATGGCCGCAGATCAACATGCATTGATGAAAAGTTTAGGTTTTAACCAATTCTTCTTGCTTGGGCACGACAGAGGCGGAAGGGTTTCTCATCGCCTGGCAATGGACTTTCCTGAGAGTGTTTTGCGTTTAATGGTTCTGGACATCTCTCCAACATTAACCATGTATGAGAAGACCACTATGGAATTTGCTAAGGGATATTGGCATTGGTTCTTCCTAATACAGCCAGAGCCAGTTCCAGAAACCTTAATTGGCGCTAATCCTGAGTTTTGGTTAAAAAACCATATGGGTCGCCATGCGGGCACAGGGATATTTTCCCCAGATCGATGGGCGGAATATTTTGCTGGGGCTAGTCGTCCAGAAAGCATGCACGCGATGTGTGAAGATTACCGCGCTGCTGCTTCGATTGACCTCATCCACGATCGCTCGGATCGTGCTGCAGGCAAGATGCTGAAGATGCCACTGAGGGTGTTGTGGGGTGAACATGGTTTAGTAAACCAGTGCTTTAAACCCATAGAGGACTGGAGGGTTGTGGCCAAGGATGTTGCTGGAAAGGCTGTTCCCAGTGGTCACTACATACCAGAAGAGATTCCTGACGTTTTGCTGGCAGAGGCCAGGGAATTCTTTGGCTAAAAGCTCAATAAGTAAGCTTTAAAACAAAAAACCCTAAATAAATCATATATTTAGGGTTTTTAACAATCACTCAGGGTGAAAGTTATTGCTTGCCATAAAGCTAATAGTGCGTTCGAAGCCAAGAATACGGATATAACGCCAAGCAATATCGCGGTATTTACTGTCCAGGTAGCCTATAGCTACTTCAGGCGTCCTTGTGGACAAGTCGATCTCTTGAATTGCACGGGCCCAACGTTTGAGTCTTGTTGACATATTTGTCACCTCCATGGCTATACAACGCATAGAAAAGCGGTCGAGATGACACGAATTACAAAATATTTATCAAAAAACAGCTGTTTTTCTTAAATAGAGACAACTTTATGGGGATTAAAGATATTTTGGGGATCTAAAGCTCTTTTGAGGGTCTTCATGAGCTCGTGGGCCACTTCACCCTTATGAGCCCTTAAGCCATCCAATTTAAGCTGTCCTACACCGTGTTCTGCAGAAATGGAGCCATTACAGCGCTCGACCTGGGCATATACGAGCTCATGAATCGGTTTTTCATTGATTTCGTTGAAAGTCTTGGGGTCTGTGCCCAAGGGTGGGGCAATGTTGTAGTGCAGGTTTCCATCCCCTAAATGGCCAAAATTGATGATTCTGACACCCGGAAACTTTGTCCTCATCAAGGCATCGGTTTCTTTGATAAAGCAATCAAGCGATGAAAGGGGAATGGTGATGTCATGTTTGAGGTTTGCACCTTCTTCGGCTTGCGCTAGCGTGATGTGTTCCCGCATATGCCAAAAAGCATTGGCTTGACTTAAGTTACTAGCAATAACGGCGTCGCTGATAAGGCCAGATTCGAAGGCTTCCTCCAAAATGGTTTCAAGAAGTTGTCTGACATGGTCCTCGCTCTCATGATCTGATAATTCAATCAGCACGGTAAATGGTGGCTTACCTTGCAGTGGATTTGCCATTTGAGGAAAGTGCTTCTCATTTAACTCCAAAGACTCCTGCGTCATCATTTCAAAACCGGTGAGCAATGAGGTTGCCCGTTTCTGAAAAAGATTTAAAAGTGCAATTGAAGAGGCGATGGTTTCACATGCGACAAGGGTGGTCCATTGAGAGATCGGTAGCGGGTATAACTTCATGACTGCAGCGGTAATGATTCCCAAAGTACCTTCAGATCCAACAAACAAGTCACGCAAATCGTAACCCGTATTGTCCTTGCGCAAACCTTTAATGCCATTCCAAATATCACCGTTGGCCGTAACAACCTCAAGACCTAGACATAGATCACGTGCATTGCCGTAGCGAAGCACATTAGTTCCGCCTGCATTGGTTGCTAAGTTGCCGCCGATCATGCAACTACCCTCAGCACCCAGACTTAAGGGGAATAAAAATCCCTGTACAGCAGCTTTTTCTTGCACGGCTTGCAAAATACATCCCGCCTCGAGTGTGATAGTTTGATTGGCACTATCGATTTCACGAATCTGATTCATGCGCTTGAGATTGAGGATGACTTGCTTACCGCTGTTATCGGGTGTAGCGCCGCCACAAAAGCCGGTATGACCGCCTTGAGGGACTATAGCAACCTGGCTTGCGGCGCAGAGCTTGACGATATTCGCTACTTCAGCAGCATTACCAGGTAAAAGAACTGCAAGCGCTTTTCCCGTAAAGCGTTTACGCCAATCAGTTAAGTAGGGTGCTTTATCCTCATCTTGAGTCAGAATATATTTTGTCTCAAGGACTGTGAATAGCTGATTGATGAAGTTTTGCATTCTTACTCCGCTGCCGCCTTCTTCAGAGCCTTGGCTTCTTTTTTGATGGGCTTTAAATACATAAGTAAACAAACAAAGCCGATTGTTGAGAGAATAGTTTCTAGCAACGCAAGCCAAAAGTTGGTCCCTGTTTCAAGAATGCGAACCAAGCCTTCAGTTATATATAGCAGTATCAACATTGAGGCCCACTGCATTGTGTAAACCTTACCTTTCCATATCCCAGGAATAGCGAATAGCAAAGGTACGCCTTTTAGGATTAACCAAGACCCATTAGGTCGGAGAGGGGAGATGAACCACTCCCAACAGACACACAAGATAAATAAATCAATAAAAGCGGCTGTTGCTATAAGTTGGTATGGATTTTTGTTGAGAATCTTTTTTATCATGATGACGGCTGAATAAATTACCTTTTATTTTGAAAAAGCATTAAGGCAGTTTCAGCTAGGCGTTTGCCTTGCGCCTTTGCCAGGCGTTGCTCTTCAGGGCTAATAGGTGCACGTCCATCGGCGTGAGCGAGATGAGTCGCTCCATAAGGACTACCGCCTGTATTGGAAGACATTAGGTCAGGCTCGCTGTAAGGAATGCCCATCAGCATCATGCCGTGATGCAACAGTGGAATCATCATGGTTAGCAGGGTGCTTTCTTGACCGCCATGCATGCTACCGGTACTCGTAAAGACGCAGGCGGGCTTACCAATTAAAGCGCCATTCAACCACTCGGAAGAACTACCGTCCCAAAAGTATTTCATCGGCGCTGCCATATTGCCAAAACGAGTCGGAGACCCTAAAGCAAGACCAATGCACTCCTTTAGGTCTGAATATTCAGCGTAAGGCGCTCCATCCTGGGGAACGGCTGCCTCAGTAGCTTCACAAACCGCAGATATGGGGGGCACGGTTCTCAAGCGGGCATTTGCCCCTGGTACGCTCTCGATACCCTCGGCAATCAGGCGCGCCAGATCCTTGGTTGCACCATAACGGGAGTAGTACAAAACTAAAATATCGTGTTGGCTCATATTGATCTCTTATGATACGGCGATGCGCCTTATTCGTAACCCCCAATTATGGCTCTCTCTGGCTAAAGAGATCTGGGAGCGTAATCGCGGTCAAAATTTGAAGCAAATTGCAGCCAGCCTAGCATTTACAACAACTTTATCCATGGTACCGATGGTGACAATCGCCACCATGTTGATTGGTCACCTCCCAAGCGTCATCCAAGTTAAAAATACCTTTAGATCCTGGCTTTTGGATACCTATATGCCAGGCGGCATTAATCAGCAGGCATTTATTTATTTAGAGCAATTCTCATCCCAAGCAAAAGGCTTAACCTATGTGGGCTTGGCCGGACTGATCATCACGACAATCATGACTTTAGCGGTGATTGAGGGTGCCTTTAACCAAATATTCAAGGTCACTGCAAGACGCCCTTTGTATAAAAAAATTGTGATCTATAGTGCAGCTACTATCCTGGGTCCAATCCTGCTTGGCGTTGGCATTTACTTGAGTGGTGTTTTATTTAGTGCTTCAGAAGGCTGGATCAGCGCGGTATCTTTTGGTTTTCAATTAGTGGCTGCCATTGCCCCAATCTTTTTGGCGATTCTGGTCTATGCAGTGGTCTACAAAATTCTTCCTTACGCCAAGATATTGTGGCGAGACGCCTTTGCAGGAGCTTTTGTAGCAGCACTTGCCTTTGAGCTAATGAAGTTTGGTTTTGCAATTTTTTTAGGAAATACAGCCTTTTATAAGACCGTATATGGCGCTTTTGCGATCTTGCCCCTGGGTTTAACGTGGATCTATATGACCTGGTGGATTACCTTAACTGGCGCTGTACTGGTGGCCAATTTGCCGGATATACGAAGCGGTGTCATTAGGGTTATTCGTTACTAAAAGTATCGCCTAAGCTCTTGATTCGCAGAGGTCTTGAGTCTATATTGGATCTATAAATACATTGTTTTCGGAGACCAAATGAAAGTTCGTGACATATTACGCGTCAAGGGAAGCACCCTTTTTACAGTAGCCCCCGATACAGCGCTGCAAACTGCAGTGCTAGTAATGAGTGAACACGACATTGGTTCATTAGTGGTCATGGAGTATGACAAGCTAGTTGGTATTCTGACCTTCCGTGAAGTCATCGCCGCTTTAGCCAAGCATCACGGCAAGCTTGAAGGTCTTCAAGTGAATACTGTGATGAATCAAACACCTTTGACCTGCAATATGGAAACCGAGATTGATGAGGTTCGGCGCATGATGCTGGTAGACCATGCGCGCTATTTGCCAGTAGTCGATCAAAAGATGTTGATGGGCGTTATCTCTTTCTACGACGTAGCAAAATCGGTAGTGGAAGCCCAGGACTTTGAAAATACGATGCTTAAGGCCTATATTCGCGATTGGCCAGAAGATACTGAAAAAGCAGCTTCCTAAGTCGTTCTAGCCATCATTTTCCGACAAATGACATAATGTCGATATGTCAGGAAATACTTTAGGCCTCCTTTTTACCGTTACCACTTTTGGTGAATCCCACGGTCCCGCAATCGGGGCGGTGGTTGATGGTTGCCCACCAGGCATGAATCTTTCCGAAGCTGATATTCAGCTAGATTTAGATCGTCGCAAACCAGGCACATCCCGTCACGTGACGCAGCGCAAAGAAGAGGACAAAGTTGAGATCCTTTCTGGTGTGTTTGAAGGCAAGACAACAGGTACGCCTATTGCGCTATTAATCCGCAATACAGATCAACGCAGTCAGGATTATGGTGACATCTTGCAGACCTTTAGACCTGGTCACGCAGATTATGCGTATCAAAATAAATATGGTATTCGTGACCCACGTGGTGGCGGTCGCTCATCGGCTCGCTTAACAGCGCCGGCTGTTGCTGCAGCTGCGATTGCCAAAAAATGGTTGCATGAGAAATATGGTACTGAGTTTTATGGCTATATGAGTCAATTAGGTGAACTTGAAATTCCATTTAAAGATATCACTCAGATTGATCAGAATCCATTTTTTGCCGCAAATGCAGAAATCATCCCTCAGCTTGAAGGCTATATGGATGACTTGCGTAAAGCAGGGGACTCTTGTGGCGCACGTATCGAGGTACGAGCTCGTAATGTGCCTGCGGGCCTGGGTGAGCCTTTGTTCGATAAATTGGATGCCGATATTGCGCATGCCATGATGGGTATCAATGCAGTGAAAGGTGTTGAGATTGGTGCTGGCTTCAAATCAGTGTCTCAACGTGGCAGTGAGCATGGAGATGAGCTTCATCCCGATGGCTTTGCAACGAATAATTCTGGCGGTACCCTGGGCGGCATTAGTAGTGGCCAAGATCTCCGTATTTCCATTGCGATCAAACCAACCTCTAGCATCATGAGCCCGAAGCAATCCATTGATTTAGATGGAAAGCCCATAACAGTCCAAACCAAAGGTAGACATGATCCTTGCGTTGGCATTCGTGCAACACCAATTGCTGAAGCAATGTTGGCGCTTGTTTTAATGGATCACGCTCTACGCCATCGCGCCCAATGCGCTGATGTTCCGGATGCCGCGTCTATTCCAGCCTCTCAACCAGGCGCATTCCGCGATTAATGGGCTCATAGATGACGCCTTCGCTACGCTGGGCCTTCGGGTCCTTTTTCTTTTTATATTTTGCATATGTTGGACTGGTTTCTCCATATGCCAGCCTGTTCTTTTTAGATCGGGGCTTTAGCGTGATAGAAATTGCAGCATTGATGTCTATGTTGCAGATCACCCGCATTGTTGGCCCATTCTCTTGGGGTTGGTTATCAGACTACCTTTCTAATCGGATTAGCATTATTCGATTCTGCGCATGTCTTGCGGCGGTTGTTTTCTTATGCATTTATTTCTTGCATAGCTACATCGGGTTTTTTATTTGGATGTTTGTGTTGCACACCATTTTGAGTAGTTTGATGCCACTTGGTGAGTCAGCCACTATTCATGCTCTATATAAAGATAATTCCTTCGATAAGCGTTACGGACGCTTGCGTCTGTGGGGATCTATCGGCTTTATTGCCATGGTTCTTGCCGCAGGAGAGCTATTCCAGCGCAAGAGTATTTGGCTTTATCCCATTGTCGGTACCGTTGTTTTACTAGCCTTAGCTCTTATTACTTTTTGTTTACACGAGCCCAAGATGGAGCGTCGCAAAATGGTTAAAGGGGAGTTATTAGTTGTACTTTTTAATCCAGATGTTCGGTGGTTTTTAGTGTCTGGATTTTTTATGATCTTTGCCCACGCCGCTTTATATGTTTTTTACTCTCTTTATCTCTCTAACCTTGGCTACAACAAATTTCAGATTGGTCTGTTTTGGGCTCTAGGTGTTTTTGCCGAAGTCATTTTCTTTTACTTTCAAAGTAAAGTATTGAGCAGGTTAGACGCCGAGGTGATATTGCAGGCCGCTTTTGGAATTGGGGTCGTCAGATTTGCCTTAATAGCTTTCTTACCAATAACCTCTGTGTTGATAGTGGCGCAATTAATGCATGCAGGCACATTTGCTGCGCACCATAGTGCCGCTACAAAACTTTTGCAACGCTGGTTCACAGGCCCGGTACAGGCTAGAGGTCAAGCTTTGATGGCCACCATCTCATACGGCCTTGGCGGAACGCTCGGAGGGTTATGTGCTGGCTGGATATGGGAAGCATCTCAACCAAGAGATGTATTTGTAATGTCCGCGTTTGCATGCGGACTGGCGGGTATGGCGATCCAAAAACTCAGACCGCGACGTTATCCCGCCAGATAGAACTACTTAGCTTTTTATTGAATCTTTGCCTTAGCGCGTAGTTTTTGCATCATTTCTGAGAACTTCGCCTTTTGCCAATTCTTATCAGAGATGATCATCTGCTTCAACTGAGCCTTCATTTCTTCAAAGCTTGGGGCTTGAATATCACGAGAGTCAATCACCTTAATGACGTGCCAACCAAACTGTGATTTCACAGGCTTGTCAGTAATTTGCCCATTTTTGAGTTGAACCATTGCTTTAGAAAACTCTGGCACTAATGCTTTATCGCTAACCCAGCCTAGATCGCCGCCATTTTTAGCAGAGCCAGTATCGAGCGACTTTGCCTTAGCGATTTCTTCGAAATTAGCGCCTGCCTTAAGCTGCGCAGTAATTGCCTTGGCATCCGCTTCTTTTTCTACCAAGATATGTTCTACGTGATATTCCTTGCCACTGTATTGCGCCTTTGCAGATTCATAAGCGGCTTTCAGGTCCGCTTCTGCAACACCTTCTTTTTCAACATAATCCTCAAATACAGCGCCAACTAAAACTCCCATGCGTGCTTGCTCTAATTGCTCACGCACCATTTCATTATGAATGACGCCGCGCTTGTCAGCCTCCTGCAATACCAATTCACGGGTTACCAACATCTCACGAGCTTGATCGCGTACCTGCGGGTTATCGGGCTGTCCTGAACGTTGAACTAGCTTATCTAATTGCGCTTTAGGAATCGCTTTGCCATTCACGATGACGGCATTTTGTGCGATTGCATTTGCAGATAAAAGAGCGGCTCCAAGAAGGCTTATTGAGAGTATTTGACGTTTATTGACCATGGTTTTGATAATTAAATTAAAGGGAATAGCGCCATTCTAAAGTAGCCCTAGACAGCAACTTCGTCTGGGGCTAGGGCGGCAATGGTTAAAGCATGAATTTCCTTGGGAATATGGCGATTCAAGGCAGCATAAACAGCTCTATGACGTGCCACTAGGTTCAAACCCTTAAACTCTGGGGCGATGATTTCAAGTCGAAAGTGGCCGCCGCCACTAGCCGCGCCTGCATGGCCAGCATGAAGATGACTTTCATCTTCAATCTTTAAGGCTTGTACCTGAAAAGCTTTGCGAAGATCTTCATCGAAAGCGGCAATCCGTTGTTGATTGATGCTCATTCGCTTGGATGCTCCATGTGCCTGGAGAGCCAAACTCCTTGAAGAATGACAAAAACCAATAGGAGGCCAGTACTTCCAAACAACTTAAAGTTAACCCAGGTTTCTTCTGAATACTCAAAAGCAACATACAGATTAAGTGCGCCCATGAAGAAAAAGAAAAGGGCCCAAGCAATATTCAGACTATGCCAAACCGAATGAGCGGATTCAGCTTTGAGCGTGACCTGTTTTCCCATTAACACCTGTATCCAGTTCTTTTGAAAAAACTGAGCGCTGATAAATAGAGCGCCTGAGAAGAGCCAGTAAAGAGCTGTCGGCTTTAATTGAATAAATGTTTTGTTATGCAAGAAGATTGTGAGGCTCCCAAACACAACAATCATGACAAGACTTATCCATTGCATGGCATCGATCTTGCGATGGCGGTAATAGACCCAAAGAATCTGTCCGATAGTGGCCACCATGGCTACGATGGTTGCTGTGTATATGTCACCCAGCTTAAACGCGACAAAGAAGAGAATAATGGGGAATAAGTCGAATAAAAATTTCATAAAGTGATTATCCAGCTATTTATTTATTCTTCATTTTTTGCGGGTATGGCGTTGGTACTTGGCTCAAAACTCAAGGAAGCCGAGTTAATACAGTAGCGCAAACCGGTTGGCATAGGGCCATCCTCAAATACATGACCTAAATGGGCATCGCAATTTGCGCAACGGACTTCGGTGCGAATCATGCCATGAGTAGTATCTCGAATTTCCTTAATGGAGGATGCAACTTCTGGGGCGTTATAGCTTGGCCATCCGCAACCAGCATCGAACTTGGTCTCTGATAGAAAGAGTGGCGTATTGCAGCAAACACAGTGATAGCGACCCTTGTCCCAATGATCGCAGTACTTGCCGGTAAAAGGTCGCTCGGTTGCTGCTTCTCGAGTGACTCGATACTCTATATCACTTAATGACTGCTTATATTCTTGATCTGTTTTTTTCATGTTGACTCCAATAATATGATTTTCTTATAAAACGCCTATGAGGAGCAGCTTACTTCAACCATATCCATATCAGGTGGTGGAGCTAGTGAGTAAGAAGCAAAATCTGGCTGCTCATCAAAGGGACTGCTTAAAACCTTAAGAAGCTTTGATATCTCAGAAAAGTCTTTTTTCTGCGCCTGCTCAATGGCAAACTGGGCGAGATGATTTCGTAGAATATATTTTGGATTTACCCGATTCATTGCTAGGTGTCGCTCTGAATCATTGCTAGATTCACTCTGTAAGCGAGCTAAATAATCAACAAACCAAAGATCAATTGCATCACGGTTAATAAAATCATCTCTTAAGGAAATCTGCGAAATAGACAGATCTGAGTTGAGCTTTCCAAGGTTGCGAAAGAAGTTCGTGAAATCCACCTTCGAATCATGCATTGCCTGCAATAACCGTTCAATCAGGGCAACGTCCCCATCTTGCTCCGTACTCAATCCTAATTTATTACGAAACAATGCTTGCCAATTTTTCGCATAAATAACCGGAAACTCTTCAAGGGCAGCACGTAATTGCTCTTGCGCTTCTTTTTCGCTATGGCGGAGCTCGAGCAATGGAATCATAGCGCTGGCCAAGCAAGCCATATTCCAATGCATGATTTGTGGTTGACGATGGTAGGCATAACGACCACCTTGATCGCTATGGTTGCAAATATGATCGATCTGAAACTGGTCTAAAAATCCAAAAGGGCCATAGTCAATAGTCAATCCAAGTACGCTGATATTGTCGCTATTGAGAACCCCATGACAAAAGCCCACAGCCTGCCATTGAGCGACTAATTTGGCATTGCGCGCACTAATTCTTTTGAATAGATCTAAATAGGGCTCGTTAGCCTGTAGGGATTCTGGGTAATGTATTTCTATGAGGTAATCTGCGAGCTCTTTTAACCTTGCATGGTTTTGTAGCGAAGCGTAATGCTCAAAGTGACCAACTCGAATAAAGCTTGGTGCTAAGCGAGCACAAACGGCTGCAGTCTCTAAAGTTTCCCTTCTGACAGGCATGTCTGAGCCAACAATTGATAGCGCTCTTGTAGTTGGAATTCCCAAAGCATGCATTGACTCGCTGCATAAGAATTCCCTAATAGATGAGCGCAATACAGCGCGACCATCACCCATGCGGGAGAATCGCGTTATCCCAGCTCCTTTGAGCTGTAATTCTTGCTCAGCAATATCGCCTAACAATATTGCGCGTCCATCACCCAGTTGACCAGCCCACACCCCAAATTGATGTCCACTATAGACTGTTGCTATAGGATTTGGAAATTGATGATTGGTTGTATTTAAGCCGTTCCCAGACAATACCTCTAGCCATGTTTTATCTACGGGCAGATTATTTTCGTCCAGGTCGATACCCACCAATTTGGCGGATGTGGGTGAAAATGCGACCCAGTAGGGATTGGGTATCGGGGTGGGGAGGGTTGCTTGGCAGGCATCATCGCCGCCTAAAGTAAAGACCATAGAGGTATTCTAGGTGGATTTACTAAATCACGTGCATGGCTCTAAAATTAATCTATGAACAAACAAGTCCAAATGAATCCACAAACCCAATTAGCTAATTTAGGCGAGGAATTGAATGTGCCTTTTTTAAAGCTTTTGGGTGTTCGTTGTTTAAGCGCTGAAATGGGCAAAGGGGAGATTTTGCTGGCCCTCAAACCTGAGCATAACAACACCTGGGAAGTTGCACATGGAGGTGTTTTGTTAACGCTGATGGATGTGGCTATGGCTGTTGCAGCACGTTCCGGCGATCCCGGTGATCGCAGTGTGGTGACAATTGAGATGAAAAATAATTTCATGCAAGCTGCAACCGGTGTGCTGAGAGTGAAGGCTGATACGGTTCGCAGAACTGCAACAATGGCTTTTTGTGAAGCCAAGCTTTATAACGATCAAGGTGAAATTTGCTGCATGTCTACCGGCACCTTTAAGTATCTGAAGCGCTTAGTAGCTCGTAATGCGGATGGTGATCGAGTTATAAACGATGATGGTCGCTTTGAGTAATGCTAGACGGATAAATTTGAATCTGATGCAGAGCTAAGGGCACCTGTAACAACGTCATGGCCTACAGTTCCTGAAGCATCAAAGCGACGCTCCACCATCTCAAACTGACCGTCTTTCCGCACCCGTAAAACTGTACTTGAGCGCGTTCCATAAGCGGGGGTTTTAATAAATGCAGGGGAAAGTGCCTTCTCCCATTCACGACTAACCCCCGTGTTAGGAAGCTCGTTATCACTGGCGTGATGGGTGTCCGCTAATAGCTTTAAATACGGATCTGCATTTTTAAGTTGCCCTTGATCCATAGCCAAAGCCTGAGCAAATGCGGCTACACGATGATTTACTTTTGGCCACGGGGTATCAAGCATGGCATTGGACAAACCATAAACCCCTGGCTCTAACGTCTGCTGTGGAAAAACTTTGCGTGGACGAATACTTTGCCCCATCATCATGCGGTTGCTTACCCAATGCATTTCGGCATTGGCTGGATCACTTAAATCCGCCATCAAAAGATTAAAACCGTTGTATTGCTGAAAACGTTTTGCATTGCCTTGGATAAATTCAGAGGGGCGCTCATTGCCGGTGAGGTACATCAAAGATAGTTCACCACGCGTTCTAGAATCGGGATTTTTTTCGCTAGGCGCTCGAACATTCGTTAAGGCTGCAAATTTTCCGGTCTTGGTAAACCCAAGCCAGGTGCCAGGACTACCCAATACATCAGCGCGGTCTCTGCCTGCTAAAACATGAGGATGTTCAGACCACCATGAAACGCCGTCGGTATTGCGCTCATAAAACTCATCACGGTTCGCTGCTACGACCAGCGAATATTCTGGGTGAGAATTCCAAGCGAAGAGAATAAGGCACATAAGGGTTATTAAATTTCGCGCAAAGGGTAGGGCAATACATCTATTTTTAACACAGGTCCTTCAGCGCTACCAAGATGAATTTCCCCATTTTCAAGCGCCTCTAGCTTGCACTCGATCTGAAGGTCAATGCGCTCCCGATCCTCTGGAGAATGTGCAGATAAAACAACCATTCCTGCTGGCTGGGAGGGATCATTGGAGTGGAAAAGTTCAGCGCCCGGCACGGCCAATTTTTCATCTGAACTACTTCTATCTATATGGGCAATTTGCAGTCGACGCTTGATGGCGCCACGATATTGGCTACGAGCAACGATTTCTTGGCCTGGATAACACCCTTTTTTAAAATCAACGCCGGCCACAGATTCAAAATTAATCATTTGGGGAACAAATTGCTCCTGTGTTGCTTGAACAATTCTAGGGATAGCACTTAAGACCTCAAGCTCATTCCATGCTTCAAGCATTTCATTAGAGTCGCGTGCACTTGATTGCTTATCAATGGGCATTGCTAACAAAAGACGTGCAACAGATTGATTGTTTGCCAAAACATCGGGCATGCGTAAAGCTATAGCGCTAGGATCAAGCTTAAATTCGACAATCTGCTCCTCGGAACCATGCAGCCCAGAAATAATCCAATCCTCGGATACATCGGTAACCTTGACCTTTGAGCGCAGTACAAACATGGATAAACGTTTTGCTGTACTTGCGGCAATATCTTTTGAAATAAATAAAGCAAACCGATCTTCGGCATTCTCGCCAGATGGAAATAATCCAAGCCATGCACTTGCAAGCAACCTTCCTTTAGGACTGCAATAGCCTACTAGGCGGACACCCGAAAAATTTTGGGCCATTTGACCGGGAAGGGTGCGGCTAAGCCCCAACACTGAATTTGTTAATTGATTTTGTAAAAAACTTGCAGCATCTGAGCCCTCAACCAGGATGAACCCCCACTGCTGCAAATTGCAGGGCAGGGAAGTGGGGTTATTTAGCCAGTTTTGCTCAATTTTGGGGGTATTTATCATGACCCTTTTATCATAGCCTGATGAGCAGAAAAATTCAGAGCAGATCTCTATTTATTAAGAAAAAGTCAAAAGATCGAGGTCTCAAGTATTGGTTTGCCCTTCTGTCAATCTTCCTAGGTCTCATTTATGGCGGTATTTTTTTACTGCCAGTGGTGCCCAACACCCCCAATGTCGATAGCGTACCTGTTTATAAAGTGAAGATTAATCCGAATTCCAGCCTTTCTAGCATTGCCGATCAGTTGGGTGAACAAGGCTTATCGATCAATAAATTCACTATCCAGGTAGGAGCTAGAAGTCTTTTTGTAGGATCAAAACTAAAGCCAGGCACTTATATGCTCCCAGTGGGAGGAAGTCTCGGTAAAGTGTTGCTGCAAATAGCACGCGGTGACCGGGTGAGGGAAAGTATTGCGATTATTCCGGGTATGACTATTTGGCAACTGCGGAGCATCATCGATATGCACGCAGCTCTAATTCACCAAACTAAGGGAATGAGCAATAAGGACTTGTTGCAATCCCTCAATCTTAGCTATCCCAGCGACGAAGGACTTTTTCTTCCTGATACCTATATATTTGACCCAGATGAACCGGATTTAAATATTTATCGCAGAGCCGCACAAGCCATGCAAAAGCAGCTAAACCAGGCTTGGGAGCAAAAGGAGCCTGGGCATCCCTTAAAAACACCCTATGAACTCTTAATTCTGTCTTCTATCATCGAAAAAGAAACTGGCCGCTCCAGCGATCGGGATAAGATTTCGGCTGTATTTATAAATCGTCTCAATAAAGGAATGCCTCTCCAAACGGATCCCGCGGTTATCTACGGAATAGGCCCTAAATTTGATGGAAATTTGCGGAAAGCGGATTTACGCAAAGACACTGCCTACAATACCTATATGCATAAAGGTTTACCTCCTAGCCCCATCGCAATGCCTAGTAAAGAGTCTATTTTGGCAGCTGCGCATCCTGCTAAAAGTGAGGCCTTATTTTTCGTGGCAAAGGGCGATGGCAGTAGTCACTTTTCTCAAAGCTTAAAAGAGCATGAGTCAGCAGTAGACCGGTATCAACGCAAAATTGCGCCTGGGAAGGGCGCCAACTAAATTCATTTGACTATGACATCAGCACAAAACGGATATTTCATTAGTTTCGAAGGCATCGATGGCGCAGGAAAGAGTACGCACGTCGACGCCTTTAGAAATTTGATGCAAGAACGCTACCCAAACAAAGAGGTGGTGATGACACGTGAGCCTGGTGGAACTAGTTTGGGTGAGCAATTGCGCAATCTACTTTTAGATGCCCCCATGAATTTGGAGACTGAGGCATTATTAATGTTTGCTGCACGTCGTGAACATATTGCACAGGTTATTGAGCCAGCGCTGTCAGCAGGAAAGATTGTTATTTCCGATCGCTTTACGGATGCTAGCTTCGCCTACCAAGGTGGTGGCCGCGGCTTGAGCTTGTCAAAGTTAAATGAATTAGAGCGTTGGGTTCAGGGTCGCCCCGATGGTTCACTTTTGCAACCCAACTTAACAATCCTGTTTGACTTACCTGGAGAGGTTGCAGAGGCCCGTCGCTCCAAGGTTCGTGCCCCAGATAAATTCGAAAAGATGGATCTAGATTTTTTCGAAAGAGTTCGTCAGGAATACTTGAGAAGAGCCAAGGATGATTCATCGCGCTTTCATCTAGTCGATGCAACGAAAACCCCTGAAGCCATTTGGGACGGTCTGAAGCTTATTCAGATTGCGATTTAAGTGAAGCAAGATAATTTTATGGCGCCTTGGCTTAAGCTATTATGGGAAAGCTTGGATTTTGCCAACTTTCCCAATGCGATTTTGCTGCATGGCCAGTCTGGTATCGGTAAGTTTGCATTTTCTGTTGAGCTTGCAAAGGCACTTCTTTGCGAGAATTTAAATGCAGCAATAAAACCCTGCAATCAATGCGAAGCCTGCCACTGGTTTGATACGGGCAACCATCCGGACTTTATTGCTTTAGTTCCTGAAACGCATCGAAAACTCCTACCTCACGCTGATTATGAGGGTGACGACACACCTAAAAGAGGTAAAGCGGCACGTGATGATGACGGTGATTCAAGCGAAAAAAAGGAGAAGAAAAATATCTCTATTGAAGAAACCCGTCATGCCATAGAAAATCTTTCGATTGGCTCACATCGTGGTGGTAATCGTGTGATATTGATTTACCCCTTAGAAATGTTGCGCACGGACTCCGCTAACACCTTATTAAAATCTCTTGAAGAGCCTCCAGCCAACACTATCTTTATATTGTTAGCCGATCGTGTTGATTGCGTCTTACCTACGATTAGATCGCGCTGCCGACTTCTGACTGCGCCACGCCCTGATCGCGTGCAAGGATTGGCTTGGCTAAAATCCCAGTTGAATAATATTGACGGCCTAAAAGTGAATGATGGGGATGTCGAGACCATTTACGATGAGCAGGGTGGGGCGCCATTCTCAGTGTTGAGCTCTTTGATCGCAAGACATAATAAAGATGAGAAGGATGAGCTCACGATATCAATTCAGGCATCACGCTACTTATTGCAATCGATGGCTCAGGGTGCGAGAATAAATTGGTTAGATACAGCCGAGAAGACATACAAGGCTCAATATGGCTTTCTTTTGGCAAGCATGCAACGCTGGGTTTCAGATTTGCAGTCAGTTGCCCAAGGCGGTGCGCCACGGTATTACCCAAAGCACGTATCTACGCTTCAGGGCCTTTCAAAAGGAGTGAACGTTCAAAAAATGCTCCAGCTATGGAAGTCTCTGGTACAGGCTCGTCGTCATGAGAATCATCCTCTAGCCAACCGCATCCAATTAGAAGCATTACTTTCCCAATACCAGCAGATTTTTGGCTCATAGAATCAACCCAGGCAGTCTAAAATAACGAGTCATGTTCATAGACTCCCATTGCCACCTCGATTTCCCGGAATTTCAATCCCGTTTACCGGAAGTATTGAGCAATATGCAGTCGGCCAAAGTGAGTCACGCTTTGTGTGTATCGGTTGATTTGCCGGACTTTCCTAACGTACTCAAATTGGCGCAAGATCATCCCAACCTCTTTGCTTCTGTTGGCGTTCACCCTGATTACGAAGACACTCCTGAACCTACCTTTGATTTTCTGGTTGGGACGGCTTTAAAGCACCCTAAAATCGTTGCAATTGGCGAAACAGGACTTGATTACTACCGTATGGGAGATCGTAGTTATGAGTCCATGGAGTGGCAACGAGCCCGGTTTAGAACCCATATTAGAGCTTCCATCGCATCTAAGAAGCCTCTCATCATCCACACAAGGGCCGCCTCTGAGGACACTATCAAAATCCTCAAAGAGGAGGGTGCCCAACAAATTGGCGGGGTGATGCATTGCTTTACTGAATCCTACGATGTTGCAAAAGCAGCTATGGAAATGGGATTTTTCATCTCTTTTTCGGGCATTGTGACCTTCAAAAGCGCTAAAGAACTCCAAGAAACCTGTAAACAGGTTCCCTTAGATAGAATGCTCATTGAGACGGATTCACCTTATTTAGCACCCATCCCATATCGCGGTAAGACAAATGAGCCTGCATGGGTATCTAAGGTCGGTGAATATATTGCCGATCTTAAAGGTGTACTTATTGAAGATCTAGCCAAACAAACCTCAAGTAATTTTTATGAATGTTTTCAAATAGATAGGAAATTTTCATGAGAAATAAAATTAATAAAATTGTCTGTATTTTTATCGTTTCAGTTAATTTAAATAACAATGCCTTGGCCCAATCAGATGCCGAACTTGATGATTTCGCTAAAGCAGCAAAATTCAACGATGTTTCCACCATAAGATCTCTAGTATCTAAAGGTGTTAGCCCGAATTCAATCGACTCCAAGGGCGAATTAATGCTGAATCTAGCAATAAAGGACAAGTCTGAGGATGTCATCACGTTTCTAGTGGCCAATAAGGCTACTGATGTGGATATTTCCAATAAATTTGGTGAAACACCACTCATGATTGCATCCATTGAAGGCAATTTACCTCTTGTAAAGAGTCTCATACAGGTACAAAAGGCTCAACTTAATCACATAGGCTGGACTCCTTTACATTACGCCTGTTCAAGGGGTCATCTAGAGGTTGCCCAGTATTTGCTCGCCAACGGAGCATTTGTTGATGCTCCTAGCCCTGGCAATACTACGCCGCTAATGATGGCTGTTCAGTCTGGCAATGAAGCATTGGTTAAGTTATTGCTAGATAAAGGGGCCGATCTACAGGTGCGTAACTCGCAAGGATTTACGGCCATTGATATCGCACTGATTTATGAGAAACCATGGATTACTGAGGGCTTGATTTCACGCTGGCAGAAGCTTTATAAGCAGCCTTATGTTGCTCCAAAGGTCCTTGCCCAACCCAAATCCTGATATCCCAATCTGCGTATAATCATTATTATGTCAAATAAGATATCTTTGTAGTACAAACCACTATTTCCTATGGCAATTCACTTTCTTCATGACGGCAAGACCCCTGTAGTTAATCTATTAGAGAGCGCAGATCTCCCTAGCCTCCATAGTCTTTTCTCCCAGATCAATACGGATATGGGCAATAGCCAGATTTGGATTGTATTAATCATTGCATGCTTAATGCTCACTTTTCATGGTGTAGCGGTTCTGTTAGTTGCAGGAGCATTTCATTGGATTGATCGCAAATTAGAAAACAAACGCATTCATGGGGCAAATTTCCTTTCCTACTTTATTGCGATCCTCATGATCATCGGCACCCATTTCATTGAAATCATTGCATGGGCCTATATTTGCGTTGCACTAAAGGTTTTCGCAACTAACCCGCAAACCTTTTACTTTGCTGGTGAAATGTACACAACGGTAGGATATGGTGACTACACGCTTTCAGAGCATTGGAGAATTCTGCCCATCATCATTTCCTTTTCGGGTATTTTCGCAGTATCCATGTCAGGTGCCGCACTTTATTCCATGATGGGCGCGTTATTAGGGCACACAAATCCAAGTTCAAAATCCGAGGATAGCGCCCAGCCCTAAGGCATTATTCCTACGGGAACGGGGTTCTTTTGCTTAAAAACAAGCTCAAGCACCCTGCCACTGGACTCTTGCGACCGAATTCGACCAGGCAGCCATTCCAAATCCTTTGCAAGCCATATGTCCACTTGACGCTTATAAGGGTCATTTTCACGCTGCATTAAGGCGTAATGTCGGTTTACAGACCTCCCGAGACTTGGAATATCATCAGAGACCGACTCTCCATAACTCTTGAAATTCCACATTTCGAGAGTGTTGTAATCAACCACTGGGATTCCCCTAATACTCCCCGCCTCATCCATTTTGCCGTCTCCATTTAATAGTGCGGCTAACTGAAACATGAGGCTAAAGCGATCCTGAGTGCCTGGCAATATTTGGGGTGTGAACTCGGGTTTTTCAGAAAAGAACATCTGCCCTTCCCCTTTTTCATTTCGATCAAAGCGTGAATACCGTGGCTGCCTAGTACCTCGTTGTGACCAATAAACGCTAGGGGCAATCCCATAAGCATCTACCGAACCGCGGGATTCAAAAATAAAGGGGCCAACAAATGCGTAGGCAATATTGACATAGAGTCGATAGTTATTCCCCTCGACAATCCAATCAATCTCACCAGTTTGATATTGTTGACCATCAACATAAGAGTCATAGAAAATAATTCCTGACTGCGGAAGCTTGAACGCAACCCCAGATTGATCTCCCACGACTCCCTGCTCACCCAGCCCATTACGATTGCTAATATCATTTCCAGTAGTCGCCAAGGTTTGTTTTTCGACCTTCTTAATTGGCATTTTGGACATTGCAATTTTTTTAGGTAGCTCTACTTTTAAATGCGTCCTAATAATAAGATCATCAGCAGTAGGTTGCACCTCATGATAGGAAATAAACGGAAGACCAAAAAATAGAATGAAATGGCCAACTACTGAAAGTAGTAAGGCTGCAGCAATAATTCGTAGAGATTTAAAACGGGGTAAATTAATAATGCTGTCTCGCCCTAGCTGCAGTCTCAGGACAGACACTCCAGAAGGCGGCTACTTTTTGGAAGATTTGCAGTTAGATAGCCCATTTGATCAGCCAAAATGTTGCGTCCTTTCAGAATCATATCTTCATAGAGGCTCAATAAATACGGGGTGTATAGCAACCCCATTCCTGCTTGTTCTGGCGTTCTATTGCCTTTACGTTGATTGCATGGCCTGCAGGAAATCACTAAATTCATCCAGCTATATTTTCCGCCTCGGCTATTGGGAGTAATGTGCTCAGCCTCTGCTTGATTCTCATGGATGAAGTCACCGCAATATGCACATAAGCCTCGATCACGTTTGAAGAGTTTATGTTTTGTAATAACAGGCACCATATCAAAAAGATTGATCTTCGCGCTACCTTTAACGGCAATAATGGAATGAAGTTCGATGATAGATTGCATGCCGGTGGCGCGAGATATTCCGCCGCGCATTTGAAAAATGGGTTCACCTAGCGTCCACAAAACACTATTATCGGCATACTGCTTAGTAGCCTCTTCTGCAGTCACCCAACCTTGGGGAATTCCACCTGCGTCTAGTTTCAAGATGCTCAGCACAAACTCTCCTTTTTTAACAACGCCTATTGGTCGGCAGATGTTCAGTTCATACTACAGAAGAAGCCCTCAGCAATCAATCGAACTAGTCAGAAATGAACTTTAGGACCTTGGGTAGGTGGGTGGGATAATCAGTAATACCGTGATCACCGCCCTCGAGCACTAGTTGTTCAGCACCCCGATAAAAATCAACCATCTCTTGCCAATCTAGGAGTTCATCACCCTTGGCAGCCATTAAAAAATAACGTGAGGGGTTGCTTATGCTCTGGACCTGCAGCGCTTTTAATTCATCAATATATTCAGGGCGAAAATCATATGGTTCGTCAGCATCATAGGAAGTCAGCATGCCAACATGCGAAGCTAATTCTTTCGGGGCTCTTACCGCCGGATTAAGGGCTACGGCCTTGCACCCATATTTCTCAGCAAGATAATTCGCATAGTAGCCACCCAATGAGGATCCAATCACCACTAAGCGATCGTAAGCAGTGTTTTCAATATGCTTTAAAACCGTATCCATACTGTCTTTTGGTGACGCCACGAGTTGTGGGCAATACCATTGAACAGCATGGTCTTCGGTTGTTAAGGCTTTAATTGCCTCCCCCGTCATTACCGCCTTGCTAGAGCGAGGGGATGAACGAAAGCCGTGTAGATAAACAAATAATGTTAAAGACATATATTGATGATTAAGCTTTTTGTCCAATTTCAAAATTGGCCAGTTTTTCTAGAGCTCGTACCATGGCAGAATGGTCCCAAGCTTTACCGCCATGCGCTGAACATGAGTTAAATAATTCTTGCGCTGTTGCTGTGTTGGGTAGTGCTACCCCTAAAGCTCTGGCACTATTCAGGGCCAGGTTAAGATCCTTTTGATGCAGTTCAATCCTAAAGCCAGGATCAAAGGTGCGCTTGACCATTCTTTCGCCGTGAACCTCCAGGATCTTGGATCCAGCAAACCCACCCATGAGGGCTTGACGCACTTTTGCAGGATCTGCTCCAGCCTTGGAGGCGAATAAGAGAGCTTCCGCAACTGCTTCAATATTTAAGGCGACAATAATTTGGTTGGCTACCTTTGCTGTCTGGCCATCACCATTTCGGCCCACAAGATTAATATTTTTCCCCATTAACTCGAGTACAGGCTTAACCCTCTCAAAAACCGCCTCTTCACCACCAACCATGATAGAAAGAGTTGCATGCTTGGCACCAACCTCACCACCAGATACAGGTGCATCTAGGTAATCACAAGATAAAGCATTGATTTTCTGTGCAAACTCTTTTGTAGCAATGGGAGAAATAGAGCTCATATCGACCACAACCTTACCCTTGGATAATCCCGCAGCAATGCCCTTGTCTCCAAAAAGCACCTTCTCTACGTCAGGTGTATCAGGAACCATGATGAAAATAATATCGGCTTTACTGGCAACCTCTTGCGGTGAGGCACACTGCATGGCGGCTGAGGACACCAAAGCTTCTGGTACCTTACTGCGGGTATTGATAAATACCTCATGACCTGCATTCAACAGATGCCCAGCCATTGGGGCACCCATGATGCCTAAACCAACAAATCCTAACTTTAATTGATTACTCATTTTGTCTCCGTATTGTTATTTGATTGACTTCATCCAGCCCAATCCAGCTTCCGTATTGGATGCTGGTTTGTATTCACACCCAATCCAACCTTGATAGCCGATGCTATCAATGAATGCGAATAGATGCATGTAATTAATTTCCCCTGTACCGGGTTCATTGCGCCCAGGGTTATCGGCTAATTGAATATGGGCAATTTTAGAAAGGTTTGCCTCAACGGTTTTACAGAGTTCGCCCTCCATCCGCTGGGCGTGATAGATGTCATACTGAATGAACAAGTTATCAGAACCTACTTCATCCAGAATATCTAAAGCTTGATGGGTTTTAGATAGATAAAATCCAGGAATATCGAAAGTATTAATAGGCTCAATCAGAAGTTTAATATTAGCCTTTTTAAGTTCAGCAGCTGCATAACGTAAGTTCGCAACTAATGTTTTACGCAATGAGTCAGCGTCAACTCCGTTCGGCATTTTCCCAGCCAGACAATTAAGTTGATTCACACCGAGAACTTTTGCATAGTCAATCGCCTTAGTCACGCCAGCCTGAAATTCTTCCACTCGATCTGGCAGGCAAGCTATGCCACGCTCGCCAGCATCCCAGTCCCCTGCCGGCAAATTATGAAGGACTAATACCAGTTTATTTTGAACTAGCTTTTGATAAATTTCTTGCGCAGAATATGCATAAGGAAAGAGAAATTCAACTGCCTTAAAACCAGAGCTTGAGGCCTTTTCGAATCGATCCATAAAAGGTAACTCATTAAATAGCATGGTGAGGTTTGCTGCAAACTGTGGCATTTCGAATCCTTATAGGCAAATCAAAGTAGTGAGGGATCTTAACAAAAGAAGTGTATTTGGGCTCTACAGCACAATATCTCAGCATCTATGGCAATTTCACCATAAAAATAGGCTAAGATTGAATTTAGTCACTTTTACTATAAGGAAATAATCAATATGAAATATGCCCCAATTGCCTTGATGCTTGCTACATTATTTGCTGGAACATCCGCTGTGAATGCCCAATCGACTCCAGCAATGGGAACGGCCAAGCCAGCGGTAATTGATGCAGCGATTACTGATAATCACTTCCAGCTATACGAAGGTGAAGTGGTGAGGGTCGATAAGAAGACTCGCACCATTACCTTCAAAAATAAAGAGGGTGAATCTAAATTTATTGCTGGTCCTGAAATTACCAATTTTGCACAAATCAAAAAGGGTGACCGCGTTAGCGTGAGTTATGAACTAGCTGTTGCCATTGAGTTAATTAAGACTAAGAGTGATGGTGTTCGCACCAAAGTAGAAACCAATACCGTTACCCGCTCAAAGGCGGATGAGAAGCCTTCAGAAAAAATCGCGAATACAACAACTATTGTTGCGGATATTGTTGAAGTTAATCGCGAAAAAAAACTGGTATCGGTAAAAGGGCCTAGCGGCAAAATCACCGTTGTAACTGTCAAAAATCCCGCGTTACTAGCAGATGTTAATGTTGGTGAGCAGGTTAAAGTCATTTACTACGATGCAATGGCCGCCTCTATCACAACTCCTAAAAAGTAAATATCGATGATCAGACTATTGCTGGCTTTGCAACTAATTGCCTCGGCCGTCTATTATTTAACGTCCCCTTTTAACTTAAATGCCGCAATAGTCTTTTTCTGGCTTATTAACTCTGCTTCATGCGCACTTTTGATACTTCACTATCGCCAGCTTTATGGGGATCTAAGCCCTAAGATCAAAAAAATACGTTTAGTCTTTACCTTAACGTTGATCTTTGTGGAAATAGCCATTAATGCAACTGCCGATTCCTATGCGGCCGATAACTTTCATGGCTTTATAAGTGAT
The DNA here is from genome assembly GCF_018882045.1 of Polynucleobacter sp. Fuers-14. NCBI lineage: Bacteria > Pseudomonadati > Pseudomonadota > Betaproteobacteria > Burkholderiales > Burkholderiaceae > Polynucleobacter > Polynucleobacter sp. Fuers-14. Next base: position 227,575 of record NZ_JACVPG010000003.1, on the reverse strand, counting down.
TCCGAGGTGCTATTAACTGGGATGTCGCTAGGCGCACTCTGGCATTACGAACTCACCAAGAGGCTTACCAAAGCCTCTTAAATTAGCCAACTTCTCTTGCCAACAAGAGGGATACATTTGACCCACCGAAAGCAAATGAATTTGACATTGCATACGGAATAGGTAATTCCAACGATTTCTCAGGCAGGTAATTCAGATCGCACTCTGGGTCTGGCACTTTTAAGAACGCAGTACCAGGGGCAATATTGTTTTGCATGGCTTGCACGGTAATTAATAACTCAAGCGCGCCTGCAGCCCCCAATGTATGCCCATGTATTGCTTTGGTCGAGCTAATATGAAGGCTTCTTGCTAAGTCATCACCAAATGCCGCCTTAATTGATTGCGTTTCGGAAATATCTCCAACACCGGTGGCAGTGCCATGAGCATTGATATAGACAATCTGCCCCGGATTTACTTGTGCATCCTCTAAACTTAAACGCATTGCCCTAGCCTGTCCCATAAAATCAGGTTTGGTAATATGCATTGCATCTGATGAAGATCCGTAACCTACAATTTCAGCAAGAATATTAGCCCCCCGTTTTTGAGCATCCTCTAGATTCTCCAGAATTAATGCAGCTGCACCTTCGCCCAATACAAGCCCACTTCTATTTTTTGAAAATGGTTTGCAAGAACTGGCAATATTTTCCTGGTCTGGGTTGGCCAATGTTCGCAATGCCTCCCACGCCTTGAGAGGGCCTGCATTAAATAGACTCTCAGCACCGCCTGCAATCGCACGCCTGCAATAACCATGCTTGATGCTTCGATAGGCCTCTCCAATGGCATGCGCAGAAGAAGCGCAAGCTGTTGAGTAGGTGAGAGACGGGCCTTTAAAGCCGGACTGCATGGATAGCAAACCAGTAGCGCCATTTGCCATTGCGCCAATCACTGTAAAGGGTCTGGCGCGATCCTTACCCTTCAGGAAAAGATCTTGGTAAGTATTGTCTAGGGCGCCAGACCCACCAAAACCCGTTCCCCAGTAAATACATGAGCGCTCTAAATCCTCTTGAGATAAACCATTAATGCCAGCGTGCTCAAGAGCCTCGTTTGCCACAAGCCATGATAGATGAGCAACTCTATCAAACATCCCCAAGGTGGAGGCTTCTAGGTTAAGCATATAGGGTTCTGATATAAGGGCGGCGCATGCAAGATCGACAGGAATGGCAGTTGCTCTATTAAATGCAGCGATACCAGAAGTGCAGGCAGTCGCTTTTTGAAATTGGGCAACAGCACCTATGCCCAGCGCTGAAATTGCACCTAGGCCAGTAATAACGACTCGGTGCTGCCCTATATTCAATTTACTGTGCCGAATCTATTAAGGCAGCGACGTCGGCCAAGGTGTCTACTTTGGCATCTTCATTGAGGACGCGAACTCGGAAGTGATCTTCTAAGTCAAAAATCAATTCAATCTTGCCAAGTGAATCTATCCCTAAACTCTCCAGGGTAGTTTCTGGAGTTAATTCGTCAAGATTTTTGTCGAACTTTTCTGCCACTAACTCAAGTAGGGCTGAAATGGTAGTCATTGTGTTTTCCTCTTTAATTGATTCAATATTCGGTTGTCACGATGAAGCAAGATGAGATATCTAGACTCGGATACCAACAGTAGTAATTTGGATTTAAATCGCTCTCGTTGCAAGATTTCAATTAAGAAAATGGCGGCACTACCAAAAAAAAGATTAATCAAATAACGCTCTAGCTCATCCAATGTCAAAGTGAATACTCCAAAAGGAGGTACGAAGTAGAAATTGGCGTATAGACTTGAAATGAGAATAAAAATAGAGGCAGGTTTATATCCAAAGTAATACGCAATGAACGTTGCCGCAAGGAAATAAAATTTATAGGGGTGATTGGTAGAAAAATTCAACCCAAGAGTATTGAGAATGGATGAAATAACAAGAAAAATGAGAATGCAGTATAAAAGTGCATCCAAAGGGCTATATATTGACCAGTTTTTTGCGTTACGAATCTGCATATTGAATTTGTCTCAAAAGGTCTAGAATATAGTTATGAATGACCTGGAAATGAATATAAATCCCTCCCCCCTAATTATACTATTTCACGGACTATCCTCATCGCCGCTTGAGTTCAATTTCTTAAGCTCCCAACTCAAGGCCAGCGGTTACCGAGTCTTTACGCCGACTATTCCGGGTTATAGCTTTGGAGGGACCTCCTCTAAGTGGAAATATTGGCTTGAAAATGCTGTAGAACAAGTTAAAAAATTACAGTCCGAAGAGGCCCAACCTGTCTGTCTTGGCGGTATCTCACTAGGGTCGACCCTAGCTCTGGCAGTTGCATCTCAATTGCATGGCATACATGGTGTTGTTGCTCTTTCTACGACCCTAAAATATAACGGTTGGTCTATGCCCTGGTATCGCCCATTAATACCCTTTGGAATGATGCTCGGGCTTGGTGATCTCTACAAATACCGAGAGCGAGATCCTTTCGGTATTAAAAATAAGCAAATTCGGGCCTACATAAAAAAAATCATGTCTAGTGATGAGATATCCGCTGTTGGTGGCTCCTATATGAGCTTGCGTCATATGTATGAAGGTAATAAATTGTGTCGATACACCATCAAAAACCTTCCAAAGGTTGTCTCATCCATCCTGACCATTCATGCAATTGATGATGAGATTGCCAATACTTTTAATGCGAGGATGGTTGGTGAGCTCACCAATCCCCCATTGAAGCGACAGATTTATCTTGGCAATAGTTATCACATGATTACGGTTGACAATGAACGTGAGACCGTAGCGGCAGAAATGATTAGCTTTCTTGATCGGATCTACAGCAATCCCAATGGGGAGCATTTCAATGAAAAAATTGTTTCTCCTGAGTTACAGCGTTTTTTACGTAATCAAGAGCGAGATATACGCTCTACTAATGACTAAAAGTTTAAGTAATCAACGCCTACCTTTTTCAAGTGAATAGTGCTCTAGCTTTTGCCATTTCCCTGCTGCTATTGTTTCTCCTGAGCTATTGGGAGAGACGTTACCCACTGTACCTTTATGAGTTAGATCGCCCATGGTTTAAACGGCTACTGATACTGGCTATTTTGGGTATCTCCATGACAGCTCTGATTGGCTTTTTGGTTGAACCCTATTTAATCAGGCTGACCCTCTTTCCTGTTTTAAGTCACTTTTTCCAATCCAAGCCAAATTGGCTCAATGGTCTGATCTCTTATTTTTGCATTACCTTTTTGGTTTACTGGTGGCATCGTCTCCGCCATCATAATAATTTAGCCTGGAGGATCTTCCATCAAATTCATCACAGCACTCACCGACTACAGGCTATTACAGCGTTTTACGCCCATCCATCCGACTTCATAGCAAATTTATTGATCATTAGCCTTGTTAGTTACGCTCTTCTGGGACTGAATATTGAGTCAGCCTCTTGGGCGACATTGTGGGTTGCTTTTTTTGAGTACTGGGAACATACCAATATCCGCACACCACACTGGCTTGGCTACTTTATTGCCCGCCCTGAAATGCACCGCATTCATCACGAGCGAAATCGACACACCAATAATTACGGCCTACCTATTTGGGACATGTTGTTTGGTACCTACGAAAATACTCTACGTCAAGTGGAATGCGGATTTGAAGAACAGCGGGAAGAATTGTTAAACCAAATGCTTGCCTGCAAGCAATTAGAATAGAAAAAGCCCCCTTATGCAGGGGGCTTTTAATTGTCTTGGCGGAACGGACGGGACTCGAACCCGCGACCCTCGGCGTGACAGGCCGATATTCTAACCAACTGAACTACCGCTCCAAAATGCATCGAGAAACACTACATCATACTTCTTTACTGCAACCAGAAGAATCTGGCGTCCCCAGGGGGATTCGAACCCCCGTACTCACCGTGAAAGGGTGATGTCCTAGGCCTCTAGACGATGGGGACCTGGACTACAACAACTACTATTTTAAATGCTTGGTGGAGATAAGCGGGATCGAACCGCTGACCTCTTGCATGCCATGCAAGCGCTCTCCCAGCTGAGCTATACCCCCGAAATCTCACGATAAAACTACAAGACACTCAAAACAATCCAAGATTTTATCCTATTTTTGTACAAGTGCGCAAATTCTCTAGTGGATTACCTTAGAAAGCCTTTGGATAGCCGCTTCTTTGCCTAATACCACTAGCACTGAATCGATTGCAGGGGTTTGTGTAGTGGCAAATAATGCATACCTAACCGGCATTGCTAATGCGGGCATTTTTATTTGATGCTTAGACAAAATCTGCTTAAAAGAAGCAGCGTAAGCTTCCTTAGTAGACTCTGCTAACTCAAGTGCCTCAACCAAATCTTTTAATGCAGGGATGACTGCCTCAGGGATGTTTTCTTTAATCTGCTCTAGAGTTAAAGAAGGGGCCGGCGAGTAAAATAATTTTGCGCCCTCTGCTATTTCAATCAAAGTATTTGCGCGATCTTTTAATAGGCTTACAACTTGAATAAAATCCGGACCGGATTCCGTATCAATTCCGATCTCAAGGGCGAATGGTTTTGTTGCGGCAGCCAATGCAGATGAATCAGCATTTTGAATATATTGGTGATTGAGCCAAAGCAATTTTTCTGGATTATGTTGTGCCGGTGAGCGCCCCAAACTTTCCAAATCAAACCAATCGACAAACTGTTCTTTGGTAAATACTTCAGCATCGCCATGAGACCAGCCTAGGCGTGCTAAGTAATTGAGGATTGCCTCAGGAAGGTATCCTGCTTTCTGATAATCGCGCACACTCATTGCACCATTGCGCTTGCTCATCTTTTCACCTGCGCCATTAAGGACGGTAGGTAAGTGAGCGTAAATAGGTGGCACTCCGCCAAGCGCCTTCATGATATTGATCTGCCTTGGAGTATTGTTTACATGGTCATCACCCCGAATGACATGGGTAATATTCATATCTAAGTCATCTACCACGACGCAAAAGTTATACGTTGGCGTGCCATCTGGTCTGGCAATAACTAAGTCATCTAACTCGTCATTGCTGATTTCAATTTGACCTTTGACAGCATCATTCCAAATAACGGACCCACCAATTGGATTCTTAAAGCGGATTACTGGGCTTACACCCTCAGGAACGGGCGGCAATGTTTTGCCAAGCTCAGGCCTCCAAAGTCCGTTATAGCGTGGCTTTTCTTTATTTGCCATTTGCTGATCACGGAGTTTATTGAGCTCTTCTTCGCTCATGTAGCACGGATAGGCCAATCCAGAATCCAGCATTTGTTTTACTACTTCACGATATCGATCAATACGCTGCATCTGATAGATCGGACCTTCATCCAAATCGAGGCCGAGCCACGCCATTCCTTCGATGATGACGTCTACCGCTTCCTGTGATGAACGCTCAAGGTCAGTATCCTCAATACGAAGAATGAAGTCGCCTTTATTGTGGCGTGCAAAGGCCCATGGATACAGAGCGCTGCGAAGATTTCCCAGATGAATGAAGCCCGTGGGACTTGGGGCGAAACGTGTACGAATATGCATAAATCGCATTATCTCAGGTCGGGCTTGCTGAGACTAAAACCGAAAAAAAGTGGATACTTTGCCCTATGAATGAATTACTAGTCTTTATGTGCGATGGCGCCCCAGTTCGTGGGGAAATTGTGTCCATTGGGAGCGCCTGGCAGGCCGTTTTAGAGCGTCGTAATGACCCTCCTGCCGTCCGTCGGATTCTGGGCGACTTTGTTGGTGCAGCCACCCTTCTAAGTGCTAGCCTTAAATTTGATGGAACCCTCGTTATTCAAGCGCAAAGCAAGGGCCCTATTCAGCTTCTGGTTGTGGAATGTAAGTCTGATTTATCCATGAGGGCTACAGTCAAACTCTCAGTTGACCCCTCTGAAATAATACCCGACGCAACATTAGCCGATCTTCTGGATGTGAGGGGGAGCGGAAGATTGGTGATCACCTTAGATCCAGCCGACCGTGAGCCGGGGCAAGCCCCCTACCAGGGCATCGTAGCGCTACAAGATCATCAAGGCGCAGTCATTAAGCCGGTCAGCAGCGCTGCAGAGGCTATAGCCCTGTATATGCAAAACTCCGAACAATTAGACACGCGCATTTGGCTTGCTTCCAGCGATACCCATGTTGGCGGCTTATTGCTACAGCGCTTACCAAATTCTGGGGGTCATGCACATATAGATCCGCAGGTTGCTACTGAAGGCTGGTCACGCATTCAAACCCTTGGGGAAACAATCACTAACGAAGAATTATTAACGCTTCCACCGGAAACTATTTTGAGGCGTTTATTTTTAGAAGAGTCCGCCGAAAATGGTGTACGCAGCTTCCCTGCTCGCCCCATTCGTTTTGCCTGCAGATGTTCTCGCACTAAGGTTGCGGATATTTTGCGGATGCTTGGTGAAGAAGAGGTTCAAAGCATTCTTGCGGAGCAAGGATCCGTGGAAACTATCTGTGATTTCTGTGCAAAACCATACCGCTTTGATGCGGTTGATTGCCTGCAGGTATTTAAAACTGATTTATTGAGTGATGCTACAAGGCCGCCATCTAGCGGTCACTAAAAAGTTACTGTTTTGTGGCTTGGGAAGTTGATGTCTTATCCGCTGGCAAGATTTGCACGAAAAACTCACCCTCTTTAATTAGACCATGCTCAACACGAGCCCGCTCTTCGATAGCTCGAGTGCCGTCTTTCAGATCTTTAACATCGCCAGATAGCTTGGCATTGCGAAGAGCCAAGAGACTATTTTTAGCCTCTTGAAGCTCTACCTGTCGCTCCATCTCGTAAACCTTTAGCCATCCACCCTTACCCAGCCAAAGTGGGTACTGGATTGCTATTAGCAATACCAGCATGGAGTAGATGACGATCCGCATAAGCTATTAAGAACTCTGAGTTAGCGTTTGAGGTTATAGAAAACAGATTTACCTGGATAGGTTGCAACATCACCCAAATCCTCTTCAATACGCAACAGCTGATTATATTTAGCAATGCGATCGGAGCGAGATAAAGAACCGGTTTTAATTTGACCTGCGTTAGTGCCAACGGCAATATCTGCAATGGTGCTGTCTTCGGTCTCTCCAGAGCGATGGGAAATCACAGCAGTGTAGTTTGCGCGCTTAGCCATCTCAATAGCAGCAAATGTTTCTGTCAATGTGCCAATTTGATTAATCTTAATCAAAATAGAGTTGGCAATGCCTTTGTCTATTCCTTCTTGGAGGATGCGGGTGTTTGTAACAAACAAATCATCACCAACCAATTGAATTTTCTTACCAAGCTTTTTGGTAATGTCAGCCCAACCATCCCAGTCACCCTCATGCATGCCATCCTCAATCGAAACGATTGGGAACTGGTCTGTTAAGTTACCAAGGTAATCAGAGAACTCGCTTGAGCTTAATTGGAGACCTTCTCCTGACAAGTGATATTTGCCATCTTTGTAGAACTCACTAGCAGCGCAATCTAGGGCCAATAGAACATCTTCACCTGCCGTATAGCCTGCACCCTCAATTGCCTTCATGATGGTCTGCAAACATTCGTGATTACTCTTAAAGTTTGGCGCAAAACCACCCTCATCACCAACAGTAGTTGGCATACCTTGAGCGCCTAAGATCTTTTTTAGCTCATGGAAAATCTCTGCACCACAACGAAGTGCGTCACGGAAGTTTTCGGCGCCAACTGGCATCACCATGAATTCTTGAATATCCAAACTGTTATTGGCGTGAGCACCACCGTTCACGATGTTCATCATAGGCACTGGTAACTGCATACCGCCAGAACCGCCAAAATAACGATATAAAGGCAGACCCGCTTCTTCAGCTGCTGCTCTGGCAACGGCCATAGAAACTGCAAGTGTTGCATTTGCACCTAAGCGTGCTTTGTTATGAGTGCCATCTAATTCAATCAGGGTGCGATCAAGAAAGGCTTGTTCACTTGCATCAAGACCAAGAATGGATTCTGCAATCTCAATATTGATGTTTTGAACAGCCTTGAGAACGCCTTTACCCAAGTAGCGTGACTTGTCTCCATCGCGCAACTCAATTGCCTCACGAGAACCTGTGGAAGCTCCAGAAGGTACCGCCGCACGACCCATAACGCCTGACTCAAGCAAAACATCGCACTCAACTGTTGGGTTGCCGCGTGAATCTAGAACTTCTCTACCGATAATGTCAACAATGGCGCTCATGCACCTTCTCCTTAAAACAATATGAAGTGGATTTTTATAATTTACTTAAAGCTGTCTTCTAAAAAACTTCCGGATGATTTAACGGCTCCATCGATCGCTACCAAGGACTCAAGTAGCTCTCTCATGCGATCTAAAGGAACAGCATTCGGTCCATCGGATAATGCTTTTGCTGGATCAGGATGGGTTTCCATAAATAGGCCGCTAATGCCGACTGCTACAGCAGCACGCGCCAAAACGGGTACGAATTCACGTTGACCGCCGCTAGAGTTGCCTTGACCTCCAGGCAATTGAACTGAATGAGTAGCATCAAATACTACTGGTGCATTGGATTCACGCAAAATTGCCAAGCTACGCATATCTGAAACCAGGTTGTTGTAGCCAAAGGAAGCTCCACGTTCGCACACCATAAATTGGTCTGGAAGATTTTTTTCACCTGCAGCCACTCGAGCCTTCTCAATAACATTCAACATCTCGTGCGGCGAAAGAAACTGACCCTTCTTAAAATTAACCGGCTTGCCACTTTGCGCGCAGGCGCGAATGAAGTCGGTTTGTCTGCATAAAAAAGCTGGGGTCTGCAATACATCTACAACGCTAGCTACGGCAGCAATTTCGCTGATGTCATGAACATCTGTAAGTACAGGAACATCAACTTGCTTTTTAACCTTAGCCAAAATCTCTAAGCCCTTTTCCATACCTAAACCTCGAAAAGACGTTCCTGATGAACGATTGGCTTTATCAAACGACGACTTGTAGATAAAGGGGATCTTTAGAGCAGAAGTAACTTCTTTCAATTGACCCGCAATATCAATAGCTGATTGCTCGGACTCAATGACACAGGGGCCAGCAATTAAAAAGAAACGCTGATTTAGACCGACATCAAAGCCACACAACTTAAATGCGCTCATATTCTTCCTTTAGGCAGCCTGCTTTTCAGCGGCTGTTTGGTGCTCAAGTGCAGCGCTAATAAAGGCTGAGAACAATGGGTGCCCATCCCGCGGTGTTGAAGTAAATTCAGGGTGAAACTGCACACCGAAGAACCAAGGATGCATAGATGTTGGTAATTCCATCATCTCCGGCAACTCTTCATTAGGGGTTCTAGCTGAAATAATCAAACCAGATTTCTCTAGCTGAGGTACGTAGGTGTTGTTTACTTCATAACGATGACGATGACGCTCATTCACCTCCGGACCGTAAATGCGATGGGCTAAGGTTCCAGCTTTAACCGGACAGCGTTGAGACCCAAGACGCATAGTACCGCCCAAATCAGAGTCGTTAGTACGCTTCTCTACTCGCCCTTCTCTGTCTAACCATTCGGTTATCAGGGCAACAACAGGCTGTTCAGACTGAGGATCAAATTCGGTGCTATTAGCTTTTGTGAGGTTCGCTACATGGCGTGCAAATTCAATCACAGCCAATTGCATACCCAGGCAAATACCCAAATAAGGAACGTTATTTTCACGTGCATAACGAATGGCAGCAATTTTGCCTTCAGTGCCACGTTTACCAAAGCCACCGGGAACCAAGATAGCGTCGAGATTTTGTAGGCAGCCGATACCATCTTTTTCAATGACTTCGGAATCGATGTAATTAATATTGACGCGAGTATGCGTATGAATGCCTGCGTGACGCAAGGCTTCAATCAGTGATTTGTATGACTCCGTTAGTTCCACATACTTACCAACCATACCAATGGTCACTTCGTGTTGTGGGTTTGCCATTTCATAAACTAGTTTGGCCCATACAGAAAGATCTGCTGGCTTCGCTTTGAGGTCTAGTTGACGGCAAATTAAATCATCCATGCCTTGAGCTTGGAGCATCTCAGGAATCTTATAAATCGTATCTACATCCCAAACTGAAATCACCGCTTCTTCACGTACGTTTGAGAATAAAGAAATCTTTGCACGCTCATCTTCTGGGATTGGTCGATCAGCACGGCAGAGCAATACTGTCGGCATGATGCCAATTTCACGAAGCTTCTGAACAGAGTGTTGCGTTGGTTTAGTTTTTAACTCGCCGGCGCTATGGATATAAGGGACGAGAGTCAAATGAACAAAAGCGCAATCATGCAAAGGTAGTCGCAAGCTCATCTGTCTTGCGGCCTCTAAGAACGGTAGTGATTCGATATCACCAACGGTACCGCCGATTTCGCAAATAGCAACATCTGCTTTGCCATCATGACTAGCTTTAGCGCCACGCTCTATAAAAGCTTGGATTTCATTTGTAATGTGCGGAATAACTTGTACTGTTTTTCCAAGATACTCGCCGCGACGCTCTTTGCTGATGACTGACTCATAAATCTGGCCAGTGGTGAAGTTATTACTTTTGCGCATCTTTGCAGAAACAAAGCGCTCATAGTGACCCAAGTCCAAGTCGGTCTCAGCACCATCTTCGGTTACAAAAACCTCTCCGTGCTGGAGTGGGCTCATAGTGCCCGGGTCAACGTTGATATAAGGGTCTAATTTTAGGAGGGTGACTTTCAGGCCGCGGGATTCAAGAATCGCGGCAAGCGAGGCAGCTGCGATTCCTTTCCCTAAAGAAGAAACCACACCACCAGTGACAAAAACGTATTTGGTCATCGCTTAAGCTCTGTTGGAAAAAGTAATTATAACGATAGCCATCAGGGGCGGGGGAATTTCAAAATCGTTAATATAGGATCTCGTCTACCCAAATCTAATGATTTAATACCTATGCGCCTTTTATTTGCGATATTAATCAGTATTCTCTCCCTCTTTTATTTCCTCCCTTTTGCTATTGCATTTCACAAAAAAAGGGCAAATACAGGGGCTATTTTTGCCTTAAACCTGTTTTTAGGATGGTCCCTGATTGGCTGGGTAGTTGCACTGGTTTGGGCCCTCAAAGAAGAGCAAGTTGTGTAATTGACCCATTTTTCAGGTCATGGGTCTCAATAAAGCCCTAATTTCGGTTAATTTGCCGATTTTTTAGGGTTTAAACTCTTATATAAGACTTGATTTAGCAACTATAATTTGGCAAAACGGGAGAGAATTCCCTTTTGGCCTTTCTATTGATCACCTTTACCTCATAGGAAACATAATGTTAGAAGCCTATAACGCCCTCGCCGCTGAACGCGCAGCCCTCGGTATTCCAGCCCTACCCTTAACAAAGGATCAAACCTCTGAACTGGTGAAGTTGCTGAAAAACCCACCCGCTGGTAAGGAAGCTGAGCTACTTGAATTAATCACAAACCGCGTTCCTGCTGGTGTTGACGATGCAGCTAAAGTTAAAGCTGAGTTCTTAGATGCTGTTGCCAAAGGTACAGAAAAATCCCCATTAATTTCCCGCGTACGTGCTACTGAACTTTTGGGCACGATGCTGGGTGGTTACAACATCAAACCTTTAGTAGAGCTTTTATCTGACTCTGAGTGTGGTGTTGCTGCTGCCGAAGCGCTCAAGAAAACACTCTTGATGTTTGATTATTTCAACGACGTTCAAGAGCTTGCTGAAAAAGGCAATGCAAATGCTAAAGCGGTAATGCAAAGCTGGGCCAATGCAGACTGGTTTACTAGCCGTCCTGCAGTTCCAGAGAGCATGAAGTTAACTGTTTTCAAGGTAACAGGTGAAACTAATACCGATGACCTTTCTCCTGCGCCTGACGCATGGAGCCGCCCCGATATTCCGCTGCACGCAACCATCATGCTCAAGAACCCCCGTCCTGGCATTGAGCCAGATGAGAGTGGTGTTCGTGGGCCGATGAAGCAAATCGCCGCTCTCCAGAAAAAAGGCAATCAAATTGCCTACGTTGGAGACGTTGTTGGTACAGGCTCATCACGTAAATCTGCAACGAACTCTGTTCTCTGGTGGACAGGTCAAGATATTCCATTCGTACCAAACAAGCGTTTTGGTGGTGTGTGCTTAGGCACCAATATTGCCCCGATCTTCTTCAACACAATGGAAGATTCTGGAGCATTGCCAATCGAATTAGATGTTTCTCAAATGAATATGGGTGATGAGATTGAACTTCGCCCGTACGAAGGAAAAGTATTTAAAAACGGTAAGGAAATCACTACTTTTGCATTGAAGTCGCCCGTCATTCTGGATGAAGTACGCGCTGGCGGACGTATCCCTTTAATCGTTGGTCGTGGCTTAACCGCTAAAGCACGTGCTGCCTTGGGCTTGCCTGCTTCTACTGAATTCCGCCTTCCGGTTAATCCTGTTGATAACAAGAAGGGCTTCAGCTTGGCTCAAAAGATGGTTGGTAGAGCATGTGGCTTACCAGAAGGCCAAGGCGTTCGTCCCGGTACTTACTGCGAGCCGCATATGACTACTGTTGGCTCACAAGACACCACAGGCCCAATGACGCGCGATGAATTGAAAGACTTGGCTTGCCTTGGTTTCTCTTCTGATCTCGTAATGCAGTCGTTCTGTCATACCTCAGCTTATCCAAAACCTGTAGATATTCGCACTCAGCATGAGTTGCCGCCATTCATGACAAATCGTGGTGGTGTTGCCTTGCGACCAGGTGATGGTGTGATCCATAGCTGGTTGAACCGCTTACTCCTCCCGGATACCTGTGGAACAGGTGGCGATAGCCATACTCGTTTCCCAATCGGCATTTCTTTCCCGGCTGGTTCAGGTTTAGTTGCCTTTGCCGCAGCTACAGGTGTGATGCCATTGGATATGCCCGAGTCTGTATTGGTGCGCTTTAAAGGCAAGATGCAGCCTGGCATCACTTTACGTGATCTAGTAAATGCCATCCCTTTATATGCAATCAAAAAAGGTTTATTGACCGTCGAGAAACAAGGCAAGAAGAATATTTTCTCTGGCCGCATTCTTGAAATTGAAGGTCTACCTGAACTGAAAGTTGAGCAAGCATTTGAATTGTCTGACGCTTCTGCTGAGCGCTCTGCTGGCGGTTGTACAGTTCACTTGAACAAAGAGCCAATCATTGAATACATGACATCAAATATCACCTTGATGAAGTGGATGATTGCTAATGGTTATGAAGATAAGCGTACGCTTGGTCGCCGTATCAAAGCCATGGAAGCTTGGATTGCTAATCCACAACTTCTCAAAGCTGATGCGGATGCTGACTATGCAGAGATCATTGAAATTAATATCGATGAAATCAAAGAGCCTATCCTTGCATGCCCTAACGATCCGGATGATGTGAAAGTATTGTCTGAAGTAGCTGGCGATAAGATTGATGAAGTGTTTATTGGTTCATGCATGACCAATATTGGCCACTTCCGCGCAGCTGGTCAGGTGCTACAAGGCAAGAAGGATATGCCAACCCGTTTATGGGTAGCACCTCCAACCAAGATGGATGCCATGGTCTTGATGGAAGAAGGCTACTACGGCATGTTAGGCGCAGCTGGTGCCCGTATGGAAAGCCCGGGCTGCTCACTTTGTATGGGCAACCAAGCACAGATCCGCAAGGGCTCAACAGCTGTATCGACCTCTACTCGTAACTTCCCTAACCGCCTTGGTATCGACACTCGCGTGTATTTGGCTTCTGCTGAATTGGCTTCTGTTGCCGCCCTCTTGGGTCGCCTACCTACTCCTGCTGAGTATTTGGAGCAAGTGAAGGCACTTGATGCTAAAGCTGGTGATGTTTATAAATATATGAGTTTTGATAAGCTCAAGTCATTTAGCGATGTTGCAGATACTGTGACTGTGTAATACGCAATACGCTCAACCTAGCAATAGGTTGAACAGCAAAAAAGGCGATCAAACGATCGCCTTTTTCTTTTGCTTCGAAGTATTAGATCGAGAGCTTATTTTCTTGTCGGACATTCTCCCGACTAATGCCTGAGACCCATTTATTGGTAGGAAGCCCGGTTTTTTCAAGAATCAGTTTTGCTCGTTTTGAGACATCCCTCCATTCCGCCTCGAGCTTAGGCCCTTTGAATCCAATCGCCACGACGTTGCAATCATGAGACTCTGGAAATAAGAGCACTCTATTATTAAAGGCTTCGCAGATATTCTTAAGGTTTATATCAAAGCTTTTGTGTCGCGAGAATAAATTCACCGTCATGACGCCGGGTCCTTTGAGAATATCGTAGCAACCTTTATAAAAATCCAAAGAGCTTGCCGCAGGGCCATCGCATATCGCATCATGCAAATCAACCTGAACAGCATCAAAGCAGTCTTGATACTTTTTATTCTTGACGAATAGTTTTGCATCAGCCTGTAGAGTTTCTAAGCGGCGATCATCGTCAGGTGTAAAAAACATAGATCTTGCAGAAACAATTACAGCGGGATTGAACTCTACTACGGTAGTTTTCACAGCTGGGCAATATCGATGTTGAAATTTAGTTAATGCGCCAGTGCCTAAACCTAGCTGGGCTATTCGCATGCCGGGCTTAGTTTCCAAAAATAATAGCCAGGCCATCATCTGCTGGTTGTACTCTAAATAAATCTCATCAGGATCACGAATACGCATCGCACCCTGAATAGAATCCGTTCCAAAGTGAAGATAACGAACACCGCCACTTTCAGAAAAAGTGACTGGCTCCATTAATCCGTCAGCAGACAACTTAATTCGCCCAGCGACGGGCATTGCGGAATAAGCGTAGCCAAGGGCTAGCGCCATCCGGGGTATCCAACCATTCAGGCGGACACCAGCTCATCTGTACAGCTCTAAATACACGCTCAGGATGGGGCATCATGACCATAAAGCGACCATCGGGTGTCGTCACTCCAGTTAAACCATTGGGAGATCCGTTCGGATTCATTGGATAAATTTCTGTTGGGTTGCCTTGATGATCCACAAATCGGAATGAGGCCAAGCCTTGCTTTTGAATCTGTTCTAAATTGCCCTGTTGACTAAAGTTGGCAAACCCTTCACCGTGAGCAATCGCAATGGGTATTTGACTGCCTTCCATGCCTTGGGTGAATATGGAAGGCGAAGCCATTACTTCAGCCATCACTAAGCGCGCTTCATATTGCTCTGATTGATTGCGTGTAAATTTAGGCCAAGCTTCTGCACCCGGAATAATTCCTGAGAGATTGCTCATCATTTGACAGCCATTACAAACACCTAACGCAAAGCTGTCTTGACGCTCAAAGAACTTAGAGAACTGATCGCGAAGCTGTTGGTTGAACAGAATTGTTTTTGCCCAGCCCTCTCCAGCTCCCAAAACATCTCCGTAACTAAAGCCACCACAAGCAATAAGCCCTCTAAAGTCTTCTAATTTAGTCCTGCCACTGAGCAAATCTGACATATGGACGTCATAGCTATCAAATCCAGCCCAATTAACGGAATAAGCCATTTCAACATGAGAATTAACACCCTGCTCTCGCAAAATGGCTACTTTAGGGCGCGCATTCTTAGCGATAAAGGGCGCTGCAATATCTTCAGAAGGATTGAATGTGAGTTTAGGATTTATGCCTGCATCAGCAACATTGTCCAAGAGCGAGAATTCACTATCAGCACAGGCAGGATTATCACGTAAACGCGCTATTTGATAGCTAGTATTAGTCCAGATCTTTTGAAGCACTTCACGCGGCTCAGCAAAAATATTTTTAGCATCACGCCAGATTTCAATACGGCCGTTGGTATTGGGTTTGCCAATCACATGACTGTGAGCGCTTAAGCCCAACCTTCTCAATACAGCAAACACCGCATCACGATCTTCTTTACGAACCTGAATTACTGCGCCTAACTCTTCATTAAATAACGCGCGCATGGTTTGCTCATGGCGACGACCAGATACCTGTTGCGCCCAAT
Organism: Polynucleobacter sp. Fuers-14; assembly: GCF_018882045.1. Classification (NCBI taxonomy): domain Bacteria; kingdom Pseudomonadati; phylum Pseudomonadota; class Betaproteobacteria; order Burkholderiales; family Burkholderiaceae; genus Polynucleobacter; species Polynucleobacter sp. Fuers-14. The sequence goes on along the minus strand of NZ_JACVPG010000003.1, from coordinate 211,721 downwards.
TCTTGGCGTCACCATAATCAGGCTCTTGTCCAGCGTCCATAGCGATCATATCTACGTTAAGTGAGATGCCGCAGTGGGAGGCAAAAGCCATTTCTGCAACAGAGGCAAATAACCCACCATCAGAACGATCGTGATAGGCCAAAAGCTTATCCTCTTTACGCAGTTCAATAATGGCGGCAGCCAAAGACTTAAGATCTTCTGGGTGATCAATATCAGGCGCTGATTTTCCGGACTGATCAAGCACTTGAGCCAAGATACTTCCCGCCATGCGATTCTTGCCACGCCCTAAATCAATCAAGATCAGCTCAGTCTCTTGTGGAGATCCGTCTTTACCCTTCAACTGCAGCAGAGGCGTCAATGTTTTACGGGCATCTAGCACAGATGCAAAAGCAGAGATAATTAAAGATACGGGTGCGACTACTTTCTTGGCCTCATCACCATCTTGCCATGCGGTAGACATAGATAGAGAATCCTTGCCAACTGGAATTGATATTCCAAGCGCAGGACACAGTTCCATGCCAATCGCTTTAACGGAGTCATAGAGCTTGGCATCCTCGCCAGGAGAACCGCATGCCGCCATCCAGTTTGCAGAAAGTTTTACGCTTTCGAGGCTGGCAATATCTGCAGCCAAGAGATTGGTAATCGCCTCACCCACTGCCATGCGTGCAGCAGCTGGTGCGTCTATAACCGCCAATGGGGTTCTTTCACCCATAGACATTGCTTCACCACGATAACCCTTGTAATCCATCAGAGTAACGGCGCAATCAGCTACAGGAACTTGCCATGGACCAACAAACTGGTCTCTAGCATTAAGACCGCCAACAGTTCGGTCGCCAATCGTAATTAAGAATGATTTGCTAGCTACGGTAGGTTGTTGCATGACCCAGGCTATTGATTCCGCAAGATCAGCATCAGTTACATCCAATTCTTTGAACTCCTGGGCAACTCTTGTAACGTTGCGATGCATCTTTGGAGGCTTACCAAGCAAAACTTCCATCGGCATATCAATTGGCAGCGCCGCATCATCAGATGATGGTTGCTTTGAGTCCCTTAATTTCAGCTGACGTTCTGCGGTTGCTTCGCCAACTACCGCAAAAGGACAACGCTCACGTTCGCAAAATGATTTAAATAGATCCAAGTCCTTGGCATCAATAGCCAAAACATAACGTTCCTGAGATTCATTGCACCAAATCTCCGCAGGACTCATGCCACTTTCTTCGAGTGGAACGCTCCGAAGTTTAAATGAAGCCCCCAATCCAGCTCCATCTGCAAGCTCCGGGAATGCATTTGATATGCCACCCGCGCCTACATCATGAATAGAAACAATTGGATTGCGGTCACCCAGAGCGCGGCATGCATTAATCACTTCTTGCGCGCGACGCTCCATTTCTGGGTTGCCTCGCTGTACAGAATCAAAATCAAGATCGGCAGTATTAGTCCCGGTTGCAACAGAGCTACCCGTAGCACCGCCCATGCCGATTCGCATACCTGGACCGCCCAATTGAATGAATAGGTGCCCTGCTTTAATTGCTTTTTTTTCAGTATGAATAGAATCAATACTTCCAATGCCACCAGCAATCATGATGGGCTTGTGATAGCCGCGGCGTATGCCATCTAATGTTTGCTCAAAGACTCTGAAGTAACCACCCAAGATTGGTCGGCCAAACTCATTATTAAATGCAGCGCCGCCTAGTGGCCCCTCAATCATGATTTGTAAAGGTGTAGCAATGCGCTCAGGCTTACCGTATTTCAGATTCTCCCAAGGAAGATCTGTGCCAGGAATATTTAAATTAGATACTGAGAAACCGGTAAGGCCAGCTTTAGGACGTCCGCCTATACCAGTGGCACCCTCATCACGAATTTCACCGCCCGCACCTGTAGATGCGCCAGGAAAAGGAGCGATCGCAGTCGGGTGATTATGAGTCTCCACCTTCATAAGGGTATGGACCAAGCGCGTATCTTTTTCATAGCGTTGATCTTTGCCTTGGGGAACCCAGGTTTCCGCTTCGCAGCCAACCATGACTGCAGAGTTATCGGAATACGCAACAATCGTTCCCTCTGGTTTCAATTGGTGAGTATTGCGGATCATGGCAAATAAAGATCGCTCTTGATCATCCCCATCAATTGTCCAACTGGAATTAAAAATCTTATGGCGACAGTGTTCACTGTTTGCTTGAGCGAACATTATTAGCTCAACGTCTGATGGGTTGCGCTTGAGTCTAGTAAAGTTTTCAACTAGGTATGTCACCTCATCATCGGATAAGGCAAGACCTAATTCTTGATTTGCTTTATCGAGGGCGACCCGACCTTCAGTCATTACCGGTATACGTGTTAACGGCTTGTCTTCCAGTGATTGGTATAAAGCATTAGCGGCGTCAGTTGAATCAATCACTGCTTCAGTCATTCTGTCGTGGACCGCAGCAAGTACCAATTGCTTTTGCTCTGGTGTCAGGGCATTTTTGCTCTTCCATGAAAATTGAGCACCACGCTCAATACGCAATACGTCCAAGCCACATTGACGGGCGATGTCTGTAGCCTTACTGGCCCAAGGAGAAAGTGTTCCAAACCTCGGAATAACAATGGCACCTTGATTCTCGGTCTTACTACTTCCGAACCAAGATTTTCCTGGATGTATTTTGGAATGAAATGGCTCGCCATAGGTCAATAAACTGGCCATGACTTCTTGATCTTCGGCGTTTAGCTCAGCCTCTGACCATATGAAATGAAGGTATTGAGCTTCAATGGACTCAAGATCAACCCCTTGAGCGGCCAAAGCAGCCAAAAGTCGCTGCTGGCGAAAGGGGGAAAGCGCATCAGCGCCGGGCAAAAAGTGGAAAAAAGACATCCCTAGATTATAAGGTTTTGCCTACAGCAATCGACCACCTTGAAGGTGCAATTGCCGCTGGCACCGATCAGCTAGGGCTTGGTCATGGGTGACCAAAATCAGGGTGGAATGATTGGCTCGATTTAGCTCAAAAAGCAGCTCAATAACCCGATTTCCGCTAACCTCATCCAAACTTCCCGTGGGCTCGTCGGCAAATAAAATCTCTGGCTTCATGATGAAGGCCCTAGCTAGCGCTACCCGTTGCTGCTCTCCGCCTGACAAGGTCCTTGGGAAATGGTTGGCTCGTTCGCTTAAACCCACCTGTTCTAGGCAGGCTAATGCATTTTCCTTAGCCATCCCCATCCCATTTAGATCGGCCGGCAGCATGACGTTTTCAAGGGCTGTCAAATGAGGTAGCAATTGAAAGGATTGAAATACAAAGCCTACCTTTTGCCCTCGTAATTTCGCCCGCCCATCTTCGTCAAGCTGATTGAGATTTTGGGCGACCAATTCAACATGCCCACTAGAGGGAGTATCTAAGCCAGCTAGAAGACCAAGTAAAGTACTTTTCCCAGAACCCGACGCGCCAGTAATGGCAACACTTTCGCCATCAAAGACATCAAAGCTAATGTCGTGCAAAATAGTTAATGATCCATCGCTAGATAAAACTTCTTTACCTAGATGTATTGCGCTAAGGACCTTGACTGGAATACTCATAAATGAATCAATATATTTGGTTGAACTTCTTGAGTAAAAAATTGCAAGCCATATTGATGGCAAGCTCCCTATTTTGCCTGTTTATTCCCTTTGGCACAAAGGCTCAGACCAATCCCGTTATTTTGGTTATGGGAGATAGTCTCTCGGCAGAATATGGATTGACACGCGGCACTGGGTGGGTAAAGCTCCTGGAGGACCAACTTCATAAAGAAGCTAGTCCTTGGACTATTTTTAACGCCAGCATTAGTGGGGAAACCAGTTCCGGTGGCATATCTAGATTACCAAAACTATTGGAACAAAAGAAACCGGGAATTGTCCTTTTAGAGCTTGGGGCAAATGATGCATTACGCGGACTATCAATCCAAGAGTCAGATAGAAATTTACGCAAGATGATTCAATTAAGTAAAAGCTCAGGAGCAAAAGTTCTATTGTTTGGAATGCAAATTCCGCCCAATTATGGACAAGAGTACACCAAGCAATTTCAGGATCTGTATCCTAAACTTGCTCGCCAGGAACAAGTTGAACTTGTGCCGTTTTTTTTGAAGAACGTTTCCTCTGACATCAATTTATTTCAGGCAGATCGCATGCATCCAAACGAAAAGGCGCAAGCAATACTCTTTAAAAACGTATGGGGCGCTATGGCCCCATATCAAGCACTGCTTAAGAGTAAATAAGTAATTTAGCGATAAAGCTTAGCTACCCGAACCAGATGATGGCGGCTTAAGAGGATTAATTACCTTAACGCCAGCAACACCACGCCAATAAGCCATAAAGCCAGCAAATTCAGACTGAGCTGCCAACGCTTGGATTTGTTGCGCTTGTGCCTTGTGGACCTTGGCATCAACACCTGCGGGTTGCCTTAGCTGATCAACACGATACAGAATGGTGCCAACCCCTGGATTTTGAACAGAAACCAGCGCAGGGAATTTATCGGGATTGACGGACATCACATCATCCAATGCGCTACCTACTAAATTTGCAGGCATATTCCGAGAAACCCAAACCGGGCTAGCAAAGCCAGCGTTATTCTTTGGGTCTTTTTCTAATGCCGCATAGCGATCTGCGGCAGCGCTTACGGCAAGTTTTTCAGCCATGCGTTGACTTACTTGACGCTTCACTTCAGCGGCAACATCTTTGTAAGGCAAAGTTTGAGCAGGATGGAAAACAAGTACTCTTGCCGAAACAAAAACGCCTGGAGAGATTTGTACGGCTTCAATATTGCGTTTGTTCTTAACGGCATCATCACCAAACAGGGATTGAACTACTTTAGGATTGGCCAGCGGATGATCTTTTGCAACGCCAGATGCGCCGGAACGCGTTACGCCCTTCTGTGTTTGAACGCTCAGCTTTAATTTATCTGCAGCTGGCTTAAGGCTATCTGACTGGTCATAAGTCATATTGGCAAATTGATCCGCTTTCTCGCTAAATACTTTCGCATCTTCTTTTGGATCAGCCTTGAGAACGATGTACTCGACATCCACATACTCCGGACTCTCAAATAACTTCGTGTTGGCGATGTAGAAGGCCTGAAGGTCTTCTTGGGAGGGATTTACCTTGCTTAAATAATCTTTTGCATCAAAGGATAGCGCCTGAACTTGACGCTCAGTCTCATACAGGGTTGAAACAATTTCAGATAATTTTGGACTGGCGATTTCCGTACGGGCTACAGAGTTCACCAATTGGCTAATTTTTAAGTCAAAAGCCTGGCTCGCATAAAACTGCTCTTCATTTAAGCCATTGCTAGCCAAGAGCTGTTTAAAGCGCGCATCATCGAAACTACCATCTTGTTTGTATAGTGCGCGAATCTGCGGAATATTTTGCAAGCTCTTCACGAGGGCTTCTTTCCCGACTTGTAAACGCAAATTGCTGACTGCAAACCCAAGGATGCGTTGTTGCAGTAACTCATTCAAAATTGCTTGTCTAAATTGGAGGCTTTGAGCAATCTGCGCATTTCCACCAACGCGCTCAGCTTGACGTTTCGCAGCTGAATCCACTTCTTGAGCAGTAATAGGTTTGCCGTTAACTTTGATAATGTCAGTCTCTTTGTCCAGGAAGCTGGAATAGCTAGAAATTCCAAAGAACGCAAAGGATGGAACAATCAAAAGCATTAAAACAAACTGAAGAATTCGCTGGTGCTTACGGACGGTATCAAACATGTAAAAGTTCGCTAGTAAAAAAGATGAATACCACGAGTGTACTAGGCGCTGGGCTGATGGGTATTGAAATGCCTGAGTAGGCTAAGAAAAAGAAAAGAGGTAATAGTTTGGTGGGCGCTGAGAGGCTCGAACTCCCGACATTCTGCGTGTAAGGCAGACGCTCTACCAACTGAGCTAAGCGCCCCAAATTATTACAGCTGAGATTGTAACCTAAGCGTGGGTTTTGGGTGGATTTTTCGCTAAACCGACCTCTAACCACGAGGAGAATTTAACGAAAAATCGCCCTATTTTCAGTGCTTAAGAACGTCTGAGGCCGCACCCTTTTCATTTGCTTTACTAGCTTCTGAAGCCTTTTTAGCCAACTCTTCGGGCGTAGGATCTGGCAGTGCTTCAGGCATACGCTCTAAAGCCAGCTCCAACACTTTATCGATCCAGCGAACCGGAATAATTTCGATTGCATTTTTGACGTTGTCGGGAATATCAATCAGGTCCTTGACGTTCTCTTCGGGAATTAAGGCTAATTTAATGCCACCGCGATGAGCAGCCAAAAGTTTCTCTTTTAATCCGCCAATAGGCAATACTTCACCACGAAGCGTAATTTCACCTGTCATCGCAACATCTGAACGAATCGGAATCCCAGTAAATACAGATACCAAGGCTGTCGTAATCGCAATACCGGCAGATGGGCCATCCTTTGGTGTTGCGCCATCAGGGAAGTGAATATGAATATCCTTCTTCTCAAAGGCTTCATCCGTGATACCAAGTCGTTTAGATCTGGAGCGAACTACTGTTCTAGCTGCCTCAACGGATTCTTTCATCACGTCGCCAATGGAACCAGTTCGGGTAATAACGCCCTTACCTGGCATCACAGCAGCTTCGATGGTGAGCAAATCGCCACCCACTTCAGTCCAAGCCAAACCGGTCACCTGACCAACTTGATTTTCTTTACCAGCCAAACCAAAGTCATACATGCGTACCGATAAGAACTTCTCCAAGTTGTCAGCATTCACAACGACTGGAGCCGCTTCTTTTTTCAAGAGCAATAGTTTTACAACCTTACGACAAATCTTGCTAATTTCACGCTCTAAAGAACGTACGCCAGCCTCACGCGTGTAATAACGAATCATGTTACGAACTGCGCTATCTTCAATCTTGAGCTCGTCCTTCTTTAAGCCATTATTTTTGATTTGTTTAGGAATCAAATAATTTACAGCAATGCTAGTTTTCTCATCCTCGGTATAGCCAGCTAGGCGAATAATCTCAAGACGATCTAACAATGGTCCAGGAATATTCAAGGAGTTCGAGGTAGCCACGAACATCACATCTGATAGATCAAAATCAACTTCTACATAGTGATCTTGGAAGGTGTGGTTTTGCTCAGGATCTAAAACCTCTAACAAAGCACTGGCTGGATCTCCGCGGAAATCCATACCCATCTTGTCTACTTCATCAAGAAGGAATAAAGGATTACGAACACCTACCTTGGTGAGGCTACTCAGAATCTTGCCAGGCATCGATCCAATGTAGGTACGACGGTGACCACGAATCTCAGATTCATCACGCACACCACCTAAGGCCATGCGGACAAATTTTCGATTGGTCGCACGCGCGATAGATTGACCTAAAGAAGTTTTACCAACCCCAGGAGGACCGACTAAACAAAGAATCGGAGCCTTGACACGATCAACGCGCTGTTGAACTGCGAGGTACTCCAAAATACGCTCTTTGACCTTATCTAAACCATAGTGATCTTCGTCCAATACTTTCTCAGCATTAGTAAGGTCGTTATTGATCTTGGTTTTTTTCTTCCAAGGCAGATTTACCAGGGTATCGATAAAGTTACGAATGACCGTTGCTTCTGCAGACATAGGCGACATCAACTTGAGCTTCTTAAGCTCTGATTCCGCCTTTTTCAATGCTTCTTTAGGCATGCGCGCAGCCTTGATGCGCTTCTCGAGTTCTTCAAGATCAGCGCCCTCCTCGCCTTCGCCTAACTCTTTCTGAATCGCTTTTACCTGTTCATTGAGGTAGTACTCGCGCTGACTCTTTTCCATCTGACGCTTAACACGTCCACGAATACGCTTCTCAACCTGCAGAATATCAATCTCACTCTCCAGATCAGCCAACAAGCTTTCCAGACGCTGTACAACATCCATCATTTCAAGTAAGCGCTGTTTTTGCTCTAGCTTCACGGGAAGATGCGCACAGATGGTGTCAGCCAAACGACTTGGATCATCTATGCCACCCAGAGAAGACAGTATCTCTTGAGGTACTTTTTTATTGAGTTTTACGTATTGATCGAACTGCGCCATGATTGCGCGGCGCAAGGCTTCGGTTTCATGCGCATCAATTGCATTGATAGCAGTTGGCGTTGCTTCGCAATTGAAGTAACCCAGACCATCTTCAATTTGACTGACTTCTGCGCGCTGCACACCTTCAACGAGTACTTTCACAGTGCCATCAGGCAATTTGAGCATCTGCAAAATATTGGCGATACAGCCCACCTCATAGAGATCCTCAATAACGGGCTCGTCTTTAGCAGCTGTTTTTTGAGCTACCAAAAGAACATTTTTGCCAGTTTCCATGGCAGCCTCGAGGGCTTTAATCGATTTTGGGCGACCCACAAACAACGGGATCACCATATGAGGAAACACAACTACGTCCCGCAATGGGAGCAAAGGTAGTTGAATTGGTTCAGAGGGTAACAATAAGTGGCCAGGCATGGGGCAAATCCTCCAAAGTAATCAAACCTCAAAAGTCTTGTTTAGTAGCAATTGAATGAACAACCACTAAATAGAGACATTATTCATGAGTAGCATACTACCTATATGGGTAGGCTTTAGAGAAAAACAAGGGGTAAAAAGACAAAAAGGGGGCAAAAAAGCCCCAAAAATAGCAAAAACCCTAGGAATTTAAGCTTTTTTGCTTAAATCTGCTTGTTCAGCATCCTGTTTATAGACTAAAAGTGGTTTTCCGCCCTCAGCGATACTGGTTTCGTCGATAACCACTTTTTGGACATTCTTCAGGGATGGCAGGTCATACATGACATCCATCAATGAGCCTTCAAGAATAGATCTCAGACCACGAGCACCAGTTTTGCGGGCGATTGCCTTCTTGGCAATAGCTGATAGAGCCTCGCGACGTACTTCGAGCTCAGAGCCCTCCATAGTCAAAAGTGCCTGATATTGTTTAACTAAGGCATTTTTAGGTTCGGTCAGAATCTGAATTAAAGCCTCTTCATCCAATTGAGCCAAAGTCGCAACAACGGGCAAGCGTCCAATCAACTCCGGAATCAAGCCAAACTTAATGAGATCTTCTGGCTCAACTTCAATCAAGAGATCACTTACACCGCGGTCATCCTTACCAGGAACAGTTGCATTGAATCCAATACCAGTTTTAGCAGTACGCTGCTGAATGACTTTTTCAAGCCCATCAAACGCACCACCACAAATAAACAAAATATTCGTTGTATCTACTTGCAAGAAATCTTGATTAGGATGCTTGCGTCCACCTTGCGGTGGCACAGAAGCCATCGTGCCTTCAACCAGCTTTAACAGAGCCTGCTGAACACCTTCACCAGATACATCGCGGGTAATAGATGGGTTATCTGACTTTCGTGAAATCTTATCAATCTCATCAATATAGACAATACCGCGTTGTGCTTTTTCTACGTTATAGTCGCAAGCTTGTAATAATTTTTGGATGATGTTTTCAACGTCTTCACCAACATATCCTGCTTCAGTTAGGGTTGTTGCATCAGCCATTACGAATGGCACATCGAGCATGCGAGCCAATGTCTGCGCTAGCAATGTTTTACCTGAACCAGTTGGCCCAATCAACAAAATATTGCTCTTGGCCAGTTCTACGCCATCAACCATCGCCTTAGCAGGGAGCTTAGACTCTTTCTTCTCCGCTCCCTCTACCGGCTTGCCATCCTTATCCAGTTTCTCTTTTTTAGGCTTAGGCAAATACTGTAGGCGCTTGTAGTGGTTGTATACGGCAACTGCCAATGTTTTCTTGGCATGATCTTGACCAATAACATATTGGTCTAAGTTTTCACGAATCTGATGTGGTGTTGGTAGAGAGTCATCGCCCTCTTCCTTAGGTAGCTTGGCAATTTCTTCTTGAATAATGTCTGTGCAAAGATCAATGCACTCATCGCAAATAAAAACAGATGGGCCAGCAATGAGTTTTTTAACTTCATGCTGGCTCTTGCCGCAAAAGGAGCAATACAGAACTTTGTCTGCTGAATTCGTAGTGTTGGTATCGCTCAAAATAGGCTCTGTATATATCTATGAAGGGTTAAGGACGCTTCTCGATAACTTTGTCGATCAAGCCATAATCACGAGCTTGCTCTGCAGACATAAAGTTGTCGCGATCAGTATCCTTGGCAATCGTATCGATTGATTGACCAGTACGGTCGGCCAAAATCTTGTTCAAGCGCTCACGCAAATACAAAATCTCACGAGCTTGAATCTCAATGTCAGAGGCTTGGCCACGTGCACCACCTAAGGGCTGATGAATCATGACGCGTGAATTTGGCAAAGCATAGCGCTTACCTTTTTCACCAGCACACAATAAGAATGCGCCCATACTTGCTGCCATGCCCATACACAATGTGCTGACATGCGGCTTGATGAATTGCATTGTGTCGTAGATAGCCAATCCTGCAGAAACTGAACCGCCTGGAGAGTTGATATACAGAGAAATTTCTTTATCTGGATTTTCACTCTCAAGGAACAGTAATTGCGCGATTACCAAATTAGCAGTTTGGTCGTTTACTTCGCCAACCAAAAAGACTACGCGCTCACGCAGTAATCTAGAGTAGATATCGTAAGCACGCTCACCTCTACCAGAGGTTTCAATCACCATTGGAACCAAGCCCAAGCCTCTTGGTTCTAAATTTTCAGACTGAGAATGGTTGTAGATCATTTGGAAACCTCTTATGGGTAAATGGATGACTTAGTAGTTAACTTAGTTTAGCTTGCTGAGTTCTTCGAAGGTAACCGCTTTATCAATTACCTTGGCTTGGGATGTGAAATACTTAATCACGTTATCTTCAAGCACGAGGTTTTCGATATCCTTCAAGCGACTTGGATTGCTGTAGAACCAACGCACCACTTCTTTTGGATCTTCGTATGTAGCAGCCTGCTCGTCAATTTCAGCTTTGATTTGGTCTGCGGTAGCAGCCAAGTTTTGGATTTTAACCAACTCGCTGAGGATCAAGCCAAGACGAACACGCTTGGTAGCTTGCTCTGCAAAAATTTCAGCAGGGATAGGAGCATCTTTAGCATTCGGAACACCGCGTTGCATTAAGTCTTGACGGGCGCCTTCAACTAAGCGCTCTTGCTCGGAGGCAACTAAAGACTTAGGAACGTCGAGTTCGCACAAGCTATTGAGCTTGTCCATCACTTCATTCTTGAGCAAAGAGGTAATACGACGTTTTACTTCGCGATCTAAATTCTCTTTTACTTCAGCGCGCATTTTCGCAACACCGCCCTCGGTAACGCCTAAAGACAATGCAAATGAATCATCAACAGCTGGTAGATGTGGCCAATTTACCGACTTCACAGTAATAGTGAACTCGGCAGTTTTGCCTGCAACGTCTTTACCGTGGTAATCAGCAGGAAAATTCAATGGGAAAGATTTGCTCTCGCCCGCTTTAAGCCCCAATGTTGCAGCTTCGAACTCAGGCAGCATGCGCCCTTCGCCCAGTACGTATTCAAAGTTTTCCGCTTTACCACCGGAAAATTCAACACCGTCAATCTTGCCAACAAAATCAATCACTACTTGGTCACCGCTTTGAGCTGCAAGATTAGCGCCGCCATCACCATGAGCACCAGCTTCACCGCGTGGGTGGTAATGAACCTGTTGTTTACGCAGCACATCTAAGGCGCGGTCAATTTCTACCTCGCCAATATCGGTTGTGTGTTTGGTAACTTCTGCCTTGCTAAAGTCGCCAATTTTTACTTCTGGCAACACTTCAAAGAAAGCATCAAACACAATCTTGTCAGCATCAATTTCGCTCTTTGGCTCAAGGCGTGGTTGACCAGCTAAAGCAACACCTTCTTTTTGAGCTTGGTCATAAAAGAGTTCAGCAGCTTTATCAAATTGGAGTTCGAAATCCACTTGCATGCCATGTTGTTTTTCAACGAGGTTCTTTGGTACCTTGCCTGGGCGGAAGCCAGCCATTTTCATGGTCTTACCAACTTTAGCCAAACGGGCTTCACGCGCTTTTGCCAAATCGGCACGAGCGAATTCCAAAGTCATTTTGCGGTCTAGTGAACCTAAATTTTCTATCTGCACAGCCATTCTCGTCTCTTAATTTAAATCTGGAAATGTGAAGTCCAAGCCAAGTAGCAATCTTGTGGTGCGAGGAGGGGGACTCGAACCCCCACACCATTTCTGGCGTCAGGACCTAAACCTGGTGCGTCTACCAATTTCGCCATCCTCGCGATATCCGCAAACTGCCAAGCCTAGACTTCACTCTAAAGACCGTAATTCTACAATGCCTAGGGTTTTAGAGGATCTTTTAGGCCTTGTAGAGCAAAGCAACGGCATGGACGGCAATGCCCTCGCCTCTGCCTAAATGGCCCAGGGATTCATTTGTCTTAGCCTTAAGATTGACGTGACTAGGGGTCACAGCCAAATCTGAAGCAATATTGCGGACCATTTCTGGCAAAAAATCCGCCAATTTCGGCTTTTGGCAAATAATGGTGGCATCAACGTTACCAATCTGAAATCCCGCTGCCTGGATCTTTTGCAAGGCCGCTCTGAGCAAGATTCGACTGTCCATATCCTTAAATTGAGGATCTGTATCCGGAAATAACTGCCCAATATCATTTAAACCTGCAGCGCCCAATAATGCATCTGTTAAGGCGTGCAATAGGGCATCTGCATCCGAGTGACCCAATAAACCCTTTTCAAAGGGCACATGAACACCACCCAGAATCAATTTTCGGTCCGCTACCAATGCATGTACGTCGTAACCCTGGCCAATGCGAAATTGCGGAATATGAGGATTGCTTTGAGTCATATTGGATTTCTCATTGTTTGGCGCGGGAACTTAACAGCAATTGCATTAACTCCCAATCGGCTAGATGTGTGACCTTAAAGTTACGAGCGGCACCTTCAATCAATAAAGGTTTAGCTCCAGTTAACTCGATTGCGCTAGCCTCATCAGTAATGTCAGCCTCAAGGCGGATAGCATCCTGAAGAGCATCATGCAATTGTTTCAAACCGAACATCTGTGGCGTTTGTGCTTGCCAGAGATGCTCGCGTGGAATAGTTCTCTCTGAGTGCGGGATGTTTCCAGCAATCACCGAATCTAGATCAGCCTGTTTTAAGGTATCAGCCAAGGGAACAGCTAGGATGCCACCACTATTAGATGTCTGTACTGAGTGAATGAGTTTCTCAATTAATGCCGGGGTTATACCTGGTCTAGCTGCATCATGAACCAGTATCCAGTCATCCTCAGGAATGCCTGCCTTTAGCATTGCAGCTAGAGTATTTCGGACTGTTTCTTGTCGAGTTGGTCCACCGGTTGCTACAACATGTATATCGGCCCCAGTGTTAGCGATAGTTCCTAAGATGGGGTTCTCGATAAAGCCAGGGCTGACACCAATCCAAATAGACTGGATCAGCGGAGATCCCTTAAAGGCTTCTAGAGCATAAGAGACCATGGGCTTGCCGGCTAGCTGCTGAAACTGCTTAGGTAACTCACCACCTAGGCGCGAGCCAGTACCTGCTGTTGGCAAAAGGGCATGGCATTTCTTAATGGAATGATTTCCAGGGTGCATACCTGATTCTATAATGAGCGCAGATGTCTGATGCATTAAATCTAGCACCCCCTATACCTGCTCCGCGGGCTGGGCAGCGCTTTACCTTTTCAGGGCTGGTGGGCTCGGCAGATGCCGCTTTAATCGTTCAAACCGCCCTGCGCTACCGTGATCAGTTTTCAGTGATGGTCATTTTTTGCGCTCAAGCCCAGGAAGCCCAAAGGCTTCTGGAAGAAATCCCTGCTTTTGCTCCGCAGCTAAAAACCCGGCTTTTGCCTGATTGGGAAATTCTTCCTTATGACCATTTTTCACCACATCAAGATTTGGTTTCTGAACGGCTTGCCACTCTGTATGAATTACTGAATGGTAGTTGCGATATTGTTTTAGTTCCAGTGACAACTGCTTTGCAAAGATTGGGGCCGCCGAACTTTTTATCTGGCCATACTTTTTTCTTTCGGCAAGGTGACAAACTGAATGAAGCTGCACTAAGGCTGCAACTGCAACAAGCTGGCTATGATCCAGTGAGTGCTGTAATGCGTCCCGGTGAATATAGTATTCGAGGTGGCTTGTTTGATTTATTTCCAATGGGATCGAATCTGCCCTACCGATTGGATCTCTTTGGTGATGAAATTGAACAGATTCGGGCATTTGATCCGGATACGCAACGAAGCCTTTACCCCGTCAAGGAAGTCCGTCTACTTCCTGGCCATGAATTTCCATTTGATGATGCTTCACGAACCGCTTTTAGAGGCCGCTGGAGAGAAGTATTTGAGGGTGATCCGAGTCGCTGCTCTATTTACAAAGATGCCAACCTAGGCATACCTAGTGCAGGTATTGAATCCTACCTACCCCTCTTCTTTGAAGAGAAATCCAACCTTTTTGATTACTTTCCACGCTCAGGTGATCCTGTATGGCTTGTCAGCATTGGTGATGTTGAAGAAACCATCAAAGGATTTTGGAAGGACACGCTATCTCGTTATGAGTTCCTCAAACATGATCTTGATCGCCCCATTCTTCCTCCAAAAGAATTATTCCTGGATGTCGATGAATTTTTCACTACCTCTAAATCGTATGCACGACTAACGCTTGAGAAGGACGGCGCTGAGAAAAGTCAATTCCTAGCGGTACCGGATATTGCCGTGCATCGTCGCGATACTGATCCGATCAACCTTCTACGCAAAGTAGTGTCATCTGAAAAGATTCGGGTATTAGTTTGTAGCGACAGTGCAGGACGTAAAGAATCAATTCGACAACTCTTTGATGAGAGTAATTCGATTGCCGGATTCGACGGCAAACCGCTCTATCCGCTAAAGCCAGAGAGCTTTGAAAGTATTGCCGAGTTTATTAAAAGCGAATCATTATTTGGATTGGTCACTGCACCGCTCTTTAATGGATTTTCATGGCCAGCTGAAAATCTCCTGGTTATTACCGAGGCAGAGTTATTTACTACAACAGCACGACAGAGGCGTAAAGGTAAAAGCAATGAGAATGCTGATCCTGACATGCTCTTTAAGGATCTGTCTGAACTAAAGATCGGCGATCCCGTAGTTCATGCTGAACATGGCATTGGTCGCTATCAGGGTTTAGTACTTCTGAATTTAGCTCCGCCGAAAGAGGCGCCAATTTTTGAAGAGTTCTTGCATTTGCAATATTCAGGACAGGCAACTTTGTATGTTCCTGTTCAGCAATTACAGATGGTCACACGTTATGCAGGTTCTGACCCTGATTCAGCACCACTGCATCAATTAGGTTCGGGCCAATGGGATAAGGCCAAACGCAAGGCCGCCCAACAAATTCGAGATACCGCAGCAGAGCTATTAGGTCTATATGCGGCTAGAGCGATACGCAAGGGTCATGCTTTTGAATTCTCAGCCCATGACTATGCTGCTTTTGCAGAAAGCTTTGGCTTTGAAGAAACTCCAGACCAAGCCAATGCTATTGCAGCCGTTATTGGTGATATGACGAGCGGCACGCCAATGGACCGCTTAGTCTGCGGAGATGTTGGCTTTGGGAAGACCGAAGTAGCGCTCCGAGCAAGCTTTGTTGCAGTCATGGGCGGCAAACAAGTCGCCATTTTGGCGCCAACCACCCTACTAGCTGAGCAACATGTGGCTACCTGGAAAGATCGCTTTGCCGATTGGCCGGTCCGCATTGTGGAGTTGTCACGCTTTAAAACAACCAAGGAAATTAATACAGCCCTAGAGGCCATTGCCAAAGGTGATGCAGACATCATTATTGGCACACATAAGTTACTTTCAAAGGAGACGCAATTTGCCAATCTTGGCCTAGTGATTGTGGACGAGGAACATCGCTTTGGAGTACGGCAAAAAGATGCTCTTAAGGCATTGCGTGCTGAAGTCGATATTCTGACGCTAACTGCTACGCCCATCCCAAGAACCTTGGGCATGGCTATGGAAGGATTACGTGAGTTCTCTATTATTGCCACTGCCCCTCAGAAACGTTTGGCAATTAAGACCTTTGTTCGTCGAGAGGGAGATGGCGTTATTCGTGAGGCCGTGCTTCGTGAAATTAAACGTGGCGGCCAGGTCTACTTCCTGCATAACGAAGTTGAAACGATTCAGAATCGTAAGCATGCTTTACAAGAGCTGATTCCGGAGGCACGTATTAGTGTTGCGCACGGACAGATGCATGAACGCGAGCTGGAATCTGTCATGCGTGAATTTGTTACCCAGCGTACCAATATTTTGCTGTGTACCACGATTATTGAGACTGGCATTGACGTACCCACAGCTAACACCATCATCATGCACCGCGCCGATAAGTTTGGTTTAGCTCAATTACACCAACTGCGTGGCCGTGTAGGTCGCTCACATCACCAAGCTTATGCTTATTTACTAGTGCCAGATCCTGAGGCACTCAGCAAGCAAGCGCAGTTGCGTCTTAATGCCATTCAAGCCATGGAAGAGCTGGGCTCTGGCTTCTATTTAGCTATGCATGATCTAGAAATTCGGGGTGCTGGTGAGGTTCTAGGCGACAAACAATCCGGTGAAATTCATGAGATTGGCTTCCAGTTATATACCGAGATGCTCAATCGTGCTGTTAAGTCCCTGCGCAGTGGGAAGGAGCCTGATTTACTTTCACCATTGCAAGCAACCACCGATGTCAATCTTGGCGTTCCCGCCCTATTTCCAGAGGACTACTGCCCTGACGTTCACGAGCGTCTATCCTTATACAAGCGGTTTGCTGGTACAAATGATTTTTCTGAGCTCATGGGGTTGCGTGAAGAATTGGTTGATCGTTTCGGCGACCTTCCCGATCAAGCTAAATCGTTTTATGAGACCCATCGTCTACGTTTAGAGATGACCGGCTTTGGAATTAAAAAGATTGATGCCACACCTGCATCTATTCAGATTCAATTCATCCCAAATCCACCGATTGACCCGATGAAGATTATTCAGCTTATCCAGTCCTCTAAGCATATTCAACTTAATGGCCAAGATAAGCTTAAGGTGCTTCCTCAAAAAGATCGTGAATTCGAGAAGCTAGAGCAACGCCTTGACGCTATACGCAATATCTTGCGACGCCTCAACGATTCTGCAGTATTGAGCTCTGCAAAAGTAACCTAACAATCCGATATTATTAAGACATGCCCAATTACCAAGTTCTTGTTGCCCTGTCTAGAGAGCCTATTGCCGATAAGCTCGTATTTTCATTAAAAGATCAGGCCTTAAAGTTTGGCATTTCACTGCACTCTACCGGCGGCCAAACCAGCAACGGGAGCTATTACTCCGAGCGTTTTGAAGCAAGTGCACATCTGGATACAACTCAACGTGAGCAACTGCGAACTATTGCAGCAAGCTTTAATGCCGATCTGTGCTTTCTAAAGCCAAATCTATTGCCACAAGACATTCGTGTACTAGCAATGGATATGGATTCAACGTTGATTAATATTGAATGCATTGATGAGATTGCTGATTTCACAGGCAAGAAGTCCGCTGTAGCTGAAATTACCGAAGCTACTATGCGTGGTGAAATCAAAGACTTTAAAGAAAGTTTAAGAAGGCGAGTTGCTCTTTTAGAAGGCGTACATGCTGATGCACTCGAATCTGTTTATCGAGAGCGCTTACGACCCAACCTAGGAGCAGCAGAACTTTTAGCCGGGGCTCATGAACGTGGTTTGTACACCCTGCTTGTCTCAGGCGGCTTTACTTTCTTTACTGAAAAATTACGTCAAGAGCTTGGCTTCAAGCAAACTCAGGCGAATACGCTAGAAATCATCGATGGCAATCTTACCGGCAAGGTTCTTGGCGACATTGTCGATGGCGCAGCGAAGGCCGCCCATCTAGACGAAGCTTGTGCTCGCCTTGGCTGCACAAAAGCGAATGCCATCACCATGGGTGATGGTGCCAATGATCTGATAATGATGAATGGCTCTGGCATCAGTGTTGCATACCAAGCAAAGCCGGTCGTCAAAGAAAAAGCCGATGCGGCTTTTGACCGCGTCGGCTTAGATGCTGCTTTACTACTGATCTCTTAGGCTTGTACCCAAGAGATCGGGGTAATAGTTATGTTTCTATGTTTATAGACGCTCAAAAATAGTAGCGATACCTTGACCACCACCAATACACATTGTTACCAAAGCATATTTACCTTGAACGCGGTGTAACTCATGGATTGCCTTAGTAGCAATCGCTGCGCCAGAACAGCCAATTGGGTGGCCCAAAGCGATTGCACCACCGTTGACGTTAGTCTTGGCCGGATCTAAGCCCAAACCTTTAGTAACCGCCAACGCTTGAGCAGCAAAAGCCTCGTTAGACTCAATGACGTCCATTTGATCTAATTTCAGACCGGCGCGCTCAAGAGCTAATTTGGTTGCGGGAATTGGGCCTTCACCCATGATGTGGTTTGGAACTCCAGCTACTGCATAAGATACCAAACGAGCGATAGGCTTATGACCAGCTTTCTTTGCAGTTTCAGCATCAGCCAATACAAAGAATGCGGCACCATCATTAATACCCGATGCATTACCAGCCGTTACAGAACCACCCTCTTTTTTGAACACTGCCTTCATCTTGGCAAGCGTTTCCATCGTAGTTTCAGGCTTCACATGCTCATCGGTATCAAACACTACATCACCCTTACGAGTTTTAATAGTGATTGGCACGATCTGAGATTTAAAGCGACCTTCTTTAATTGCATTAGCAGCACGACGATGAGATTCCATGGCTAGAGCATCTTGCTCATCACGTGTTAACTTCCATTTTTCAACGAGATTTTCTGCTGTAACGCCCATATGACCAACACCAAATGGGTCAGTCAAAATACCAACCATCAAGTCGATCATTTTGGTATCGCCCATGCGTGCACCACTGCGCATCGCTGGAGAGCCATACATGCCGCGGGACATAACTTCAACGCCACCGCCAATACCATAGTCACAATCTCCCAACATAATTTGCTGTGCAGTTGTAACGATTGCTTGCAAGCCAGAGCTACACAAACGATTTAATGCCATTGCCACTGATTCCATTGGCAGGCCAGCCTGGATAGATGCAACCCGTGCTACATAACCATAGCGGCTATCTGTAGGAATGGTGTTGCCCACAGTAATGTAATTAATCAAAGCAGGATCTACGCCTGAACGTGCTACCGCCTCTTTCATCACGATACCGCCGAGCTCGGAAGGCTCAAAACTACTGAGAGCGCCATTAAAGGTGCCAATTGCGGAACGAACTGCACTTAAGACAACGACATCACGACTCATATCAATCCCCTTTGCTAAGCCCAATTATTAGGCTGACTTTGTACTAAATAAGTAATCCAACTATCAGTTTTATTGCATTCGTCAAGTTTCGGCTATTAGGTCATGCCCTTGGGAGCTAATCACAGTAGCCTTGATGATTTCACCGGCACGATAGCGCTTAGAGGGCTTGCTAGGAGGCAAAACCCTAACTAGACCATCAATTTCTGGGGCATCGCCAATCGTTCTGCCAATTCCGCCAGATTCATCTACTCGATCAATGATGACCTGAACACGCTTGCCTATTTTTTTTGCAAGCCGTTTTATGGAAATATCTTCGGCTTTAGCCATAAATCTAGCGCGCCGCTCTTCTCTAATCTCAGAAGGAATTGGGTTATCCAATTGGTTCGCTGTAGCCCCCTCAACGGGTGAGTAGGCAAAACAACCAGCGCGATCAATTTGCGCCTCATCCAAGAAATTAAGAAGGTGTTCAAACTCCTCTTCGGTCTCTCCAGGGAAGCCTGCAATAAAGGTACTGCGAATAACCAAATCAGGACAAGCTTCGCGCCACGCCAAGATACGCTCCAAGTTCTTCTCACCACTCGCAGGACGCTTCATACGCTTGAGGACATCTGGGTGAGAATGCTGCAATGGAATATCCAAGTAAGGTAGAACGCCATAACCATATTCTGAAAACTCGGCCATCAATGGCAAGACATTGTCCACATGTGGGTATGGGTAAACATAATGCAATCGCACCCAAGCCTGATGCTCGCGAGCAATTTGATTTAAAGCATTTACCAAATCAAACATTTTCGTTTTGACTGGTTTGCCATCCCAAAAGCCAGTGCGATATTGAATATCAACACCATAAGCACTAGTGTCTTGTGAGACAACTAGTAACTCTTTTACGCCAGACTCAAACAATCTTTTAGCTTCAAGTAACACTTCACCAATCGGCCGTGAAACTAAATCACCACGCATATTGGGAATAATGCAGAAAGTACAACGATGGTTACAGCCTTCACTAATTTTGAGGTAGGCGTAATGCTTTGGCGTCAGTTTGACGCCAGCCGGGGGAACTAAATCAGTGAATGGATCATGCGGTTTAGGTAGATGCAAATGAATGGCTTGCATTACCTCGTCGGTAGCATGAGGGCCTGTAACGGCGAGGACTTTGGGGTGAATGCTTGAAATGAGGTCGCTACCGTCAGCATTTTTTCTCGCACCCAGACAACCAGTCACAATGACTTTGCCATTTTCAGCGAGAGCCTCGCCAATAGCCGAAAGACTCTCCTCTACGGCTGAGTCAATGAAGCCACAGGTATTCACAACTACAAGATCGGCGCCAGAGTAATCCTTGGCGGTCTCATATCCCTCAGCGCTCAATTGCGTCAGGATAAGTTCAGAGTCTACAAGTGCCTTAGGGCACCCTAAGGATACAAATCCAATTTTCCCAGCCACAACTATTCTTTTTCAGTTTTATTGGGCTGAGGGGTAAATGGAAAGTTTCCAAAAATATTTTGAGAACCCTGCACCTGTTCTTGCATTTTGATAAAGAGATCTTTACTTTGCTCCATGTAGTTACCCATCAAGCCTTGCATCAGCGGGTTTTGGAGATTCATCATTTGTGACCATGCCTCTGGTGTACTGCCAGCACCGAGGCCCTTCGTTTGATCGCCAAGCTTATTGTGAATGTCCACAAATGATTGCATGGTCTTCTCAAGATAGTTACCCATCAAACCCTGCATGGAGTTTCCATAAAAGCGAATGATTTGCGAAAGCATTTGTGATGAAAATACTGGTGCGCCACCAGCCTCTTCCTCAAGAATAATTTGCAGCAATATATTGCGCGTTAAATCTTCTTCAGTTTTGGCATCAACTACTTTAAATACTTCATTAGCCATAACCAAGTTTTTGATGTCAGATAGCGTGACGTATGTACTTGTCTGGGTGTCGTAGAGACGACGATTCGGATACTTCTTAATGAGCCGATCTTCGCCAGCTCGTTTAGCGCGGGTAACCATGTATTTTCCTTACTATTTACTGCATCGCAACATCAGCGTAGTTTAGCCTTAAGTTGACCAAAAGGTAAATATGCTGTGTTGCGTACTGCACGTACTACAAATACTGAATTAATTGTTGCAGTGCAATATTAACCAGTGTGGATACCGCCGTTTAGGGAGAAGTCTGCACCAGTAGCATAGCCACCATCTTCAGAAGCTATCCAGCAGCAGATAGAGGCAATCTCTTCAGGAGTGCCCAAACGCTTGACTGGAATGCCAGAAACAATCTTCTCAAGGACATCTTCGCGGATAGCTTTAACCATATCAGTGCCGATATAACCAGGGGACACCGTATTTACAGTAACGCCCTTAGTGGCAACTTCTTGAGCTAAAGCCATAGTAAAGCCGTGCAGACCTGCCTTTGCAGTGGAATAGTTCGCCTGACCAAACTGGCCCTTTTGACCATTGACAGAGGAAATATTAATAATCCGGCCCCAGTTATTTTCAACCATGCCATCAATCACTTGTTTGGTAACGTTAAACAAGGAATTCAGGTTGGTATCAATCACAGCTTTCCATGCGTCTGGGGTCATTTTGCGGAAAACGCTGTCACGGGTAATGCCGGCGTTATTTACCAATACGTCTACACGACCTACTTCAGCCTTAACCTTCTCAAAGGCAGCGACCGTACTATCCCAATCGGAAACATTACCTTCGGAAGCAATAAAATCATAGCCCAAGGCTTTTTGCTCGCCAATCCAGCGATCTTTACGCGGAGAATTTGGACCACAGCCTGCGATCACTTTAAAGCCATCTTTAGCTAAACGTTGGCAGATAGCGGTACCAATACCACCCATACCACCAGTTACATATGCGACTTTTTGAGACATTACTTTCCCCTTTTTAAAACCTTCGTTAATTATTAATTGAGTTCTGGCGTTGCTTTTTCTTTTACATACACGCCAGGTGCCGCTTCCATTTTTTTGTACTTAGCATTTCCAAAAGTAGTACCTGCTGGTTTCATTTCACCGCCAAATTGCGCAAGCCATTTGGTGTAATCAGGCCACCAACTTCCTGGAATTTGTTTTGCCCCCTCTAGCCACTCCTGGGCTGTTGGAGCAATCTTGTTATTTTCAAAGTAATAACGCTTATTTTTAGCCGGAGGATTGATCACACCCGCAATATGTCCAGAAGCGCCTAATACGAAACGATTTTTACCTTTCAGAAGATGAGTCGATTCGTAAGCAGACCTCCAAGGAACAATGTGATCTTCTTGGGATGCATATAAATATGCGGGGCAATTGATTTTTCCGAGATCCACTTTTTCACCGCAAATTTTTACTTTGCCGGGCTTCACTAAATCATTCTGCAAGTAGGTATGTCGAAGGTACCAGCAGTACATTGCGCCAGGAAGATTAGTGGAGTCGCCATTCCAATACAACAAATCAAATGGTGGGGGTGAATTACCTTTGAGGTAGTTCTCCACTACGTAGTTCCATACCAAATCATTCGGACGCAAGAATGAAAAGGTATTGCCTAAATCGAGGCCTGACATCATGCCGTACTTACCGCCCTTACCGCCAATAGAGTTCTCGCGCATCTCCACCATGCCTTCATCGATAAAGACATCCAGAATTCCGGTATCCGTGAAATCCAATAAGGTGGTTAGGAGTGTCAAGCTTGCTGCTGGATGCTCGTCTCGGGCTGCCAGCACAGCCAATGCAGAGCTGGTTAAGGTCCCGCCAACGCAGAACCCTAAGATATTAATTTGCTTGGTATCGCCAATTTCTTTTACGACTTCAATTGCTTTGATAACACCCTTACCTACGTAATCATCCCAGCTCACTTGAGCCATGGAAGCATCTGGGTTCTTCCAGGAAACCAAGAACACGGTATGCCCTTGACTCACCATATGACGAACGACAGAGTTGTCAGGTTGTAAATCGAGAATGTAATACTTATTGATGCATGGTGGCACCATTAAATAAGGGCGTTCAAATACTTGCTCTGTTAATGGCGTGTATTGAATTAGCTCGAATAACTCATTACGAAATACCACATGACCTTCTGTAGTGGCAATATTTTTGCCCACTTCAAAAGCAGATTCATCTGTTTGAGAGACCTTACCTTTTTTCATATCTCCCAACAAATTCACAATCCCTTTTTGAATTGATTGTCCTTGGGAGCTAATAATGCTTTCTAATACCTCTGGATTGGTGGCAATAAAGTTAGATGGTGACAAAGCATCAATCATTTGCTCAGTAGTAAATAATATTTTCTGCTTTGACTTTTCGTCCGTCTCAACTGCTTTTGCTAACTCCATGAGATGCTTGGAATTAAGTAAATAAGTAGCAGCAATGACTTTGCTCCAGGATGAGTGCCAGGCCTTACCTGCAAAACGACGATCTTTAACCTCAATCGCTTCAGGATTGGTTGCAATGTGCGCTAATTCAGTGAAATATTCTTTTTGGATTTCAGATAAACGCTCTGGCGGAATGAGCGCCATATGATGCGGTGCCAAAGATGGTGTTACACCGGTATTCATGCCTGCAAACATAGTAGTCTCTTCAATTAGTTAGAGACATTCTCCGCCCTTAAGCACTATAGAGTTATACGCAATAACCCTAGCTTGGTGCACGGGCTAGTACTAACCCGCATGCTTTTGTGCACAAGCTATTTTTCAATCCAGATGGCTGAGGCAAATCTTCCAGTCTCGCCATCGCGACGATAAGAAAAAAACTGCTGCTGATCTCGAACAGTGCAGTATTCGCCACCGAAAATCATTTTTACGCCACAAGCCTCTAAACGTGCTCGTGCCAACAGGTAGATATCTGCCAGAAACTTTCCAGGTTTATGAGGTATTTCTGTGAATGCATTCTTTGGAACAACAAAGCCGGAGTCTTGAAATGACTTCATAACATCCTCTCCAACCTCAAATGATTCAGGTCCAATTGCTGGTCCTAGCCAAGCCATGAAGTCTGCCGCAGTGGATCCATCAGAAATCTTGAGCAACTCAGCAATGGTATTTTCCAAAATTCCAGCGCACAGCCCCCTCCAGCCAGCATGTGCGGTACCAACCGCAGTCCCTTTAGAGTTAGTAAATAACACTGGCAAGCAATCTGCCGTCATGATGACCAAAACCTCTTCAGGAGCATTGGTAACTGAGGCATCAGCCTCAATTGCTAGCCCCCGGTTTAAGTCTCGACTTTTCGGAGTGCTTACTGTTGTTTGGTGAGTCTGCTTTAACCAGATAGGCTCACCTGGCATCTCTTTAGTAAAAATAGCTCTATTAACTAAAACAGCCTCAGCCCGGTCTCCCACATGATCGCCCAGATTTAGGGAATCATATGGGGATTGACTTACCCCGCCTAACCTTGTGCTGACTGCTGTGCGCACCGAGTTTGGGGTGGGCCATTGAGGCTCAACCAAACTCAACGGAGTGACTCATTTTCAATAGAGGCCAACACGACAGATTCTTTCGGAAGAACTTCGCCACTCATTCCCAGTTGCGGTAATAAGTCCAATAAATCCTGTGGTGGCAAGCGGAACCAAGTCATTAATTCATGTTTCACCGGATGTTGAAGACTTAAAGCAAAGGCATGTAAAGCCTGGCGATTAAATGAAAGATTTTTAGCTGCACCCGGAACCTTTTTGCGGTAGACCGGGTCGCCCACCAATGGAAAACCGAGTGATTCAAGATGTACACGAATCTGATGCGTACGCCCTGTTTCCAGGCGACACTCTAACAATGTGACAGCAGCCTCTCCAACCAAACCCTTGGCTAAGCGTCGAAATAAAGTAGCTGCCGGTTTTCCTTGTGGACTGCCTGCAGCCATCTTGAGGCGATCTCGCTGATCACGCCCAACCGAAGCCAGGACTTTGCCTTGACTTGGGGCATCACCCCACACCCAAGCCAAATAGCGACGTCCCACCGTTCTTTCTTGAAGTTGACGTACTAGGGAGGTTTGGGCTTGGGATGTTCTCGCCACGACCATCAGGCCTGAAGTGTCCTTATCCAGGCGATGCACTATTCCCGCCCTGGGGAGTAACTTGAGCTCAGGATAATGAAATAAGAGCCCATTCAACAGGGTTCCGGTCCAATTTCCCGCCGCTGGATGTACTACGAGGCCAGGCGTCTTATTGACCACAATGATGTCCTCATCCTCGTAGACCACATCTAGGGGAATATTTTCAGGGTTGAAAGCAAATTGCTCAGGCATTTCCTGTGGAAAAACCTTAATGCTCTCACCGCCATGGAGCAAATAACGGGCTTTGGTAACCTTTCCATCGACCATAACGGCGCCAGCTTCAACCCAAGCCTTAAGGCGATTGCGTGAATAATCAGGCAAAGACCCTGCTAGTACCTTGTCCAAACGCTCGCCAGCCATCTCTAAAGGGATATCTAGGGAGATGAAATCCTCATCATCGATATAATCAATGGGATTCGATTCAGGAGTTTCCGGCAATGCCACGCTTAGAGAGCCTTTCAGTTATGTCCGACGTAATATCAGACGCCAGTTTAAGGCTTGCTGGGAATTCACCCTCACAAAAAAAGAGCTTCCATGTAAGTGGCTCTCCTTTTGCCCTGCTTTTAGCCTTCATGTTCGCATTAATGCTTTTGAGTGGATGCGCAGGTAGCGATAGCAGCAAAGATGACACCGATATTTGGTCAGAGGCAAAGCTCTACTCTGAAGCCACTGACAAACTCAATGATGCTGACTTTGCTAAGTGCGGCAAGTACTTTGAAAAATTAGAGGCGCGCTTTCCTTTCGGACCCTATTCACAACAAGCACAAATTAACTCTGCTTATTGCTACTGGAAAGCGCAAGAACAAGCTCAAGCACTGGTTGCGATTGATCGCTTTATTAAATTACATCAAGGTAGCGAGAGTCTAGATTACGCTTATTACTTAAAAGGCCTCATTACCTTTAATGATGACTTAGGATGGCTTGGCAAGTTTACTGGCCAGGACCTCAGTGAGCGCGACCCTAAAGCTGCTAAAGAAGCTTTTGAGTCCTTCAAAGTAGTAGTAGATCGTTTCCCAGACAGCAAGTACGCTCCAGATGCATTAGATCGCATGCGCTATATAGTGAATTCTCTTGCTGAGGCGGATGTGATTGTTGCGCGCTTTTATTATCAACGTGGCGCCTATCTGGCCGCAGCCAATCGCGCTCAGCTAGTTATACGTGATTACGATCGCGCACCTGCCGTTGAAGAGGCGCTCTACATTCTCACCAAGTCTTATGAGAAGCTCGGCATGGTTGAACTAAGCAATGATTCAGCCCGCGTCTTCAAATTAAACTTCCCAGACAGCCAAATGATGATCACCGGTCAACGTGTTAAAAAAGAGCGCAGATGGTGGCAGTTCTGGAATAAGTAAGATTGCTTCATTCTCAAAAAAATCCTCCGCTGTGGAGGATTTTTTATTTTCCGGCTTGGCATTTTCTTTATCTACTGAATCTCTACAGGAACCCTAGGCGCCACAGCACAAAGCAACTCATAACCAATGGTTCCACTCATTTGTGCCACATCATCAACTGGAACTTTATTACCCCAAAGCTGCACAACACTCCCAATTCCTGCATTTGGTACTTTGCTTAAATCAATTGTCAGCATGTCCATAGAAACTCTTCCAACTAGAGGGCAAATGATTCCATGATCACTATTGCCAACCCAAACTGGCGTGCCATCTTGAGCATGACGTGGATACCCATCAGCATAGCCACAAGCCACAATACCAATTCGCATGGCATTAAGCGCCTCATAACGACCGCCGTAACCAATGCGATCGCCTTTTTGAAGTTCTTGAACATCAATAATTTCACTATGAAGTTGCATGACCGCTCTGAGATTGGCATGCTCAATATCAGCATGCAGTCCTGTTGGTGATGCGCCATAGAGCATGATACCTGGGCGCACCCAATCGCCTAAGGCGTTGCGATGCCACAAAATAGCTGCAGAGTTAGCTAGCGATGTTGCACCTTCTAGACCAGCAATCGCTTCATTAAATAATTCTTGTTGACCGCCAACTGAGGGTAACTGATCCACTTGATCAGCATTGGCAAAATGGGTCATGTGATGCATGTGATAACCAGCCGCGTGCAAGCGATGAAAAATAGTTCGATAAATTTCAGGCTTAAATCCCAGGCGATTCATGCCGGTATTCATCTTTAGAAAGACACTTAAAGGCTTATGGTTTTTTCCTTTAAATCGCTCCAGCCAATCTACTTGAGCATCACAGTGGACCACAAGGTCACACGCTAAATCTTCCGCTCGGCTTAGCTCATTTTCATGAAATAAACCTTCTAAAAGGAGGATTCGCCCCTGCCAGCCATGCTCCCTTAGCCAGGCGGCGTCCTGTATGTCTAACAAGGCAAAGCCATCCGTAGAGGACAGCCCCTTTAATGCCGCTTCAAAACAATGACCATAGGCTCGAGCCTTGATGACAGACCAGATTTTGGATTCTGGCGCCAATTCCCGAACTCGGTTTAAATTATGCTGAAAGGCGGCACTATTAATAGATGCCAAAATTGGCCTATTAATCAGGCCGTTAGCTGAATCACCCATTTTCACCCCCCTTTCATGCTTTAATTGCAGTAATGACTAGATTGTACGAATGAACCGTAGCTTTTACATCATTATGGCGGCGCAATTTTTTTCGTCGCTTGCCGATAATGCTCTCCTAATTGCCGCTATTGCGCTTTTGGCCCAGCTTCAAGCTCCGGCCTGGATGACGCCGTTGCTCAAATTGTTCTTTGTATTGTCCTACGTTCTTCTAGCAGCCTTTGTTGGAGCCCTTGCAGACTCCCGACCCAAGGGTAATGTCATGTTTATCACCAATACCATTAAGTTTGTTGGCTGCGTGACCATGTTGTTCGGTAGCCATCCTCTAATGGCCTATGCCATCGTCGGCCTAGGTGCCGCTGCTTACTCGCCAGCTAAATACGGGATTCTGACCGAACTTCTACCTCCTGAAAAATTAGTTGCAGCCAATGGTTGGATCGAGGGATTAACGGTAAGCTCAATCATTTTAGGCACCGTTTTAGGTGGCGTACTGATTAGTAGCACGGTATCTCAAAGCCTTTTAGCACTAGACATACCTACATTTGATACTGGCATTGATACGCCAGCCGAGTCGGCAATTCTGATCATCATGATGATTTATGTCGTTGCCGCACTCATTAACTTAAAGATTCCCGATACTGGCGCGCGTTACGTTTCTCAGAAAACCAATCCAATTGAGTTGGTCAAAGACTTTGCCATTTGCTTTAAGACGCTCTGGAATGATCGCTTAGGTCAAATCTCCCTAGCGGTAACAACCTTGTTTTGGGGTGCTGGTGCAACCCTGCAATTCATTGTCATTAAGTGGGCGCAAGTGGCTTTGCATATGAACCTATCCCAGGGGGCCATTTTGCAAGCCATTTCCGCTGTAGGTGTTGCTGGTGGCGCTGTTTATGCAGCTTGGCGTATTCCGCTTCGCAAATCCTTAAAGGTATTGCCCTATGGCATTGCTATGGGCCTGGTGGTCTGCATCATGGCAGTCTATAACTCAGATATGCTTCCCAATACAAGCATCCTTACAGTGGGTAAGTTTCAGATATCCCTAAACTTATTGCCTGCTTATTTTTTATTAATTTTAGTAGGTTGGTTAGCGGGTTATTTTGTAGTGCCAATGAATGCCTTGTTGCAACATCGCGGTCACGTCCTAATGTCTGCAGGCCACTCCATTGCAGTACAAAACTTTAACGAAAACATTTCTGTTTTGGTGATGTTGTTAGTTTATTCTCTGCTGATCTGGCTGGATATACCAGTTCAATTTGTAATTATCGGATTCGGTTTGATTGTTAGCCTAATTATGTGGCTAGTGATTAAACGCCACGCCAGAAATCAAGCGGAGTATGACTCCATGCACCTGATCGGCGAACACAAGCAATAGGTTTGCTTACAATTACATCAACTGTTTTGCAGCACAGATCTCGCTAACAACATATCCTGCCAGAGCAACGCTTTATCACTTGGTTTTGTAAGTACTTGATTGAGCTCAAAAGAAGCAATCACAGGAATCTCTTCCTCATTGCCAGTATTTAAAGCTAAAACCGTTTCGCGCAACTGCGGCAATGGATCTCTTTCACCAGTAATTTTTTGAGCAGTAGGTCCACCGAAGGCAACTGCTACAACAGGCATTTCAGGGGCGCTCAACTGACTCAGACTCTGACTTGGATTTTTCCAAGCCCACTCATTTTTAGCCAGCCCCAATACACGAATCATATTTTGGAACAAGATTTGAGCATCGCCCTGTGGTTCGCTACCAAAAAACCACCACATTCCATGACTGGTTCTTGGAGTTGACTGTGCAACCTCAGGGGAGGCTTGAGCGTTGGTCTGCTCGGCTACTAAAGCTGTCGCTTGTACAACATCCCGGGAAGCCCATTCGGTGATGCCCATCTCTTTTAGGAAGGCTGAATGTGTATTGGTCATGGCTCTAGCTTAATCGATTTGGCCATAACGAGCGCATCTTCACGAGATCCAGTCTCCAGATTCGCTGGATAGTAATTCTTGCGCACGCCGATTTGCTCGTAACCCAATTTTTGATAGAGCGTTATCGCAGCTGTATTGCTTGGTCTTACCTCTAAGATAATTCGGGGCATTTTTTGTTGGGCTGCTACACCCTCAATCGCAGCCATCATTCTTTGGCCCAAACCAAGTTTACGCAAATGGGGCGACACCGTAATATTGAGAAGGTGCAATTCATCTACCGCGGGAAAAAGGATGCAGTAAGCCCAAAGCACTGCTGGATCCAAATAACTACCCTTCACCATTTGGTCTACTTGCGGACGAATGCAATAAGCCCAATGTCCAGCAGCCAAAGAATCGGAAAAATTACCTTTTGTCCAAGGGTGAATGTGCGAGACGGACTCTATCTTGAGAACTTCATCTAAGTCTACAACTTGCATTGGCATGAACGAGAGCTCTGCAATACCTCCTGCCGGGGAAATATCAGACATTATTTCATCCCCCCTTCACGCTCTGCAGTGGTAAATGCCACTTTATTTCGCACATACATTGGCTCAAGCAGTCGAACATCTTCCTGCAGCCCTTCTTTAAACGATTGTTTGGCGCACTCTAAGACACCCAATGCAGAGATTGAGATCTCGACATCCTTTGGACCATCAAATAGGGGCATACGATTGCTGTAGGCATTTAAAGCGCTACCAGCTATGAGTTGCAAGCCATCAAAGTTAAGCACTTCAGGCTTTGTGAGGTGAATATCACTCACGCGTTTTGGTAATTGAGTAGCTTGAGACTCATAGTTCGCCCAATAAATTTCTTCCATGCGTGCATCAATGGCTATCATGAAGCGTTGAGGCTTGGTCTTTTTATAAATCTCGGCGCTGGTAATTTGCGCGGCTATTGCATCTAAGCTACATACGGATATGACCGGAAGATTATTTGAAATTGCCAGGCCTTGAACTGCAGCCACACCCAATCTAACCCCCGTGAATGCGCCGGGACCAATACCAACAGCAATAGCATCAAGATCTTTTAAAGACAGTTTTGCATTAGCTAGCAGCGACTCAACCCAGGGCAATAGAAGTTGGCTGGCACCAGCTGAAACAGCTTCATGCCTGAACTCTGGTGCTTTATCACCTAAAGATAAAGCCACCGAACACCACGCTGAAGAGGTGTCGATGGCCAATATATTTGCCAATTTGAATCCTGTTTGCTAATTACAAAACCAAATTATGAACTTAATCCTGCAATCACCTCAGGAGGCGCTTGAACCAGCTCAATGAGCACCCCTTCACCGCTAATCGGGAACTCGTCATTCCCCTTGGGGTGCACAAAAGTAATGTCATAGCCTGCAGCACCCTTGCGGATGCCCCCTGGAGCAAAGCGCAGGCCATTGGCTGAGAGCCACTCAACCGCTTTAGGGAGGTCATCCACCCACAAACCAATATGGTTCAGGGGTGTCTGATGTACAGCTGGTTTCTTTTCGATGTCAAATGGCTGCATCAGATCAACCTCTATCTCATAGGCACCTGAACCAATCGCACAAATATCTTCATCTACGTTTTCACGCTCAGAGACAAAAGTACTTTTGTATTCAAATCCGAGCATATCAACCCACAACTTCTTGAGTCGATCTTTATTTTCGCCGCCTATTGCGATTTGCTGAATACCTAAAATCTTAAATGGCTTAGTGCTCATAGTCATTAACCTGGTTACTCAAAGCGGATAATTAATTGATCCACCGCCAAGCTATCACCCTCTTTAGCGCAAATTTCAGCAACCACACCATCTTGCATAGCGGATAGCGTATTTTCCATCTTCATCGCTTCAATTGAGGCTAGTTTCTGACCTGCGGTAACCGCTTCACCTGCCTTGACAGCAATTTTCGTTAATAGGCCTGGCATTGGAGACATTACTAATTTAGAAGTATCTGGCGGTAACTTGACAGGCATGCGACGTTGTAACTCTGCTCCCAAAGGGCTCAGAACCATACATTCGAAATGGGCGCCATCCAGAATTAACAGATACTTAACGCCACGACGCTCTACTTGTGCAGTAATCTTATGTGTACCGTTAATGGTTGCGTGCAGACAAATCTGCCCAGGACGCCAGTCACTCACAATGTCATAACGGCTCACACCATCAGCATCATCGATGTATACAGAATAGATGCCGTCTTTCAATTCAACGCGAATAGGCACTTCATACGGATCATTCATGGAACCGGTTTTTTTACCAGTAACCACTACGAATTTCTTGGCAATGATCATTTCATGGCCAGCTAATTGACCATCAATCATCTTGATATGCTCTAGATAGCGATAGCGCATAAACGCGGCTAATGCTGCCAAACGCTTCGGATCAGCAGGCTGTACAGAATCCTTTTTAAAGCCCTCTGGATATTCTTCAGCGATAAAGCCAGTTGTAAAGTCGCCATTTACAAAGCGAGGGTGCTGAAGTAGTGCTGCCTGGAATGGGATGTTGGAATGAATACCGCGAATCACAAAATCATTCAATGCTGCACGCATCTTTTCAATTGCTTCCGTACGATCCTTGCCGTGAACAATCAATTTAGCAATCATTGAGTCGTAGTACATCGGAATTTCACCGCCCTCATACACGCCAGTATCTACACGCACTCCGTTAATAGCCTCTGGTGGACGGTACTTCACTAGACGGCCAGTTGAAGGTAGGAAGTTGCGGAATGGATCATCAGCGTTGATACGGCACTCCATCGACCAACCATCCAACTTCACATCTTCTTGCTTGAATGCCAACTTCTCGCCTGCAGCTACCCGAATCATCTGCTCGACCAAGTCAAGGCCAGTAATACTTTCGGTCACTGGATGCTCAACCTGCAAACGGGTATTCATTTCAAGGAAATAGAAAGACTTATCTTTACCAACCACAAACTCCACTGTGCCGGCGGATTGGTAGTTCACAGCTTTTGCCAATGCAACCGCTTGTTCGCCCATCGCTTTACGAGTCGCCGGATCGATAAAAGGTGAAGGCGCTTCTTCAATGACTTTTTGATGACGGCGCTGAATGGAGCAATCGCGCTCATTGAGATAAACCACATTGCCAAATGAGTCGCCTAAAACCTGAATCTCAATATGACGCGGGCCTTCAACAAACTTCTCAATAAAAATACGATCGTCACCGAAGCTGTTCATCGCTTCCGTTTTGCAAGCTGCAAAACCTTCGGCAGCTTCTTTGTCGTTAAATGCAACGCGCAAGCCCTTACCACCACCGCCTGCCGAAGCTTTAATCATGACAGGATAGCCAATGCCTTGAGCAATTTTGACCGCTTCTTCAGTGGTATCAATGGCCTCGTTATAACCAGGAATCGTATTCACCTTAGCTTCTAACGCAAGCTTCTTGGAGGCAATCTTGTCACCCATAGCAGCGATCGATTGATGCTTAGGGCCAATAAAGACAATGCCTTCTTCTTCGCAACGCTTAGCAAACTGCTCGTTCTCCGATAAGAAGCCGTAGCCAGGATGAACCGCTTCAGCGCCTGTATCTTTGCAGGCCTGGATAATTCGGTCCATTACTAAGTAGGATTCACGCGAAGGTGCTGGTCCAATGCAAACAGCCTCATCTGCCAGTTGTACGTGACGCGCCTCTTTATCTGCCTCAGAATAAACAGCAACAGTCTTGATGCCCATTTTTTTAGCGGTCATCATCACACGGCAAGCAATCTCGCCGCGGTTAGCAATCAGTATTTTCTTAAACATTTTCGTAGTCATAATTTGTCAGCGCCTTTACAGAGGAATATTGCCGTGTTTACGCGCAGGATTCTTCAAGTCTTTGTCTTTGAGCATCGCTAGTGAACGAGCAATCCGTTTACGGGTCTCATGCGGGAGAATGACGTCATCGATGTAACCGCGACGACCTGCTACAAAGGGGTTGGCAAACTTCGACTTGTACTCAGCTTCACGTGCAGTGATTTTTTCTGGATCCGATTTCTCTTCACGGAAAATAATCTCAACAGCGCCCTTAGGGCCCATCACGGCAATTTCTGCTGAAGGCCAGGCAAAGTTTACGTCACCACGTAAATGCTTAGAAGCCATCACATCATAGGCGCCACCGTATGCTTTTCTAGTAATTAAGGTCACCTTGGGCACGGTGCAATCAGCGTACGCATAGAGCAATTTCGCACCATGCTTAATAATGCCGCCGTATTCCTGTGCAGTGCCAGGCATAAAGCCAGGAACGTCAACCAAAGTCACTACCGGAATATTGAAGGCATCGCAGAAGCGCACGAATCTCGCAGCCTTGATGGATGCCTTGATATCCAAACAACCGGCCAAAATCAGTGGTTGATTAGCAACAATACCTATCGAACGGCCTTCGATACGAGCAAAGCCAATCACGATGTTTTTTGCGTAGTCAGGCTGTAATTCAAAGAATTCACCGTCGTCCACAATCTTCTCAATCAACTCTTTCATATCGTATGGTAGATTGGGATTGGATGGCACCAAGGTATCCAATGAAAAATCAGGCTCTTCTGTACGGTTTGCACCTTTGATCAAAGGGGGTTTTTCACGGTTTGAGAGCGGTAAGTAGTTAAAGAAACGACGCAGCATCATGATCGCATCAACATCGTTATCGAAAGCCAAATCGCAAACACCTGATACTGTTGAGTGAGTTACAGCACCACCTAATTCTTCAGCAGTAACATCTTCATGAGTAACGGTCTTCACTACTTCAGGGCCCGTCACAAACATGTAAGAACTATCTTTGACCATGAAAATGAAGTCGGTCAAGGCCGGGGAATATACAGCGCCACCAGCCGAAGGCCCCATGATCAGGGATATTTGCGGGATTACGCCGGATGCGGTTACATTGCGCTGAAAAATCTCTGCATAGCCGCCAAGCGAGGCAACACCCTCTTGAATACGCGCACCGCCAGAGTCATTCAGGCCGATTACAGGAGCGCCTACCTTGAGGGCTTGATCCATGATCTTGCAAATCTTTTCTGCATGGGCCTCTGATAAGGAGCCGCCTAAAACGGTGAAGTCTTGAGAGAAAACAAACACCAGACGGCCATTAATCATTCCATAACCAGTGACAACCCCATCGCCAGGAACAGTTTGATCAGCCATGCCAAAATCATGACAACGGTGCTCAACGAACATATCCCACTCTTCGAATGTGCCAGCATCAAGCAAAAGCTCAATACGCTCACGAGCAGTTAATTTACCCTTCGCATGTTGAGCCTGTATGCGCTTTTGCCCTCCACCCAATCGAGCAAGCTCACGCTTAGCTTCGAGTTGTTGAATGATTTCCTTCATTTCCTGCTCCTTAGAAAAATTCATGCCCCATGGCTTCCAGTAGTCGTCTTGCCGCTACTGAAGCTGCCATAGTTCCTTGGTTTACCTGTGCCGCCAAGCTTGGTAGAAGCGCTTGAACGGCTTCATTACTACGAAATGCATTTTTTAATCCTACATCGATGCGATCCCACATCCATGCACCTGATTGCTCTTTACGACGAGAGTCAAATTTCCCATTGGCCTTTTGGAGAGATTCAAAATGAGAGACCTTTTCCCATAACTCCGGAACGCCTTTACCTTCTAAAGCACTTAAGGTCATGACTTGTGAGTGCCAAAATTCTTTGTCATGGGATGCGTGATCCGGATTGCCTTGAAAGCCTAGCAGTCGCAATGAACTTGTAATAAATGACTGAGCGCGCATTGCAGCATCAGGATCAATATCTACTTTGTTGATGACGATCAGATCGGCGATTTCCATCACACCCTTTTTAATCGCTTGTAGATCATCGCCGGCATTGGGGAGTTGCATTAGCAGGAACATGTCTGTCATACCCGCAACTGCAATCTCACTCTGCCCTACGCCAACGGTTTCAACAATAATTACATCAAAACCTGCCGCTTCAGCAACCAACATGGCTTCACGCGTCTTCTCTGCAACACCACCCAGCGTACAAGATGATGGGCTTGGGCGAATAAAGGCGTGCTCCAGAACGGATAGACGCTCCATACGAGTCTTATCACCCAAAATAGAACCTCCAGAGATGCTGGAAGAAGGATCAATCGCCAAAACAGCAACTCGATGACCTTTTTCAATAAGGTAAAGACCTAAAGTCTCAATCAGGGTTGACTTGCCAACACCTGGAACACCTGAAATTCCCAGACGAAATGATTTACCTGTTTTTGGCAATAGATAATTCAGTACATCATCGGCGCGATGACGGTGATCTAGGCGAGTTGATTCAAGCAGCGTAATGATCTTCGCTAATGCACGTCGCTGTTTAAGCGATGGCGCACCAGTGAGATCATTCACTAGAGCTTGATCAGCGGCTTCGAGCATGCCTATAGCCCGTACTATGCTGGTTTAACAGACTTGCGGATTTGCTCGAGCACATCCTTAGCCGAAGCCGGAATTGGAGTGCCTGGACCGTAAATACCTTTAACACCCGCCTCATAGAGGAACTCGTAATCTTGTCTTGGAATCACACCACCAACAAATACGATGATGTCGTCTGATCCCTGTCTTTTTAATTCAGCAATGATGGCTGGCACCAAGGTCTTATGGCCGGCCGCTAAAGTGGAGACACCCAATGCATGTACGTCATTCTCGATCGCTTGGCGTGCACATTCTTCTGGAGTTTGAAATAAAGGCCCGATATCCACGTCAAAACCCAAGTCAGCATAAGCTGTAGCAACCACCTTTGCACCACGGTCGTGGCCATCTTGCCCCAACTTAGCAATCATCACGCGTGGACGACGACCAAAGTCTTTTGCAAAGTCAGAAATTTCAGTTTGGAGTTTTGCCCAGCCTTCGGCTGAGTCATAAGCAGCTGCATACACACCGGTCACCTTTTGAGTATCGGCGCGATGGCGCCCGTAAACTTTTTCTAATGCATCAGAAACTTCACCAACAGTTGCTCGTAATCGAATTGCATTGACAGATAACTCCAACAAGTTTCCAGAGTTATCTTCAGCAGCCTTAGTTAATGCCTCTAATGCAGCTTCTACTTTTTTGGAGTCACGCTTAGCCTTAATTTCCTTAAGACGTGCAACCTGACCTTCACGGACTTTATCGTTGTCGATCATTAATACATCAACAAGATCTTCTTTGCCAAGCTTGTATTTATTTACACCCACAATTACGTCGGAGCCTGAATCTATCTTGGCCTGTTTTTCAGCAGCAGCAGCTTCAATTTTGAGTTTGGCCCAACCACTTTCAACCGCCTTGGTCATACCACCCATGGCCTCAACTTCTTGAATAATTTCCCAGGCTTTGTCAGCCATTTCTTGAGTTAGGTTTTCCATCATGTAGGAGCCTGCCCATGGATCGATCACGCTAGGAATGTGAGTTTCTTCTTGAAGGATCAACTGAGTATTACGCGCAATACGGCTCGAGAACTCGGAAGGCAAGGCAATCGCCTCATCCAAAGAGTTGGTATGCAATGACTGTGTGCCACCAAATATTGCAGCCATCGCCTCTACCGTAGTTCTTACTACGTTGTTGTACGGATCTTGCTCGGTTAAGGACCAGCCCGATGTTTGACAGTGCGTACGCAACATTAAGGACTTCGGATTCTTTGGTTCGAAGGATTTCATAATGCGCCACCACAACAAGCGGGCGGCGCGCAACTTTGCCACTTCAAGGTAGAAATTCATACCAATCGCAAAGAAGAAAGAAAGGCGACCTGCAAAACCATCCACGTCTAACCCTTTAGCGAGTGCTGTTTTTACATACTCTTTACCATCGGCCAAGGTGAATGCCAACTCCAAAACTTGATTGGCTCCAGCCTCTTGCATGTGGTAACCCGAAATAGAAATCGAGTTGAACTTCGGCATGTGCTTAGCGGTGTATTCAATAATGTCGCCAATAATACGAATCGAAGGCTCTGGTGGATAAATGTAGGTGTTGCGCACCATAAACTCTTTCAGAATGTCATTCTGAATCGTTCCGGATAATTGCTCCTGCTTTACGCCTTGCTCTTCACCAGCAACGATGTATCCAGCCAAAACCGGCAATACAGCACCGTTCATCGTCATCGAAACAGATACCTTGTCCAATGGAATGCCATCGAACAAGATTTTCATATCCTCTACAGAGTCAATAGCAACACCGGCCTTACCAACGTCACCGGTAACACGTGGATGATCGGAGTCGTAACCGCGATGAGTAGCTAAGTCAAAAGCAACGGATACACCTTGACCACCTGCATCAAGCGCCTTGCGATAAAAAGCATTTGATTCTTCTGCAGTTGAAAAACCAGCGTACTGACGAATTGTCCAAGGACGAACCGAGTACATCGTTGCTTGAGGGCCGCGTACAAATGGCTCGAATCCAGGCAATGTATCGGTGTAGTTAAGACCCTCAACATCCGATGATGTGTATAAGGCTTTTAGATGAATTCCATCCGGAGTTTTCCAACCCAAGGAATCAACATCACCATTAGGTGCAGATTTTTGCGCTGACTTTTTCCAGGCCTCTAGATTGGCGTCTGGAAATGATGGCCATGAATTGTTTTCTTTAGAACTCACAAAAACTCCCGGTTAATTTTTGCTGCATTGCATCGAAATATCCTTACATTCTGCTTGACTATTTCTCATTTGTCTAGCTATGATGTATTCATAATTATGAATACAAAACTGAATAATAGGCCCTTATACGAAGACGTTGCTGACCGCCTGCGGGAGCAGATATTTAGCAAGCAATTGGCCCCAGGAAGCTGGCTGGATGAGCAATCTCTCGCAGATCAGTTTGGGATTAGTCGCACCCCTATGCGCGAAGCAATTAAAGTTTTAGCATCTGAGGGTCTTGTAACCATCAAGATGCGTCGTGGCGCCTATGTAACTGAGGTGGCCAGAAAAGATCTAGAGCAAATCTTCACGATTCTCTCCCTTTTAGAGGGTCAAGCAGCCAAGGAAACAGCAATCAAAGCGACTGAAGCTGAATTAAATATGCTGGATCACCTACACCACCGCTTAGAAAAAGCAGCTGCCGACCGTGATATTGAGCAGTTTTTTGAGATAAATGGCAAATTTCATGAGCTAATTCAAGAAATTGCAGGTAATAAATGGATGAATGGTGTCATTGCTGATCTTCGTAAAGTGCTCAAATTACATCGTAGGGACTCATTAACTAGCACTGGTAGACTGCAAAACTCTTTAGTTGAGCACCGAGAAATCCTTCGAGCACTGCTCAAGCGAGATGAGCAAGCTGCTGAAGCGGTGATGCGTAAACACCTTGCCCATGGGCTAGAAGCGTTAAGATAAAACCTATAAAAAATAAAGGCTTAGAAAGATATTCTAAGCCTTTAATCTAAGCAGCCTGAGCTAGCAGAGTTTACTTTTTAATAACAAAATTTCCTGGCAAACTTGAAATATAAGCGGCAATATCTTGCATATCAGCATCGCTAAAGGCCTGAACTTGGGAGCCCATGATGGCGTTATTACGACCATACTGAGGATTGCCGTTGCCTACTTTGTAAGCCTTCAAGGCGTAATACAAGTAGTCAGAATACTGACCAGCTAACCTTGGATAGGCGGGCAAGATTGGGGCATTGAGTCCAGCACCATGGCAAGAGGCGCAATTACCCTTCTCTACCAATGCCTGACCTTTATCTACGCTAGCAGCATTTGCTACGTTTACCAAACCAATGCTGGAGAGCAAAACTGCTGTAATTAGTACAAATTTCATAAAAGTATCTCTATGTATCTTTATCAATGAATCACTTCAATGGGTTGTTCGGTGTGCTAGCAGTTTGCGCAGCATAGTATTCGCCAATATCGGCCATATCTTGGTCAGACAAGCTGGCAGCAATAGCGCGCATCGTTGGATGCTTGCGCTCACCCTTTTTGTACTCTGACAAAGCAGTAGCAATATAGGCACCATTTTGACCGCCCAACATAGGCACTTTGTATACCAATGGGTAATCAGCGCGGTAATCAGGAATGGAGTGGCAACCAACACAAAGCCAAACCTTAGCATTACCAGCAGCGGCATTGCCTTTAACTTCATCAGCCTGAGCAACGCCTGCAAAAGCTAAAGTTGCAGCAACGGCCAAATAAGGAAGAAATGTGAGTTTTTTCATAGAAATCATTATTAATGAGTTTGATTTGGATCAATTTTGGAAGAGTATAGCGGACAGATGCCTTCCCCGTCATTTCAGAGGCCAAAATCAGTAGAAACACTGAAAAATTCCCCTCATTTACCTATACTTGAATGCTTAATCCAGTACTTATTTAGGTATGTCTATGAGCAAATCCTCCCCACTCTCTCAAAATCGCTTTGCAGGCAGCCAAAGCTATGTCGCTACCGATGATCTGAAATTGGCAGTAAATGCGGCCATTGCTCTGCAGCGCCCTCTTCTGATTAAAGGTGAGCCCGGCACTGGAAAAACCATGCTCGCTGAAGAAGTCGCTGCTGCCCTCAACATGCCGCTGTTGCAATGGCATATCAAATCAACCACTAAGGCTCAGCAGGGTCTATATGAATACGATGCTGTAAGCCGTTTGCGCGACTCCCAATTGGGTGATGAAAAAGTAAACGATATTCGCAACTACATTGTCAAAGGTGTTCTTTGGCAAGCTTTTGAAGCAGATGAGCCGACAGTATTGCTAATCGATGAAATCGATAAAGCGGATATTGAGTTTCCGAATGACTTATTACGTGAAATTGATCGCATGGAGTTTTATGTCTATGAAACTCGTGAATTGATTAAGGCTAAACATCGCCCGCTCGTCATCATTACCTCAAATAATGAAAAAGAATTGCCCGATGCCTTCTTACGTCGTTGCTTCTTTCATTACATCACCTTCCCGGACGCCAATACGATGCAAAGCATCGTGGATGTGCACCACCCCAATATCAAACAGGATCTTTTGGATGCTGCCCTCAAGGCCTTCTACCAGATACGCTCGTTGCCGGGCTTAAAAAAGAAGCCCTCTACATCTGAATTAATCGACTGGCTCAAGCTCTTATTGGCGGAAGATATCCCACCTGAAGCGCTGCACAGCAGCGATGAAAAGATTGTCGTACCACCATTGCATGGGGCTTTACTTAAGAATGAACAAGATATTCATCTATTTGAGCGCTTGGTCATGATGAATCGCAATCATCGCTAACTTGTTAGCCACAAGACTTCTGACATGTTGATTCAATTCTTCCTAAATCTGAAAGAGGCCAAGGTGCCTGTTTCAGTGCGAGAGTTTTTAACTCTTTTGGAGGGTTTGAAATCGGGCGTCATTAACCCCTCTATTGATGAGTTTTATCAGTTCTCGCGCTTAACCTTGGTTAAGGATGAGCAACACTTTGATCGCTTTGATCAAGTGTTTGGTAGCTACTTCAACGGGATTGAACAAATCATTGCGCTATCGCCAGATATTCCACTGGAATGGTTAGAGAAAAAACTTCAACGCGTACTAACGGATGAAGAAAAAGCTGCGTTGCAAAAACTAGGTGGTCCGGATGCCTTAAAGAAGCGGCTTGAGGAGCTTTTAAAAGAGCAAAAAGAATGGCATGGCGGTGGTAATAAATGGATTGGCGCAGGTGGCTCTTCACCATTTGGTCACAGCGGCTATCACCCCGAAGGCATCCGTATTGGTGGTGAGAGTGCCGGCAACAGAACGGCCATCAAAGTCTGGGAAGCTAGAGAATTTAAGGATTACGACAGCGATCTAGCATTAGGCACACGCAATATTAAAGTCGCTTTACGGCGCTTACGCCGCTTTGCGCGAGAGGGATCTACTTTAGAGTTAGATTTAGATAAAACCATTCATTCAACAGCTGCCAATGCCGGCATGCTCGATATTCAAATGCGACCCGAGCGACACAACCAGGTTAAGGTTCTGCTACTCATGGATGTCGGCGGTTCGATGGATGATCATATCCAACGCATTGCTGAGTTATTTTCTGCTGCCAAAGCTGAATTTAAGCACTTAGAACATTACTATTTCCATAACTGTGTTTATGAAAACTTATGGCAAAGCAATCGCCGCAGACGTGATCAAGTGACTGCAACGCAAGACATCATTAATAAATATGGGCCCGACTACAAGCTCATCTTTGTTGGAGATGCGACGATGTCTCCTTATGAAATATTGAGCCCTAACGGCTCCGTTGAATACAACAATAAAGAAGCGGGTGCTGTTTGGATTAATAGGCTCATTGACCACTTCCCACATTTTGCGTGGCTTAATCCTGAGCCCGAATCCATCTGGCAATACCGTCAATCGATCGACATCATGCAAAACCTCATGAAAGATCGTATGTACCCAGTCACTCTGAATGGTCTTGAAAGCGCCATGCGTCAACTTTCCAAGTAAGATTCTTTTTTTCAATTTAATTACAGAAACCCAATATGAGCACAACCATTAGCGAACGTCTTAAGACCCTCGGCATCGATTTACCGCCACCAGGACCTCCTGCTGCTGCCTATGTCATGGCTGCCACCACTGGTAATACCGTATTTCTTTCTGGTCACATTGCTAAGCAAGATGGCAAACCTTGGGTTGGTAAGCTCGGTAAAGACATGGATACAGAAACTGGTAAAGTCGCTGCCCGCGCTATTGCGATTGACCTGATTTCTACCTTACAAAACCACTTAGGCTCTTTGGATAAAGTAAAGCGCATCGTTAAAGTCATGGGCTTAGTGAACTCCACTGACAGCTACACAGAACAACATTTGGTAGTGAATGGCTGCTCAGAATTGTTGTTTGAAGTCTTCGGTGATAGCGGCAAACATGCGCGTAGCGCCTTTGGTGTTGCTCAAATCCCGCTTGGTGCTTGTGTAGAAATTGAACTCATTGCGGAGATTTAATTCGCCTTCATTGGATTAAATACTATCGAGCCCCAACCTTTGGATGTCGTTCTGTGTATCGACATCCATTACAAATGCTTGATTATCAGTAACAAAAGTTTTCACTTGCTCGGGATGTAGATCCATGTATGGTCTGCAGACCATTCCGGGTATTGCTAAGATTTTCTCAATGATTGGTTTTGAAAATAACACGGGGTTACCTCGTTGACCGTTCACCATCGGCAATACGATCTCTTGGTTTACGTCTCGTTGATTAAATTGCCACAGTAATGCGTCAATCTCATTGCTAGCTATGCCAGGCTGATCGCATAAAGCAATCAACAAAACATCGTAGTCACTTTTTAGAGATTCAAGACCAAGACGTACTGAAGAGGCTTGACCCAACTGTGGCTGAAGATTTTTTATCCAAGTTATAGGGTTTGCTACACCCTGCTTGAGTAAGTTGATTTCCGCTTCAATCTGGTCCGAATAAAAGCCTGTAACGACCAAAGTCTCAATGGGGTCAAAACTCTGTGTAGATTGAATAAAGCGCTTTAACAAACTATCTCCGCCTTTTTTTAATAAGGCTTTGGGATATCCGCCCAAACGACTTCCCTCACCCGCTGCCAATATCAGGATGGCTAGACGCAAATTGGGGCTGTTGGGGGATTCACCGGAGACTGTCATTAGAGTGATAATAAATAGTTATTAATAAAAGCTTTCACAAAAGAACGAAAAAGAAGAAAACGCATGAACAGCACCGATTTAAGCGTACTCAAATCTGCCGTCGAATGGCTACAAGCGGGTCAATCAGTCGCGATTGCGACCGTGGTTCAGACTTGGGGCTCAGCACCCCGTCCAGTCGG
Organism: Polynucleobacter sp. Fuers-14; assembly: GCF_018882045.1. NCBI lineage: Bacteria > Pseudomonadati > Pseudomonadota > Betaproteobacteria > Burkholderiales > Burkholderiaceae > Polynucleobacter > Polynucleobacter sp. Fuers-14. Next base: position 168,381 of record NZ_JACVPG010000003.1, on the reverse strand, counting down.
CTCTTGGCTTGCTATACGAGCTGATGGTCAAGTAGCTGGGTCTGTTTCGGGCGGCTGCGTTGAGGATGACCTGATCCGCCGCGTTCAAACCGAAATCCTCACTCGCGATACCCCAGAAATGGTGGTTTACGGAGTAACCCAGCAAGAAGCTGCCCGTTTTGGTCTGCCTTGTGGTGGCACCTTACGTTTATTGGTAGAGCCTAGGCCAGAATTAGCTATTTTAGAAAAGTTGCTTGCGAATATTTCTTCTCATCAAATTACACGTCGCTCCGTAAATTTGGCTACTGGCAAATCCACCCTCAGCTTAGGTGATCGTAGTGATGAATTTGCTTGTACTGAACAGGAAATGCAAACCACTTACGGCCCTCGTTGGCGCATGGTGATTATTGGCGCTGGTCAGCTATCCCTATACACGGCGGATTTTGCGTTGGCTTCAGATTTCGAAGTCGTCGTGATTGATCCTCGTGAAGAATATGCCGAAGGTCTAAATCGTTCTGATATTACTTTCTCAAAGGGCATGCCAGATGATGTCTTGCTGGAGATTGGCGTTGACTCTCACACCGCTGTTGTTGCTCTCACACATGACCCCAAGTTAGATGACATGGCTTTGATGGAGGCCCTGAAGTCTCCCGCCTTTTATGTGGGGGCGTTAGGCAGCAGAAAAAATACTCAAAAACGCAAAGAGCGCTTGCTCGAGTTTGATGTCAGCCAAGAGCAGGTTGAAAAATTACACGGTCCTGTTGGTCTATACATTGGCGCTCTCACCCCACCAGAGATCGCAGTTTCGATTCTGGCGGAGGTAATTGCTGTTAAATATGGCGTGAGTATTCCAAAGAAAATTAGCTGACTTAACTGACTTAGCTGACTTAACTGGCTTAGTTCGCTGTTAATTTGCTGTCTTTTAAGCGCGGCTCAACAAAGTGACCTTTGCGTGCGCGGTTACCTGCAAAAGACTTTAAGGTTTTGGCATCAAGGCCGAGTTCAGTTGGTTTACCAGCACGTCCAGCGCCTGAATAGGTAGCCCCGTCAGGACCTACTGCGATAGCCGAAGCCAAGCGCTCTTTATCATCTAGGCCCATCAGGATTACACCCTTGCCGCCGGTTGGCAGACGCTTGAGTTCATCTAATGGGAAAACCAATAACTTAGAAGCTTCTGATAAGCAGGCCACTTGCTTCATGCCTACCTTCACCTTAGCAGCACCTAAAGGAGCATCGCCAGGAACTTTAGCATCCATACTCAAGAATGATTTACCCGCTTTGTTACGGGTAGTCATATCAGATACATTGGCCAAGAATCCATAACCCGCTTTAGTAGAAAGCAATACCAAATCATCTGGTTGACCAGCGTAATAGGCAACCATTTGGGAGCCAGCGGCCAAATTGACGAAGCTAGTTAATGGCGAGCCATCACCACGGGCACCTGGTAATTCGCTGACAGGCACTGTATATACACGTCCGTCGCTACCAAAGCCCTGAATAACGTCTACAGTTCTCACTTCAAAGGTGGCATATAAAGCATCGCCTGCCTTGAATCCAAATTGAGTTGCATCATGTTCATGACCTTGACGCACACGTACCCAGCCTTTTTGAGAAACAATGACTGTGACCGGCTCATCAATGACCTTGGTCTCAGCAACGGCGCGCTTATCTTCCTGAATGAGGGTGCGACGATCATCGCCGAAGTCTTTCATATCAGACTCAATTTCTTTGATGATGCGCTTGCGTAAGACGGTGTCGTTCTGCAACAAACCTTCTAGATCATCACGTTCAGACTTGAGCTCTTTAAGCTCTTGCTCAATCTTGATGCCTTCTAAGCGAGCCAACTGGCGCAAGCGAATATCCAGAATATCTTCAGCCTGGCGATCGCTCAGCTTGAACCCTTTAATCAAATCTGCTTTTGGCTCATCGCTATTGCGGATGATCTTAATGACCTTATCAATATTGAGAAGAACGGTTAAGCGCCCTTCCAAAATATGCATACGGTCTTTGACTTTGCCTAAGCGGTGCTGAGTTCGTCTAGTAACGGTGGCAACCCTAAATGCAACCCACTCAGACAGAATTTCTTTTAAGCCTTTTTGACGTGGGCGTCCATCGTTGCCAATCATCACCAAGTTCATTGGTGCATTGGATTCCAATGAAGTGTGAGCAAGCAATAAATTGACAAACTCATTGACGTCAATATTCTTACTCTTCGGCTCAAATACCAAACGCACTGCGGCATCCTTGCTGGATTCATCACGCACGCCATCAAGCACATTCAAGATGGTCGATTTAAGATTATTTTGTTCGGGTGTTAAGGTCTTTTTGCCAACCTTAACCTTCGGGTTGGTGATTTCTTCAATCTCTTGCAAAACACGCTGTGAAGATGTAGCTGGAGGCAATTCGTTAACCACGATCTGCCATTGACCGCGAGCGAGCTCTTCGACAGACCAACGTGCACGCACTTTAATACTGCCGCGCCCCGCTTCGTATATCTGAGCAATTTCTGCAGCAGAAGAAATGATTTGACCGCCGCCCGGATAGTCAGGGCCAGGCATGATCTCCAATAACTCTGAAGTACTCATCTTTGGAGACTTCATTAAAGCAACGGCAGCTGTAGCCACTTCACGCAAATTATGCGAAGGAATCTCGGTCGCCATACCGACAGCAATGCCGGATGCGCCATTAAGCAATACAAAAGGTAAGCGCGCTGGTAATAATTTAGGCTCTTGGAATGAGCCGTCATAGTTCGGCGCAAAATCTACCGTACCCTCATCAATCTCACTCAATAGCAAACCAGCAATCTTAGTAAGACGAGCCTCGGTGTAGCGCATAGCTGCCGCACCATCGCCATCGCGTGAGCCAAAGTTACCTTGACCATCGATTAGTGGATAACGCAATGAGAAGCTTTGCGCCAAGCGCACCAAGGCATCGTATGCAGATTGGTCACCGTGGGGATGGAACTTACCTAATACATCGCCAACTACACGCGCACTCTTCACTGGTTTAGCATCTGCACGCAAACCCATTTCGCTCATTGAGAACAAGATGCGGCGCTGTACGGGTTTCTGTCCATCAGATACATCAGGTAATGCACGGCCTTTAACTACGCTAATTGCATAATCTAAATAGGCACGCTCTGCATATACCGCTAGAGTTAAGCTGTCTTTACCATCTTCATTTAAGTCAACCGTTTTGGGGTCATGATTGCCCGCTCCACCACCAGAAGAAGCAGCAACTGCAGGGGTCTCTTCCACTTCAACGATATCCATTTCAATGGGACTGGCAAACAAATCCGCCTGATCGGCTGGAGTATTTTTTCCAGGAGTCTTTTTAGTTGTCATTAGATATCCGCCTCCACTTCATTACCGCGCTCTTCTAACCAATCACGACGTGCACCAGACTCTGATTTACCCATCAACATATCCATTGTTTTAAACGTTTCGTCTTCAGTCCATGTGCCCAAAGTGACTGGTAGTAAACGACGAGTATCTGGATTCAAAGTCGTATCCCAAAGTTGCTCAGCACTCATCTCTCCCAGACCCTTAAAGCGGGAGATTTGCCATGCAGTTTCTTTAACGCCGTCTTTGCGTAATTTATCTTCAATCGCTTGAAGCTCATTAGCATCTAGGGCATAAATCTTTTGTGCTGGTTTCTTGCCACGCGCTGGAGCATCGACTCTAAATAGTGGTGGCCTAGAAATATGCACATGCCCTAACTCAATGAGTTTGGGGAAATGCTTGTAGAACAAGGTTAAGAGCAATACTTGGATGTGAGCACCATCCACGTCCGCATCAGACAAAATACAAACCTTACCGTAGCGAAGATTAGATAAATCGGGGCTGTCATTTGCTCCATGCGGATCCACACCAATCGCTACAGCGATGTCATGCACTTCATTATTAGCAAATAAGCGATCACGCTCAGCTTCCCAGGTATTTAATACCTTGCCCCGCAATGGCAGAATCGCCTGATATTCCTTATTTCGCCCCATTTTGGCTGAACCGCCAGCAGAATCGCCCTCTACTAGGAAGATTTCATTCATGCCAATATCTTCGCTCTCGCAATCTGTAAGCTTGCCAGGAAGCACAGCGACGCCAGAAGACTTCTTCTTCTCTACCTTTTGGCCGGCACGGGTTCTTGCTTGCGCCTGCTTGATTACGAGGTCAGCTAATTTGCGACCGTAGTCAACGTGTTGGTTGAGCCAAAGCTCTAAAGCAGACTTCACATAGCCAGAAACTAAACGTACGGCATCACGAGAATTCAGCCGCTCTTTAATCTGCCCTTGGAACTGAGGATCCAATACTTTGGCCGACAGAATGAAAGATGCGCGAGCAAATACGTCTTCAGGCATGAGTTTCACGCCTTTCGGTTGTAATGCATGCATCTCAATAAAGCCTTTAACAGCATTAAATAAACCTTCACGCAAACCACTTTCGTGCGTGCCGCCTGCAGGTGTTGGAATCAAGTTCACATAACTCTCGCGTACTGGTGCGCCATCTTCAGTCCAGCAAACAACCCAAGCCGCACCCTCGCCTTCAGCAAAAGAATCTTCCTCTCCAGTGCCGGTAGCGTATTGCTCACCTTCGAATGGAGGAATGACTTCGGCACCATGACCTGCTTGCGCAATCGCTTCATTTAAGTAGCCACGCAAGCCTTGTGCGTATTGCCATGTCTGGGTATCGCCTGATTTTTCTTGAATCAGCGTTACCTTCACGCCTGGCAATAAAACAGCCTTGGAACGTAATAGACGAATGAGCTCAGGCATTGGAATCACTGAGCTATCAAAATACTTTCCATCTGGCCATGCACGTACGCGTGTGCCGTGTGACTTATCTTCTTTTGCAGAAGAAATTGTTTTGAGCTTTTCAATCACCTTGCCATCAGCAAAGGTCAATGTCGACATTTGGCTATCACGCCAAACGGTGACTTCTAATCGTTTAGATAAGGCATTGGTTACAGAAACACCAACACCGTGTAAGCCACCTGAGAATGCATAAGCACCACCAGTGCCTTTTTCAAACTTACCGCCAGCATGTAGCTGGGTAAACACAATCTCCACTACTGGCAATTTTTCAGTAGGATGCATACCCACTGGAATCCCGCGACCATCATCTTCTACGCTCACGCTGCCATCGGTATGCATCGTAACAATGATTTGCTTGCCAAAACCTCCTAAGGCCTCATCGGATGCGTTATCCAGCACCTCTTGAATGATATGGAGTGGATTGTCGGTGCGGGTGTACATTCCAGGCCTTTGACGGACTGGTTCCAGCCCTTTTAGGACCTGAATCGACGATTCGCTGTATTCGGAAGTTTTACGGGTAGCCATGCGCGCAAATTGTAGTCATGTCTGAGCTCCAGACCGAATTTTTCGGGAATTCCCCTGTCATCCATGCCAAAATTAGGGGATGGGAGCCTTAAGTCATATTCGCGTTTTAGACCTTAGCCGAGTCTTGGCAGGGCCTTGGTGCGCTCAAAACCTAGCGGATTTGGGTGCAGATGTCATCAAAGTCGAAAGACCTGTCGTTGGCGACGATACCCGCCATTGGGGGCCTCCTTTTGTCAAAGACGCCAATGGCAAGGAAACTGAAGAGTCTGCCTATTTTATTTGCATTAACCGGAATAAGCGCTCAATTACGGTCGACATTGCAAAACCCGAAGGTCAAGAGTTGATCCGCCAGCTGGCTGCCGAATCGGATGTGGTGATTGAAAACTACAAAGTTGGCGACCTCGCCAAATATGGTCTTGATTATGAAAGCCTCAAAAAAGTAAAACCAGATTTGATCTACTGCTCAATTACAGGTTTTGGTCAGACTGGTCCCTTTGCTAATCGTCCTGGCTACGACTTCATTGTTCAGGGTATGGGCGGATTTATGAGTGTGACCGGTGAAGCGGATGGTGTTAAAGGCGCCAGCCCACAAAAAGCAGGGGTTGCAATCGCAGACATCTTTACAGGCATGTATGCCTCTACAGCCATATTGGCAGCAGTCATTCACCGTGACCATACAGGTGAAGGCCAATACATCGATATGGCTTTATTGGACACCCAAATTGCAGTGATGGCTAACGTTTCAAGCGCCTACCTTACATCTGAAAAAGTGCCCCGTCGGATTGGCAATGCCTCCGTAACCATTGTTCCGTATCAAACCTTCCCAACATCGGATGGCTGGATGATTGTTGCTGCTGGCAATGACGGTCAATATAGACACTTTGTTATGGCTGGCGAAGAAGGTCACCTTGCTGATAATCCACGTTACGCCACTAACCCACTCCGCGTTCAACACCGAGATGAGCTTGTGCCGCTACTGGAAGCCATGACCCGTAAAAAAACAAAGAAGGAATGGATATCACTTCTAGAAAAAGTGAATGTTCCTTGCGGACCGATCAATAACTTCAAAGAAGTCTTTGAAAACGAGCAAGTCATAGCTCGTGGGGTAGAGATCAATGTTCCACACCCTACTGTTGGCAATATGAAATTAGTTGCTAGTCCTATGCGTCTTTCTAAAACACCCACTGAGGTGCGAATGGCACCCCCTACTCTTGGTCAACATACACAAGAGATTTTGCATGAACGTCTCAAACTAGATGATCAAGCGATTGAAGCCTTACGCACTAAGGGAATCATCTAGGAACCATGACAACTCAGACATCCAAAGCAGGGCTTTCGATGAAGGAAGTCCTCATCTATGGTGGACTTATGGTCACCCTATCGATGGGTATTCGTCATGGCTTTGGCCTCTTTAATTTACCCATTACTTCAGCCAATGGCTGGGGTCGCGAAACGTTTGCTCTGACTATTGCTTTACAAAATCTGATTTGGGGAGCTGTGCAGCCAGTTACCGGGGCCTTGGCTGATCGTTACGGCGCATTCAAAATCATGGTTGCCGGTGGGATTTTGTATGCCCTAGGTTTGGCAGGCATGGCTATTTCTACTGATGTCATGAATTTCACATTAGCTGGTGGCTTGCTCATTGGTTTGGCACAAACTGCCACGACCTACAGCGTGGTCTACGGAATCTTGGGTCGCAATGTTTCTGCGGAGAAACGGATCTGGGCAATGGGCATTACTGCAGCTGCCGGTTCATTTGGTCAGTTCCTCATGATTCCAGCCGAGCAAGGCTTGCTCAGTATGTTTGGCACACAAGATGCGCTTCTCATGTTGGCATTGATGGCCAGTCTAATGATTCCAACTGCATTTATGTTGCGTGAAAAGAATTTCACCTATAACCATAATCTGGGTGATCAGACGATTAAGCAGGCCTTAAAGGAAGCAATGGGTAATCCAAGCTTTCGTTATCTGACCTTAGGTTATTTTGTTTGCGGTTTTCAGGTGGTGTTTATTGCGGTTCATTTGGCGCCTTACCTTAAGGATCTGTCTTCTACCTATCCAGCCGTTGGGGCTCCGGTTGTTGCCACGACCGCCCTAGCATTAATTGGCTTATTTAATATCTTCGGCACTTATAGCTCCGGCATCCTAGGTCAGCGCTTTCCTAAACGCTATTTACTATCTGCAATCTATATCGGGCGTTCTATTGCCATTACAGCGTTTTTATTGTTGCCACCAACACCGATGAGCACTTATATCTTTGCGGCCATCATGGGCTTCTTGTGGCTCTCAACTATTCCACTGACCAACGGTATCGTTGCGCAAATTTTCGGCGTGAAGTATTTAACGATGCTTTCTGGCCTCATCTTTTTCTCTCATCAATTGGGCAGTTTCTGCGGAGCCTTCCTAGGCGGCTATTTATTTGACCATACTGGTTCTTATTTAATTGTTTGGGAAATCGCGATTGGATTGGGCGTCTTTGCTTTCTTGGTTAATCTTCCCGTAAAGGAACGAGCAATTCACAGAGTGGCCAATGCTTAAGAGAAAACCAAGTATTGGGGAAATCATGTTTTATGGGTTTGCTCTATTCGCTTTGTTGTTTGTTTTCTCGATGTACTTCGCACCCGATATGATGGTGGCAGTGACAAATCAAGTATGGGCGCTGTGTGGTTGGTAATTCGTGGTTTGTAATTCATTAGAATTGACCTAGCACACTTTTTTATTTTTTAGCATCTCGCCGTAGCACAATGGATAGTGCACATGCCTCCTAAGCGTGGGATACAGGTTCGATTCCTGTCGGCGGGACCAGAATTTCTTCATAGTTATCCACAGGTCATGTGGATAAATCCTCAAAAGTTTTCGTAAGTCACAGATTTGTATAGACAGACCTAGCTTGCCTAATTTGTGTGCAGGATAGCTTTCCCTGTTTTGGATGTTTACTTATAAATATTTAAGTTAGTTCTTATGAAATTATGTGTTATGGAGCTTTACCAATAAGGACATAGAACTGGAAGTTCCCTTACACTTAGACCATGACCAGTCTCTCAACCAGTACGCTAGCCGCCCTTGAGGAAATGCTCCAAAACACGGCGCGCTCTGCTCCTGCGGAATACCTGCCGATTTATTTATCCCGCGGCGCAACAGGTGAGCAACTCATTGGCCACCTCAATCCAGAATTTATTCCTTATCTGCAAGAGTCTTTACAAAAAGAATCCATTGCACTGATTGCCATGGGTCATTACAAGCTCACCATTCAATTAGGCAAACCTAGAGATTTATCCAATAGTCTTTATCAGTTAGCCAATCGTATGAGACTGGGTGGATTTATTCCAGGCTGGCGTAACGAAGACTTTGCTTGGGTTGATCTAAATGGTCACAAATACTTTCGCATGGAGCGTGCTGCGTTTCGTACCTTTGGTTTTCGAAGTATGGCAACGCATATCAATGGTTATACCCACGGTAATACTATTTGGCTGGGTAGACGCAGTGAAACTAAGCCTACTGATCCAGGCAAGTTAGACAACTTGGCAGCCGGTGGAATTACTGCTGATGAAACACCCTGGGTTAGCGCGCGTCGTGAGCTTTGGGAAGAAGCTGGCGTACCTGAGCAAATCTCCGATCAAATTGAGCCTGTGGGACGGATTCATATGCGCCGCCCATCTCAAGGTCGAGGCTTTCATGATGAGCAGCTATACGTCTACGATTTAGAGCTGGCTGACAACTTTATCCCCACCAATCATGATGGTGAAGTCAGTGGCTTTATTGAAATCTCCCTGCCAGAGGCTGCCGCCAGAATCTTGGCTGATGAATTTACCTCTGATGCTGCCTTTGTTACGGCTGATTTCATATTGCGCCGCAATAAATAGGCTATTTCACCCCATTTGCTTAATTCCACCTACCGCTTGACTGGTGTCATACAGTAATCAATCAATTCGTGGTTAAATTCATCTTAAGGATGAAACAGGGGTGCCCTTCATAGCAGTTTTGCTAGAAGGCGCTGAGAAAGACCCTAGAACCCGATCCAGGTAATGCTGGCGTGGGGAGTTACATCAGACCGACACCCGGTTTCGTCCATCTAAAACAGCTAGGAGATGGACATGAGTACAGGCAACACCTCAACTAAAAACGCTAAACATGAGATTCCAAGCCTTAAAAGCTTAGAGCGCGACTTCGGGCAAAAGTTTGCCTATCCTGCCTCAACCAAAACTTACCTTCAAGGGTCAAGACCTGATGTCAAGGCGCCAATCCGGATGATTAAGCAACTACCTACTCGCGTAGGTGAAGAAATGTTGGCTAACCCTCCAGTACCCGTCTATGACACATCTGGTCCATACAGCGATCCTGATGTTGTGATTAATCTTGAAAAAGGTTTGCCAAGACTACGTGATGCCTGGATTGCTGAACGCAATGACACCATCCAGTTGGCAGGGCCCAGCTCCGAATACGGCGTTGCGCGTTCTCAAGATGAAGCCACACAAAATTTACGCTTTTCTCATATCAGCGCACCGCGCGTTGCGAAGTCTGGACATAACGTCAGTCAGATGTATTACGCTCGCCAAGGCATCATCACTCCTGAAATGGAGTACATTGCCCTGCGTGAATCTATGGGCCTTGAGCAACTTCGCAAAGATCCAGCTTACAAGCAGTTATTGAAGCAGCACCCAGGCAAAGGTTATGGCGCAAACCTGCCTGACATCGTCACCGGTGAATTTGTGCGCTCTGAGATTGCTGCAGGCCGCGCGATCATTCCAGCAAACATCAATCACCCTGAATTAGAGCCAATGATTATTGGCCGTAACTTCCGCGTGAAGATTAACGGTAACTTAGGTAACTCTGCTGTTACTTCATCCATTAATGAAGAAGTTGAAAAGATGGTGTGGTCCATTCGTTGGGGTGCAGACACTATCATGGATCTCTCCACTGGTAAACATATTCACGAGACTCGTGAATGGATTATTCGCAACTCTCCAGTACCTATTGGCACAGTGCCAATCTATCAAGCATTAGATAAAACCGGCGGTATTGCTGAAGACCTCACCTGGGAAATGTTCCGTGACACACTCATTGAGCAAGCAGAGCAAGGTGTTGACTACTTCACCATTCATGCTGGTGTATTACTCCGTTATGTGCCGCTAACAGCGGATCGTATTACCGGTATTGTTTCTCGTGGCGGCTCGATCATGGCTAAATGGTGCTTGGCTCATCACAAAGAAAACTTCCTGTACACAAAGTTTGATGAGATTTGCGAGATCATGAAAGCGTATGACGTGTCATTTAGCTTGGGTGATGGCTTGCGCCCTGGTTGTATTGCTGACTCTAATGATGCTGCTCAGTTTGGTGAACTTCACACACTTGGTGAATTGACGGCTAAGGCCTGGAAACATGATGTACAAGTCATGATTGAAGGTCCTGGTCACGTTCCAATGCAGCGCATTGAAGAAAATATGACTGAAGAGCTAAAGTATTGCTTAGAAGCTCCCTTCTATACCCTCGGACCATTGATTACCGATATTGCCCCTGGCTATGACCACATCACCAGCGGTATTGGTGCCGCGCAAATCGGTTGGTATGGCACAGCGATGCTTTGCTATGTCACACCAAAAGAGCATCTGGGATTGCCAGATAAAGAAGATGTGCGTGAGGGCATCATCACTTACAAGATTGCTGCCCATGGTGCCGACTTAGCCAAAGGTTTGCCTGGCGCGCAAGTACGCGATAACGCCCTCTCCAAGGCTCGCTTTGAGTTCCGCTGGGAAGACCAATTTAATCTGGGCTTAGATCCTGAGCGCGCGCGTGAGTATCACGATGCGACCCTACCAGCTGAAGGTGCCAAAATTGCGCACTTCTGCTCCATGTGCGGTCCAAAGTTCTGCTCCATGAAGATCACTCAAGAAGTTCGTGACTACGCGGCAACCCTAGATGCCGATGGCAATCCGAAAGCAAAAGTCATTCCCATTACTGAGGTAGCTGATGCTTCTAAAGGTATGGAAGAGATGTCTGCGGAGTTCCGTAAGCGCGGTAGTGAGATTTATCAGTAAGCCAACCAGCTAAAAAGATAAAGATGACTAGCGCAAGCTTCTCCAATAGCAAATACGCAATTGTTGGCGGCGGCCTAATGGGTCGCTTGCTGGCTGTTGCGCTTGCTAAAGGAGGTGCTCAAGTCGATCTCTTTGATAAAGGCGGCCCTGATGGTTCTCATGCTGCTGCGCGCATTGCTGCAGCGATGTTGGCACCATTAGCTGAGTCTGCAATTACTGAAGATTCTGTTGTGCGCATGGGTTTGCATAGCCTGCCTCGCTGGAAGGAGCTTATTGCTAACTTATCTTCACCGGTTTACTTTCAGCAAGTTGGCACCTTGATTTTGTGGCACCGCCAAGATGCTAGTGAAGCTGAACGCTTTGCTGCTCATTTAGATAAGAACTGTCGCTCAAACGCTGATCTCAGCGAACCACAAAAGCTCAATAATGAAGCATTACGCGAACTCGAGCCTGGCGTTGCCGATCGCTTTACTCAGGGACTGTATTTACCCAATGAAGGGCAATTAGATAATCGCCAGCTATTGGATGCTCTCGCTAGCGAATTAACGCTATTGAAGGTCAATTGCCACTGGCATACCGAGATCGAACCTTCTGAATTGCGCAAACAGACTGGCTATAAAGCGGTAATTGATTGTCGCGGTACGGGCGCTAAAGAAGCTTGGTCAACTGGAGATAAGTCCAATAACTTGCGCGGTGTTCGCGGTGAAGTGATCAGACTCTATGCGCCAGAGGTGAAGTTGCGTCGCCCTACACGCCTAATCCATCCGCGCTATCCGATTTATATTGCTCCTAAAGAAAATGATGTCTATGTGGTGGGTGCCACTGAGATCGAATCCGATGACCTATCAGAAATGAGCGTACGCTCTGCTATGGAGTTACTCAGTGCCGTTTATACCGTTCATAGTGGGTTTGCAGAAGCGCGCATTTTGGAGATGGCGACGCATTGTCGCCCCACTTTAAAAAATAATCTCCCAGAAATTCGGTCGATAAGAAATAAAGGGCTTGCAGATTTGATCATGATCAATGGCTTATATCGCCATGGTTTTATGATTTCTCCTGCAGTACTCGATTGCGCATTAGAGCTTCTGGAGTTCGGCACAAGTAAGACTGCATTGGATTTAGGGTTGAGTGTGACTCAAGATTGCAACCAGATTGAGGCGGTATGCGCGTAATCGTGAATCAAGTAGCTTATGAGTTGCCTAGCAAGAGTATGGTGAGTGATGCTCTAGCCTTGATCAATGCGAAGCCACCCTATGCCGTTGCCGTAAATCTCAACTTTGTGCCCAAGACTAAGCATGCAGACTTTGCATTAAATGAGAATGACCAAATTGAAGTGATTGCTCCAGTTACTGGCGGCTGATTAAGAACCAATTATTTTGCTATGAACGCTCCTTTACCTAATAACCTCAATAGCGCCGATACACTTGTCCTTTATGGCGAGAGCTTTGCGAGTCGCTTGCTGCTAGGGACCTCACGCTACCCCTCTCCACAGGTGCTGGAGAACGCTGTACAAGTATCGAATCCCGGCATGATTACTGTAAGCTTGCGTCGCCAAGGAACATCAACTGCAGAAGCGCATAGCGGCTTTTGGGATTTACTTAAGAAGATGGCGGTTCCTGTTCTACCGAATACCGCTGGTTGCCATAGCCCACAAGAAGTGATTACTACCGCGCAAATGGCGCGCGAAGTATTTGAAACAGATTGGATCAAGTTAGAGCTTATTGGCGATGATTACACTTTGCAACCCGATGTATTGCGCTTAGTGCAGACAGCAGAGACTCTGATTAAAGATGGCTTTAAGGTTCTGCCGTATTGCACGGAGGATCTCATTTTGTGCCAACGTTTGGTTGATGTCGGCTGCCAAGCGGTGATGCCTTGGGCTGCTCCAATTGGTACCGGACAAGGCCCTTTAAATCCATATGCCATGAAACTCTTGTGTGATCGTCTGAAGGTTCCGCTCTTGGTGGATGCCGGCCTAGGGCTGCCTTCACATGCATGCACCGTCATGGAATGGGGATTTGATGGTGTACTGCTGAATACCGCAGTAGCCTTGGCGGATGATCCTGTAGTGATGGCCAAAGCCTTTGCAATGGCGGTTGATGCGGGTCGTACAGCCTATTTATCTGGCGCTATGAAGCCCCAGGAATCAGCCCAGGCAAGCACTCCATTGGTGGGCACTCCTTTTTGGCACCAATCGTAGTGACGCTAAGTTAAGTACACTGAACACATGAGCCTGATTCGTGACCTTGCTGATCAAATTGTTGCTGCGCATCGCAATGAAGATTTATGTATTCCGATTCCGAGCTTTAGCCTGAACTCTCCGCCTCCACTGATTGATAACGAAGCAGCAGTCGATCATTACGAATTAGCCGGTGCTCTAGCAGCAATTGAGATGGGATTTATAGAGTCTGATGCCAGAATCCTGGGTAAGGCGTGGTCTCGCATGACTTTGCAAGATGGTGGCTTTAATCCCTTTAAATGGCCTAGCAGGCCAGAGCATTTTGATTTACTGCCCTGGACTCGCAATATGAATCCCAATGCGTTTAAAGAATGTCCAAAACGTTTAGGCTTGTATGGTGTCATGCCGGATGCTGATTGGGTAAAGCGCATGGTTGAGGTGGAGCTGCCTACAGTACAACTTCGCTTTAAGTCGGATGAAAAATCCAAGATCCGAAAACAAATCAAGGAATCTGTTGCTGCAGTTAAAGATAGTAAAACTCTGCTCTTCATTAATGATTACTGGCAAGAAGCAATTGATGCCGGCGCCTATGGCGTGCATTTAGGTCAAGAGGATTTAGTAGATGCCAACCTAGAAGAAATCCGGGGTGCAGGCTTAAGGCTGGGACTAAGCACTCATGGCTATGCAGAGCTGGCTTATGCAGATCGCTATTGTCCAAGTTACATTGCGATGGGCGCCGTCTTTCCTACGAATTTAAAGAAGATGCCTACAGCACCCCAAGGACTGGGTCGTTTATATCGATATGCTCAACTCATGAGCAACTACCCGCTGGTAGCTATTGGTGGCATTGATCAAGATAGCATTCATGCAGTAGCAAAAAGTGGTGTTGGTTCTGTAGCTGTTGTGAGAGCCATTACCCAAGCTAAAGACCCTAAGGCAGCAGTTAAGCGCTTACAAGAATTAATGCAGGCTTAAATCGATTTAGGATTTATCAAATAACCCCAAAAGGTGCTCAACGAATTCACTTGCTTTAGCAACCGCCCATTGAGCATCCTCCTTGGCCACCAAATCACCTTTGTAATCACCCATTAAACGAAGATCCTCGACCCTGTTTAATGCTTTGCCGAATTCAATTGAGACTTGACCTGTTTTTACCAATTTCAAACTAAAAACTGATATGAGACCACTATGGGTTTTTGTATGCTCGACCGATTTACCTCGCCCGAAGCAAGTAAAGCACCTCGAGCAGCGTCAAACATAGCGTAATAGGCTCGATTACATGCTCCATCGAAATCATCAGCATTTAATAGTATTTTTTCCGAGGCAGCTGCTGTTGTCGCTTTAATAAAAAGTTCTTTTGCCTTCAAAGCACAATACCTTTGTTTCGCACATTATTGATAAGGCTTGGATTTGAATAAGTTTCTGGATGATCCCATTCTTCCTGCCATATTGGTAGCGGCTGAATACGTATACCGGTCTCTAAAAGAACTTCATAAGCAAGGTCATCCATAGCAAATTTTGTCGCCATAAATGGAGTTGCTAGGCCTTTCAAAAGAATAGCAACATCGGCGTCACTTTCTACGTGATGAGTACCCCTAGCTCGACTTCCAAACAACAATGCTTTTGCTATTGGAAAGTATTGAGCAACCTTATCCATAAAAGCTGATGTAGCAGCTTTTGTTTGATAGTCAATGAAGAAATTGCTCATAGCCTACATTATCCAAAGAAAGACATCTTATGGCAATTAAGGTCTTTAACCATAGTAGATTGAGGTCAAAAACACTGCTAAAGCTTCGTTTTTTCATCAAGCAGCGCAGTTGGATAAAAATCGTGCATGTGCCATAGAGGCCCTGGACCTTCGCCAACACTTAAGAAACGCCCCGCCTCTAAGCCTGCCTCGACATAGGCTATTGCCTTAGCAACTGCATGAGCTAGATCATGACCATCAGCTAGATAGGTAGCAATGGCAGACGCTAAAGAACATCCGGTGCCGTGCGTGTTTGCTGTGTTAACACGGTAGTGCTTGAATTCTTTTGATTGCACAACTTCAAGGCCGTCTTCCATGGAGCGCCACATTAAGTAATCGGTAATTTGAGTGTGCGTACTATCTAAATGCCCACCTTTAATGAGGACTGCTTGTGGCCCCATATCCAATAACTCTTCTGCAGCTAATTTGAAATCATTAGGGCCACTAATATCACGACCAAGTAGCAATGAAGCCTCGTCTAAGTTAGGAGTAACAAGCAATGCCATCGGAAATAATTCAGTAATCATTGCTTGAGCGGTATCGTCACCACCTAAGCTAGCGCCGGAGGTTGCGCGCAAAACAGGGTCTAAAACAATACGTTTAACACCATGTTTGCGTAAAGATTTAGCAACTGTTCGGACTATTTCTGGGTTAGCCAGCATGCCGATTTTGACAATATCAGCACCAATATCCATTAAAACTGCGTCAATCTGGGCTTCAACCACGTCAAGATCAACATCCTGAATACGTGTGACGCCCAAGGTATTTTGGGCGGTAATTGCAGTTATGACTGACATGCCGTAGCCACCAAGGGCGGTGATGACCTTGAGGTCGGCCTGGAGTCCCGCCCCGCCGCCGCTATCGGACCCAGCAATGGTCAGTACTTTAGGGATCTGCACAGAAGTGGGAAGAAGTGAATTCATCTTGCTATAATATCGGCTTATTCCTCGATAGCTCAGTCGGTAGAGCGCCGGACTGTTAATCCGTAGGTCCCTGGTTCGAGCCCAGGTCGAGGAGCCAAATAAGTAAAGCCCCTAGAGAAATCTAGGGGCTTTTTCTTTATGAGGACTGATTAAGTCGATCTCTTAGATCAAGCCCTTCTTGTGCAAGTTGGACAGGCGATTATGGAGAGACTTCAATGTCAGAAGATTGTATTTATCCCCCTCCTTCCAAACACTACCTTTCCATTCGATGCCTTCTGGTGTGACATTAGCGAACGGCTCTTTACCTTCCTTTGCATAGCCTTCTAAGATGGCGATCAGTGCTGCTCGGTCATTGGATCCACCAGCGTCTTTAACTGCATCCAAAATGGGTTTGGTGATGGTATCGCTATAGGTAACCTTAGTATCCATATGATTTGGGGATGCTGGTTCTTCGAAGATGTACTCATGTGGCCACTCAAAGACATTTCTTGCTGAAATTTTTACCGCTTCTGGACTCACTGCACCGCCCTCAGGATTCTTTGGATCGGTTAGTAGGCTTAGGCCCAAGATCCAAGCTTCAAATTCAGCAATGCGGCTGTAACGCTTTTCTTCGCTATCGCGCTTCTGTTCTTCTTGTGAAAGCAATAGAGTGACCCATGCCCAAGCAATATCTTTAGGTATTGCAAAATCTTGAGCCAAAATTGCACTGGCTTTTTTTAAGATGGGTTTGGATGTGAGTTTTGACATTGCATTCTTTCTGGATTCGTTCTGCTTTTTTAATAAGCGCCTTCAATTTAGGGTGAAAAGTCAAAGGGAAGGCTCCCCGTTCATCTTGACAATGCTCTCCACATCCCCCGTAGGATACTCTTCATTGGCTAGCTGCCTACTTGTCAGGCCTACGCAAACCTAGTTCTAGCAGGCCCCAGGGCTGACTCATGGGGCAAATCAAACAAGTTCGGCTGTATTCACTAAAATAGACGGATGACTAAGATTCCTGAACTCCTCGCTCCAGCCGGCAGCCTTTCCATGCTGCGTACTGCCTTTGATTTTGGCGCAGACGCCATCTATGCCGGACAACCTCGTTATTCACTGCGGGTACGCAATAACGACTTCGGCAAGATTGAGGTTCTCAAGCAAGGCATCGATACCGCCCATGAAATGGGCAAGAAGTTTTATTTAGTTTCTAACTTATTACCTCACGGTGGTAAGACGCGTACTTACATTAAGGATATGGATCCAGTAATTGCATTAAAGCCGGATGCTTTAATCATGTCTGATCCTGGACTAATCATGATGGCGCGCGAAGCTTGGCCAGATATGCCAATTCATTTATCCGTTCAGGCCAATACCGTGAATGGTGCTTCCGCTAAGTTCTGGCGCTCGGTTGGTATTAGTCGTGTAATTTTGTCCCGCGAACTTTCCTTTGATGAAATTGAGGAAGTGCGTCAAGACTGCCCTGAGATGGAGCTTGAGGTATTTGTTCATGGCGCTCTCTGTATTGCCTACTCAGGTCGCTGCTTGTTATCGGGCTATATGTCTCACCGCGACTCTAATCAAGGCGCCTGCACGAATGCTTGCCGCTGGGATTACAAGGTGAAGCCTGGGCAACAAAATACGAGTGGTGATGTTGTACTGCTTCAGGAAGCACGTCGCCCTGATGACTTGATGCCAATGGAAGAAGATGAGCATGGTACCTACATCATGAACTCAAAAGATCTGAGAGCCGTTGAGCATATTGAGCGCCTAACTAAGATGGGTGTTGACTCTTTCAAAATTGAAGGTCGCACCAAATCACCTTATTACGTTTCGCGTACTGTGCAATCCTATAGAGCGGCAATTAATGATGCTGTAGCAGGCAAACCATTTAATACTGCATTATTAGGTCAATTAGAAGGTTTAGCCAACCGCGGTTATACCGATGGCTTTTATGAGCGTCACCATGACAAAGAGTATCAACTCTATATGCGTGGTCACTCTCTATCTGGCCGCAGCCTATATGTTGGAGAAACACTCGAGATCGACGCTGCCACCGGCCGAATTAAGGTAGATGTCAAGAATCGCTTTTCTGTTGGTGACAAAATTGAAATTATCGAACCGAACGGAAACACGGATGTTGTATTGACTGAGATGTGGAATATGAAGGGCGAGTCAATTGATATAGCCCCTGGATCGGGTCACTTTGTTTGGCTAAAAATACCAATGGCCACAACACATGCCTTTATTGCGCGCTATACACAAGAACCTGCACCAGCTGAAGTGGCTACTTCTAGCTCTTGCTCCACTTGCGGCGATTAATACACCTCAATCTTCTGAATAAAGATTTTCATGACTAACAGCGCCAAAAACCTTACAAATAAAACAGGCTTGAAAATCAAGTTTGAGGATGAAATGAAAAAAGCGTTTGCTTTATCAATTTACTTTGGCACTTGGTTCTGCGCGATTGCCTTTATGGCTGCAACCGCTCTTGAGGAGCGCCCCATTCCCCTATCTCTTTTTGGGTTTGCGTTGATTAAAGCTGCTTTATCGGCAAAATTTATGTTGATTGCTCAGGCTGTGTATCCAGTTAAAATTGATAAACAAAACGGCATTGTTAAGTCACTCATGCTTGAGTCGCTGATTTATCTAGTGGTAGTTGTGGCGCTAAATTATCTTGAGGCTGGAGTTCATGGACTCATTAATGGTAAAGACTTTATTGCCTCTATGGCAGCATTTGGTAGCGGCGATCCATTAAGAGTCCTTGCCATGTCAATTGTGTATTGGTTGATTGTTTGGCCTTACTTGATTTTTGTGGGCTTTAATATGGTCGTAGGCAATACTGAAACTCTTGCAGTCTTGTTTGGCTCCAAAAAATAATTGCCTTACTTGTATTGCGTGAGAATTTTTTGGCTCTGCTTGTTAGGATTCATTTGCCAACAAGCGTCCGCTCAAGAGATTGAAGCTCGCGCGTATTCAAATGCGCCTATTGGCATTAACTTTATTTCGGGTGGAATAGCCCAGGCCAAGAGTGGTTCATACACCCTCACTACTGAAGCAACAAGTCTGACACGCATTATTAATGTCTTTGGACAGTCTGGCCGGATTAGTCTACTACTTCCGTATGCCCAACTTTCTGGCGCTGGTAGTCTTGGCCCTCAAAATATCAACGCTTCTGCCGAAGGCTTATCCGATCCTATTGTAAAGATCTCCGCCAATCTGTATGGTGCGCCAGCACTCTCGCTAGAGGAATTTAATAACTACAAACAAGATCTTATTATCGGCACTAGTCTCGCTGCATCAATCCCATGGGGTAAGTACAACAGTGAGCAAATGCTCAACGTGGGCGCCAATCGCTCTCTTATTCAGCCCGCCATCGGAGTCTCTCAAGCAATCGGATCATGGCGCTTGGAATTGGCAGGCATGGCTACCATCTACACCAACAATACTAGTTTTCTGGGAAGTAATACGCTCTCTCAAAACCCCGTCTACTCCTCGGAAGCCCATGGGATCTATTACTTTGAGAATACAGCCTATATTTCTGCTGATGCTACCTACTTCATGGGTGGTCAGAAATATGTCAATGGCACAGCAATCAGCGGCTCACAAGAAAATTGGCGTTTTGGCAGTACTTTTTCTTACCCTATTAATAAGCGCAATTCCATCCGCCTGACTGGTAGCAAAGGCGTCTACTCCAACACCAATACTGACTACACCGCACTGGGAATTTCCTGGCAGTACCGCTGGGGCGGCGGAGTGTAGGTATATAGGCTACTCCATCGCTACAATAAAGCCAAAGATCATTAAAAAGAGACACGAGACAATCATGAGCAATACACCAAAAGACCCTGCAGAGAGTGGTTTACGTAAAGGCTTAACTAGCTATGGCGATAAAGGCTTTTCTTTATTTTTACGTAAGGCTTTTATTAAAGGTGCTGGATATACCAATAGCGCTTTAGATCGCCCTGTTATCGGCATTATCAATACTGGCAGTGCGTACAACCCCTGCCATGGCAATATGCCTCAGCTTTTGGAGGCGGTAAAGCGTGGTGTGATGTTGGCCGGTGGTTTGCCGATGGAATTTCCGACAATTTCGATACATGAGAGTTTTGCTGCGCCTACTAGTATGTACTTGCGCAACTTAATGTCGATGGACACTGAAGAGATGCTGCGCGCACAGCCAATGGATGCAGTTGTCATGATTGGTGGTTGCGATAAAACTGTTCCCGCACAAATGATGGGTGCCGCTTCTGCAGGCTTACCCGCTATCCAACTGATTACCGGCTCAATGCTGACTGGATCGCATCGCAGCGAGCGTGTTGGTGCTTGTACTGACTGCCGCCGTTACTGGGGTAAATTCCGCGCCGGTGAAATTGATGAAGTTGAAAAAGATGAAGTCAATGATCAACTGGTAGCCAGCGTTGGCACTTGTTCAGTAATGGGAACAGCAAGCACGATGGCCTGCATCTCGGAAGCGCTGGGCATGACAGTTCCCGGTGGCGCAACTCCTCCAGCAGTCACTGCAGACCGTATCCGCGTAGCTGAAGAAACTGGTACTTGTGCTGTGAAGATGGCAAAAGAAGGTTTGACGATAGACAAGATACTCACTGCAGACGCCTTTGAAAATGCGATGCGTGTTTTGCTGGCCATTGGCGGATCCACTAATGGCATAGTTCACTTAGCTGCTATTGCTGGACGCATGGGTCTAGAGATTGATTTAGATGCACTCGATAAGATGGGTGATGAGACCCCAGTTTTGGTGGACTTAAAACCCTCTGGTGACCACTATATGGAAAACTTCCATGACGCCGGTGGCATGACCACCCTGCTTCGTGAACTGAAGCCTCTCTTGAAGCTTGATGCAATGACTGTTTCCGGCAGAACTCTTGGTGAAGAGATTGATGCTGCTGCACCAAGCTTTAAACAAGATGTAGTACGTCCATTTGATAAACCAATTTACCCACGCGGCAGTATTGCTGTCTTGCACGGCAATCTAGCGCCTGGTGGCGCCATCATTAAACAGTCTGCTGCTAATGAAAAGCTGATGGAACATGAAGGTCGTGCAGTGGTGTTTGAAGATGCTGCTGATTTAGCTAACCGTATCGATAGCTCAGACTTAGATGTCACTGCTGATGACATTTTGGTACTCAAAAATATTGGGCCTAAAGGTGCCCCTGGTATGCCAGAGGCTGGGTACATCCCTATTCCCATGAAATTGGCACGAGCTGGCGTCAAAGATATTGTGCGCATCTCTGATGGACGCATGAGCGGCACTGCCTTCGGCACGATTGTGTTGCACGTTACCCCTGAATCCGCTATTGGGGGTCCATTAGCGCAGGTACGTAACGGTGATCGCATTCGTTTGAGCGTTAAGAATCGAGAGATTAGCCTCTTAATTTCCGATGAAGAACTAGCTAAGCGTATGAATGACAATCCCATTACTTCTCCTACAGCTGAACGCGGTTACAAGAAACTCTTTTTAGATACCGTTACTCAAGCGGACCAAGGTGTGGACTTTGACTTCTTAAGAGCAGCAAAGATGGTCGGCAAAACCCCCTCATCCAAATAAAATTTTTCAATGATTAACGCCAATCTCTTGCGTAGGGGCATGAATCTATGGCCACCATTTATCGGGGCTGGCATTACTGTTGAAAAAATTTCTAAGGATTTTCGACATGCTAAGGTACGCTTAAAGCATGGCTTATTGAACCGCAATATTGTGGGGGTGCATTTTGGTGGCAGTCTCTTTGCGATGACTGACCCCTTCTTCATGATGATGGTGTCTCAGAATATTGGCAAAGGGTATATCGTTTGGGATCAAGCAGCGAAGATTGAATTTCTGAAGCCAGGCAAGGGTAAGGTTCATGCTAGTTTTGAAATTGCTCAAGAACAACTAGATGACATCATCGGCTCTGCTGAGTCTGGCAACAAAGTACTCAAAGACTTTGTTGTTGATGTGAAAGATCAAGAGAATGATGTAGTCGCGAGAATTACGAAGACTTTATATATCCGCAAGAAAATTAAGAAAAGCTAACGTGTATTGTTAACTTTTTAATGAATTCTCTGATTACTTTGTATAAGCGGGCGCATCAATGATGCGCATCTCGCCTTCGATCCAGGCTTCTACTTCAAGCTGCAGCTGCTCTTCCGTTTTTCCTGTAACAGAAATCACAGGCCCCATAGAAAGCGTAACCACGCCTGGGCGCTTTAAGAAGGTGTTTCTAGGCCATATGGCAGCCGAGTTCTGCGCCACCGGAAGGATGTCGATTTGCGTGCTAATGGCTAGGCGAACCCCACCTTTTCTATAAGGCTTCAATGACCCGCGCGGGGTTCGAGTACCCTCTGGATAGATAGCAATCCAATTCCCCTCCGATAAAACTACTTTGCCCTGCTCGTTGACGGCTTCTCGAGCCTTCTCACGATCGCCACGATTAATGTGAATCATTTTTAACGAGGCCAAAGCCCAACCAAAAAATGGCACGAATAATAATTCTCTTTTGAATACAAAGCAGAGTTGTCTTGGGAAAAAGGCTGGGTAGATAAAAGTTTCCCATGCGGATTGATGCTTGCCTAAAATAATTAATGATTTATTAGGATCTTGAGGAATATTCTCAAAGCCCTTTATCTTTAGGTTAATTCCACAGAAAAATAAGAGTGCTTTCTGGGTTAGGCGGCACCAAAATACGCCCATCTGGTAACGCGCACTTCGATTTGTAAAGGGGATGACCAGAATCATTGCGCTAGCAACAATGGTGACGGTAGTAATCCCGAATAAATAGAATATAAAAGAGCGAAGCCAAAGAATCACGATAGTATTTTTGCTTAAAAGGAGCTAAAAACCTATTTTAAATGACTAGCCCTTACAAGATGGGCATGGATATTGAAGGGCTCAATACCCATGCCATGAAGTGCCTATTTTGGAATTGTTTATAAATCTCGTAATTCCCGCCTTAGGATTTTTCCAACATTCGTTTTTGGTAAATCAGAGCGGAAAACAATATATTTAGGACGCTTATAGTTGGTAAGGTTCTCTTTGCAAAATGCCAAGATAGCTTCCTCTGTTAAAGACTGATCCTGCTTCACAATAAACGCTTTGACAGCTTCACCAGAGTCTTCATCAGGCACACCAATAACTGCACACTCCAAGACACCAGGAATTAATGATATGACCTCTTCTACCTCATTTGGATAGACGTTGAATCCAGAGACCAGAACCATATCTTTTTTGCGGTCCACAATCTTGGTCAGACCGTCGGCATTCATGATGCCAATATCGCCAGATTTAAAGAAGCCATCGGATGTCATGACATTCTTCGTTTCTTCAGGCTTATTCCAGTAACCAACCATCACCTGCGGACCCCAAATACAAATTTCACCAGGCGTACCAAATGGCACCTCAATACCATCGTCACCCAAAATAACTACTTCTGTACTTGGTACTGGATAACCAATATATCCAGTAAAGCTGTCGATCAAAGCGGAATTTACGCAAGCAACTGGTGATGTTTCTGAAAGACCATAGCCCTCGGCAATCGGGGCGCCCGTCATTTCCTGCCAATGATCAGCAACTATCTTTTGCATTGCCATACCGCCGCCAATAGTTGCCAAAATATTAGGGAACTTAACAGAGGCAAATTCAGGTTTGTGCATCAATGCATTAAAGAGTGTATTAACACCGGGGAAGATATTGATATTTGGGTGCTTTTTCAATAGTTTGATGAAGCCATCAAAATCACGTGGGTTAGGCACCAAAACCAACAAACCACCCTTACGCATACCCAATACTGAACAGGCTGTTAAAGCAAAGATGTGATACATCGGTAGCGCGCATAAGAAAACCAATTGATCTACTTTTTTACGCTTTAATCCTGGCTCAAGCCATAACTCAGTCTGAATAACATTAGACAAAATATTTTTATGCGACAGAATGGCGCCTTTAGATAAACCGGTAGTACCACCTGTGTATTGCAAAAAAGCAATGTCAGCTAAAGAGGTGTTGGGTTTATTCCAACGATGGCGACTACCCTCACCTAGAGCCGCTAAGAAAGTAATGTGTCCAGGCAGATCCCATGAGGGCACGAGTTTCTTGACATTGCGCACTACAAAGTTAATTATTGCTCCTTTAAGACCAATCATTTCTCCAAGTGAAGTAACGATGGTTTTTTTCAAAGGCACTTCAGCAGCGATGTGCTGATAAACATGGGCAAAGTTTTCTAGGATGATTAGGGCTGATGCGCCGCTGTCTTTGAGTTGGTACTCCAGTTCGCGAGCAGTATAAAGTGGATTGACGTTGACCACTACGTACCCAGCACGAAGAATACCGATCATCGCAATCTGAAACTGCAATACGTTAGGTAACATGATTGCCACACGAGCACCAGGTTCTAAACCCAGGTTTTGCAAGTAAGAAGCAAAGTGCTTGGAGTGCTGATCTAACTCTCGGTAGGTTAAAAACTTATCGAGATACTCGCATGCAGCTCTATTGGGGTATCGATTAAAGGCCTCCTCAAACATGTCCAATAAGGAGTTGTAGCCAGAGATGTCTACCTCATGAGGTACGCCCTCAGGATAGTGCTTTAACCAAGGTTTTGAAGGATTAACCATGAGTTACTTTCAGTCTCGATCTAGTTTTATTTATAGTCAGATTGTTATATCTGTATGACTCATTCTAATCACAGGAACAATAAATCTAAAGAAAAAGCCCTCTGCAATGAGAGGGCTTTGACTTAACAACTTACAGCGATTAGAAGCGGTAACCAACGCCTACCAGGAATTCTGCTCCATTTGCGCTAACAGGCTGGGCTACAGGAACTGCACCATAAGCCGTCGCATTTGCAGTTTTTTGACCATAAGAAGCATATTTAACTTCGCCAAGCATATAAAGCGATTGGGTAATCATCTGCTTATAGCCGAGTCCGACAGTGTAACCAGTTAGGTTTACGGTATTGTAAGGAATATTTTGGCTAGATAGGCCAACTGTAGCTCCCGTATAACCCAACATCAGATATGCCAATTTATCATTATCTATGGTGTATCCGGGATTCACTGTAATAGAGTAGACATTCTTCATTTGATATGTTGCATTCTGAGTAGGCCCAACCGCAGCACCGCTCAATGGGCCTAATGCAGGATTAGTTGGCGCTCTTGTTACGAGCTGACCAGTTGCACCAGAACTTGCGCCAGGATCATAGGAAACACCAAGACCAACAACAAACTTGTCATTGATAGCAAAGTTGTAGCCTGCGGCGATGTTAGCTACAGCAGTATTCAAGGTATTGACATTTTGACCAGATGTAGTCGCATTGAGGGATACGGGAATGACTCCTCCAAAACCGGCGGGTATTGTTGCGGTGCCATCCTTGATGGTGGGAGTTACAGTACCGTAACCTACGCCAACTTGACCATAAAAGCCTTCCCAAGCATTTGTCTTTGCAGACTGTGCGTTAGCACTTGTAGCAAATACTCCAGCCATTGCCAAGACTATGGCGCTAATCTTTACTGTTTTCATAAGTCTTCCTGTGTTAATTTTTTTAATATGAAACTACTCGTTGAATATTAATTAACTTTGTTTGTATTTGGATCTCGGGTTTTCCCTCTATTTATTTTGCAGCGCATCAATTTTATTAGCCTTATGGATAGGAAACTTTGTTTTAAAGGCTCTAGGTTAGGTTTCAAGATTTAATTAATGATGTAATATAAACGAACGATCGTATTATTTTTACAACAATTTGCGTAAATTGACATGTCCATTCAAGAATCAAGGGATTTACAAAGAGAATTAATTGAGCCCAAGAAAGGTGTTCAGACAAAGAATTCCATCATTGAGGCGGCTTTGGCAATTGCCAGCAAATCTGGGCTAGAAGGCTTGACCATCGGCAATATTGCAGAGGCCGTCAAAATGAGTAAAAGCGGTGTATTCGCCCACTTTGGGTCTAGAGAAGAGTTGCAGGTTGCCGTTGTACGAGAGTATTACCAGCGGTTTCAGGATCTCATCTTCTCACCCGCACTTCTCAAGCCTAAAGGTTTGCCCCGCCTTAATCAAATGATTCAGTCTTGGATCAAGATGAGCATTGGTGACGATAGTTCAAGTTGCTTCTTTATTGCTGGCGCTGTCGAGTTTGATGACCAACCCGGAATTGTTCGCGATGAATTAGTGCGTAGCGTAGAAGACTGGCGTGCTGCAATCCGTCGTGCGATTAAAGAATCCATTGCAGCTGGACACCTAAAGAAATCTATCAATGTAGAAGGTCTACTCTTCCAGCTTTATAGCATCGCGCTCGGCGTACATCATGACTCTCGCTTTTTAGAGAATCCTAAATGTCTAGCCAACGCAAATAAATTAATCAAAGAAATCTTGAGCAACAGTAAGTCACATTAATCTCAACCTTAATAGAAGAACATCATGCCTCAATACAATCCACCGCTCCGCGATATTCAATTCGTTATTCATGAAATGCTTGATGCTGGCAAAGAGTTTGCTGCCCTGCCCGCATACCAGGATGTTGATAAAGACACCATGAATCAGATCATTGAAGAGGCCGGCAAGTTTGCTAGTGAGATCGCCTTTCCCTTAAATCAAATTGGTGATCAACAAGGCTGTACGCGTCATGAGGATGGGTCTGTCACGACTCCTGATGGCTTCAAACAAGCCTATGAGCAATACGTTGCTGGTGGATGGCCTGCATTGTCATGTGATCCTGAGTATGGTGGCCAAGGATTGCCACAGCTGCTCAATACCGTTCTGTATGAGACGCTCAACTCCGCCAATCAATCTTGGACGATGTACCCAGGCTTGTCACATGGTGCATACGAGTGCTTGCATGCGCATGGTACTGAAGAACAGAAAAAAACTTATTTAGAAAAATTGGTATCTGGTCAGTGGACTGGAACCATGTGCTTGACTGAGCCACATTGCGGTACTGATCTTGGTTTGCTAAAGACTAAAGCCGAGCCACAAGCAGACGGTACATACTCTATTAACGGAACCAAGATTTTTATCTCTAGCGGCGATCATGATTTAGCTGAGAATATTGTTCATCTTGTTTTGGCACGCCTACCAGACTCCCCCATTGGAAGCAAAGGCATCTCTTTATTTGCAGTACCTAAATTTCAGGTTGGGGCCAATGGTTCGATTGGTAAGGCCAATGCAGTGTCTTGTGGTTCCCTAGAACATAAGATGGGTATCCATGGGAATGCTACTTGCGTTATGAACTTTGATGGCGCTATTGGCACTCTCGTAGGCGAACCCCATAAAGGGCTGAACGCAATGTTTGTGATGATGAATGCAGCGCGTTTGGGTGTTGGTATGCAAAGTCTTGGCTTAACTGAGGTAGCGTATCAAAACTCCGCCGCCTATGCAAAAGAGCGTTTGCAGATGCGTAGCTTAACTGGGGCCAAAGCTCCTGAAAAGGCTGCTGATCCGATTATTGTTCATCCCGATGTTCGTAGAATGTTGCTCACCCAAAGAGCTTACGCAGAAGCTGGTAGAGCCTTCTCTTACTGGGTGGCCCTCATGATTGATAAAGAACTCAATCATCCCGATGAAAAAGTTCGTAAAGAAACAGGCGAGATGGTCGCCCTTCTCACTCCAATCATTAAAGCCTTCTTAACCGATAACGCATTTACTGCTACGAATGAAGGCATGCAGGTATTTGGTGGTCATGGGTATATTGCTGAATGGGGCATGGAGCAATATGTTCGTGATGCCCGCATCAATATGATTTATGAGGGCACCAATACCATTCAATCGCTTGATCTCTTAGGCAGAAAAGTTCTTGGAGATATGGGCAAGAAGCTCACCAAGTTTGGCAAGATCATTGAACAGTTCATCGAAGATGAAGGTGTTCGCAAGGAAATGCAGGAGTTTATCGATCCTCTTTCTGATATCGCCGTCAAGGTGGAAAAGCTCACCAAAGAGATTGGCATGAAAGCCATGATGAATCACGAAGAAGTGGGTGCTGCTGCCGTACCTTACTTACGTGTTGTGGGTCACTTGATTTACTCATACCTCTTTGCGCGGATGGCAAAAATTGCTTTAGCCAATAAGGCTAGCAAAGATCCTTTTTATGAAGCGAAATTGGCTACTGCCCGCTTCTACTTTGACAAACTCCTTCCTGAGACAGCCATGCTGATCCGTCAAGCACGTGCTGGCTCTAAATCGTTAATGGCTATGCCTGCTGATTTTTTCTGAGAGACTAAATATGAGTGATAACAAGATTATTAAGAAAGTAGCCATCCTAGGCGCTGGCGTGATGGGCGCTCAGATTGCTGCGCAATGTATTAATGTAGGGTTGCCTGTAGTGTTGTTTGATTTGCCGACGAATTCTGAAGATGGCAAACCTTCTAATAAGAATGCAATTGCCATTAAAGCGATTGAGAATCTTAAAAAGATAAAGCCGGCACCTTTGGGTTTATCTTCAGAAGCCAATCTAATTACTCCAGCAAATTATGAAGACGACTTAGGTCTTTTAGCGGGTTGCGACCTCATCATTGAAGCCATTGCAGAGCGTCTCGATTGGAAGCATGCTCTTTATGAAAAAGTAGCGCCACATATTCCGGCGCATGCTCTGTTTGCTACCAATACCTCAGGCCTTCCTATCGGCGAACTTGCCAAAGGTTTTTCTGGTGATCTGAAGAAGCGCTTCTGTGGCGTGCACTTCTTTAACCCACCTCGGTATATGCATTTACTAGAGCTCATTCCAGCGGCAGACACTGATCCCGCCGTATTGGATGCACTTGAAACCTTTATGACTTCCACGATGGGCAAAGGGGTTGTGCGCGCTAAGGATACCCCGAACTTTATCGGCAACCGTGTAGGTGTTTTCTCGATCCTGGCAGTGTTTGCAGAGGCACAAAAGTTTGGCCTAGGCTTTGATGAAGTTGATGCCATTACCGGCAGCAAACTTGGACGTGCTAAATCAGCTACCTTTAGAACCAGCGATGTGGTTGGCTTGGATACTATGGCCCATGTCATTAAGACCATGGAAAATGCATTACAAGGCGATTCCTTCTCTGCCCTATTTAAAACGCCTGAAGTGGTTAGTCAACTCATTGCAAAAGGTGCGCTGGGACAGAAAACCAAAGCAGGTTTTTATCGCAAGGACGGGAAGAATGTTCTTGTATTGGATGCTGTCACCGGTGAATACAAACCATCTACAGCAACGATTGAACCGCTGATTGAGCGCATTCTGAAAAAACCAATTGCAGAGCGACTTGCATTGCTACGCGAGACCGATGAACCTCAAGCTCAGTTTTTATGGGCTATCTATCGGGATATCTTCCACTACTGTGCGATTCACCTTGGTGAGATTGCACAATCTGCTCGAGAAATCGACTTCGCGATGCGCTGGGGTTATGGTTGGAATTTAGGCCCCTTTGAGGACTGGCAAGCAGCTGGCGTTACGCAAGTGGCTAATTGGATTAAAGAGGATATTGATGCAGGCAAAACACTAAGCAAAGAGCCTTTGCCCGCATGGATCTTTAATGGACCAGTTGCTGATAAGCAAGCTTTCCATACGCCTGAAGGTTCATGGTCTGCATCTGAGAATAAATACATTCCACGCTCTTCCTTGCCGGTGTATCAGAAGCAAGTATTCAGAGCACCATTGTTGGGAGATGGTTCACCAGATCCTAAAACAGCGGGTACTACCGTTTTTGAAAATACCGACTTCCGCGCATGGGTTGATGCCAACCAACCTGAGGTATTAATTGCCTCATTCCGCTCGAAGATGAATACCTTCAGCCCAGACGTATTAAGTGGCCTACAAAAAGCCGTTGAGATCGCAGAAGCGAACTATGCAGGATTGGTGATCTGGCAACCTACTTCATTGAAGCTAGGCACGCCTGGTGGGCCCTTTTCTGCAGGTGCTAATCTAGAAGCTGCAATGCCTATGGTCATGAAAGGCGGCCCTGCTGGAGTTGAGCCGTTCGTCAAAGAGTTTCAAGATACGATGATGAAAATCAAATACTCCCAAGTGCCTGTAGTTGCCGCAGTCTCTGGTATTGCCCTAGGGGGTGGTTGTGAATTAGTTCTCCAATCTGCGCGCAGAGTTGCTGCTATGGAAAGCTATATTGGCCTGGTGGAAGTTGGTGTTGGCTTATTACCTGCTGGTGGCGGACTTAAAGAAGCAGCCATTCGTGCGGCTCAAGGCGTTGCGCTTGCTGGGAACACCAATTATTTGGATTTCACCAAAGCCGCTTTTGAAAATGCTGCAATGGCTAAGGTTTCTTCATCAGCTCAAGAAGCAATGAGGATGGCTTACCTCCAAAAGGGTGACATTATCGTTGCAAACGTTTATGAATTACTGGCTTTGGCACAAGATCAAGTCAAAGCAATGCGCTACTCCGGATACAGACCTCCTATACCAACCTTAATACCGGTTGGTGGCCGTTCTGTTGCCGCCACCGTGATGGGTCAAGTAGTCAATATGCGTGACGGTGGCTTTATCTCTGAACACGATGCGCACATTGCTCAGAAGATCATTCAGATCATTACTGGTGGCGATGTCGATGCAGGAACGCTAGTTACTGAAGAGTGGCTGCTCAAACTGGAGCGTCAGGCTTTTGTGGAGCTCATTGGCCACCCTAAATCCATGGAACGGATTATGGGTATTCTCCAAACTGGCAAGCCTGTTAGAAACTAATTTACCGAGATATCACTATGAAAAATATTCAAGACGCATATATCGTTGCTGCCACTCGCAGTGCCGTTGGTAGATCTGGACGAGGTGCATTAAAAAATACTCGTCCGGATGACTTACTTGGCAATGCCTTGCAGCACGTACTGACACAAGTCCCCACCTTAGATCCCAAAGCAATTGAAGATGCCATTATTGGCTGCGCCATGCCAGAAGGCCAGCAAGGATTAAATGTGGCCCGCATTGGACTTCTTTTAGGCGGCCTTCCCAATACTGTCGGCGGCATTACCGTTAACCGCTTCTGTTCATCAGGCTTAAATGCGATTGCTATGGCCGCTGACCGCATAAGGGTTGGTGAAGCAGATGTCATGATTGCTGGTGGTGTTGAGTCAATGAGCATGGTGCCTATGGGCGGCAATTCTCCATCAATGTCGCCAGAAATCTTTATGGGCGATGAAAACATTGGTATCGCTTACGGGATGGGCTTAACCGCTGAGAAAGTTGCGCAGCAATGGAAAATCAGTCGTGAAGATCAAGATGCTTTTGCATTCCATTCGCATCAAAAGGCCATGGCCGCACAAGCCGCCGGTGAATTTAATTCTGAAATCTTTCCAGTCAAGGTGGCTTATCGCTCCATGAATCTAGACAAGGGTCAAGTAGATGTGCAATGGCGCGATTTTTTGAAGGATGAAGGTCCGCGCGTTGACACTTCACTTGAAGGTCTAGCTAAACTCAAATCTCCATTTGCAGCTAGAGGTAGCGTTACCGCTGGCAACAGCTCACAAACCTCTGATGGTGTTGGCGCACTCATCTTAGCCAGTGAAAAAGCGATCAAGACCTTTGGCCTTACCCCTTTGGCACGCTTTGTCAGTTTTGCCGTTAAGGGTGTTCCACCTGAAATTATGGGTATCGGCCCTAAAGAGGCGATTCCAGCCGCATTAAAACTAGCTGGACTCAATTTGCAGGATTTGGACTGGATCGAGTTGAATGAAGCGTTTGCAGCCCAGTCTTTAGCAGTCATTCGAGATCTTGGCTTGGATCAAAGTAAAGTCAATCCTTTGGGTAGCGCTATTGCCCTTGGACATCCATTGGGGGCAACCGGCGCCATCCGAGCTGCGACAGCGATTCATGCCCTACAGAGGCGTAATCTTAAGCACGCCATGGTGACAATGTGCGTTGGTACTGGTATGGGCGCTGCTGGAATCTTTGAGCGTTGTTAATCAGAATTTATCAACATCAACCAATATTAGGGGGCAAGAGAATGCTAAAAAAACAATTGATCTTATCGGCATGTTGTCTTAGTCTGATCGCGGGAAATGTGTACGCTCAAGCAACCGACCCAGCTATTGGGGTTTGGAAAACGATTGATGATAAAACCAATCAACCAGCTTCCTTAATTAAGATTGAAGAAGCCAATGGCCTTTTACAGGGCACCATCATCAAGACATTCCCATCTCCAGGCGAAACGCCGCTAGTCTATTGCAATCTCTGCAAAGATGAGCGCAAAGATAAACCACTTGTTGGCATGAAAATCATGAGTGATCTTAAGCAAGATGGGTCGGGTACTTGGTCAGATGGAAAAATCTTAGACCCAAAGAATGGCGAAACCTACAAAGTCAAGGTTGCCACTGAAGATGGCAAGAAAATGGATGTCCGTGGCTATATTGGGGTTCCATTATTAGGTCGTACCCAAGTTTGGTACAAAGCTGAGCAGTAATCCACAGATCATTTAAAAATATGAGCAATAAACCTCTTCCAGAAGTTCTTCGTAAACATTTGGCGGATGGTAATTTACCCGTCATTGCAGCGCCTCTATTCATTATCAGCAATCCTAAATTGGTAATTGCCCAATGCAAAGCGGGAGTGATTGGCTCTATGCCCGCACTTAATGCGAGGCCGGCTGAGCAGTTTGAAGAATGGTTGATTGAAATTACAACTGCATTGGATCTATACAACAAAGAACATCCTGAAAAGTCTGCCGCACCCTTTGCCATCAATCAAATTGTGCACAAGAGCAATGATCGCCTTGAACATGATATGGCTCTGTGCGTCAAATACAAAGTACCCATCATCATTACCTCGTTAGGTGCTCGTGAAGAAATTAATACTGCCGCACATAGTTATGGCGGAATCGTATTGCATGACATTATCAATAATGCCTTTGCTAAAAAGGCGATAGAAAAAGGTGCTGATGGCTTAATTGCTGTTGCAGCTGGCGCTGGTGGACATGCTGGCATTAAAAGCCCATTTGCATTGATTCAGGAAATTCGGGAATGGTTTAAAGGACCATTAGTACTGAGTGGCTCCATTGCTACTGGAGGTGCAGTTTTAGCAGCCCAGGCCATAGGCGCTGACTATGCGTATATTGGCTCTGCATTTATTGCCACTGAAGAAGCGCGTGCAAGTGAGGCCTATAAGCAAGCAGTGGTTGATTGCAACTCAGATGACATTATCTTGAGCAACCTTTTCACTGGTGTTTCTGGGAACTATTTAGCACCCTCTATTCGCAATGCTGGCTTGGATCCAGATAATCTTCCAGAAAGCGATCCGAGCAAAATGAACTTTGGTGGCGCAGCTCAGAAAGCCTGGAAAGATATTTGGGGCTGTGGTCAAGGTATTGGCGCCGTAAAAGCAGTTACGCCTACAGCGCAGTTTGTTGCTCGATTAAAAGTTGAATATGATCAAACTAAAGCAATTTTGCTTAAAGGTGCAGCGTAGATCACATGATTAATCACCATCTGTCTGACGGGATTCTGAAGATATTACTGAACCGTTCTGAGAAAAAGAACGCATTTACTAATGCAATGTATCGTGAACTTACACAGATACTCTTTGATGGAGATCAAAACCCTCAAGTGAATGTGATGTTGATCTCTGGGGCTGGTAATGCCTTTTCAGCAGGTAACGATATTGTGGATTTCATGCAATCGCCGATTACACATGAAGATGCGCCACCCATTAATTTGTTAAAGGCGCTAGCAGGACTAACTAAGCCTTTAATCGCAGCAGTTGATGGAGTTGCGGTTGGCATTGGGGCAACATTACTGTTTCATTGCGATTTGGTATACGCGCAGAAGAATGCTCGTTTTATATTTCCTTTCGTTTCCTTGGGCTTGGTTCCAGAAGGTGCGGTCTCATTATTGCTACCACGTCTCGCTGGCCATCAAAAGGCTTCAGAAATATTGCTTTTTGGTGAACCCATCAGCGCTGATGAAGCCCATCAAATTGGATTTGTAAACAAAGTAATTTCAGAACCATCTGCACTGCCTTATGCGGAGCAGAGAGCCAAAAAACTAACTACCTTATCCTCCGGATCAGTCTCAAGAACGAAGTCTTTGTTAAAAGAGGGTGAACTTAAGGCTGCAGTACTCAATCAAATTGATATTGAAGGCAAGCACTTCATCGATAGACTCCATAGTCCAGCAGCAAAAGAAGCGCTGACCTCCTTTTTAGAAAAGCGCACCCCCAATTTTGATGGGCTAGATTAGCGACCTGCTCGGATCAGGTCTACTGCTTTTTCAGCGATAGCAATGATGGGAGCATTAGTATTGCCTCCGATTAGGGTTGGCATGATCGAGCCATCAACCACCCTTAGCCCCTCCATGCCATGAACTTTTAAGTTTGCATCAACTACTGCCATTGCATCATGGCCCATCTTGCAGGTGCCCACTGGGTGATAGACCGTATCAGCCCGCTCCCGAATAATCTTCCGAATGTCATCATCTGTTTTTACATTAGGTGTAAAGACATCTTTTTTGCGTATCTTAGTAAACGAGGGGGCATCCATTAGTTGTTTGGTCAGCTTATAACCTTTAACTAGGGTTTCCAAATCCTCTTCTTCAGCCAAAAAAGCTGGATCAATTAATGGTGCGTCTTGCATACTGTTACTAGCTAGCGTAATCTGCCCACGGCTCTTAGGCCTCAGAACGCATACATGACACGAATAGCCATGGGCCATATGTAATTTACGAGCATGATCTTCCACTAAGCTAACTACAAAATGCAATTGCACATCTGGCGCCTCAAGACTGGGATCTGTTTTGAGGAAGCCGCCCGCCTCTGCAAAGTTGGTGGCAATCATACCTTCGCGTGAACGAACATACTTGATAATTTCACCAGTCAATTTAACCGTACCACCTAAAGAAATGCCGATCAGATCAAGGCTATCTGCTGAATAGCCAAAAATAAAGTCTGGATGGTCTTGAAGATTTTGACCTACACCAGGCAAATCATGGATAACTGGTATATCGAATTTCTTTAACTCTTGAGCAGTCCCCACCCCTGAAACCATGAGTAATTGTGGGGAATGGAAGGCGCCTGCACACAGAATAACTTCTTTGTTAGCGCGCATGATGTGCTGTTTACCACCCTGCATATAGCTCACGCCCACAGCGCGCTTACCTTCGAACAAAATACACTCAACCTGAATACCAGTTTGCACATTTAAATTTTTTCGTTTACCCATATAGGGGTGTAAATAGCCACGCGCTGCACTCCAGCGCTCACCATTTTTATGGGTAACTTGATAAATCCCTAAACCCTCTTGCTCAGCACCATTGAAGTCTTCCGTAACCGGAAATCCGGCTTCCTTGGCTGCATTCAAATAGATTTGCTGAAAAGGATTATGTGACTGCAGATTTGATACAGATAAAGGGCCATCAATACCGTGGAAGGAATTCTTAATGGTAGCGTTGCTTTCGCTTTTCTTAAAGTAAGGCAGTAGGTCATCATATGACCAACCTGCATTGCCAAGAGACGCCCAATGATCGTAATCAGCGCGATGACCCCTGGTGTAAATCATGGCATTAATCGCCGAAGAACCGCCTAAGCACTTCCCTCTGGGTTGATAACCTCGGCGACCATTCAAGCCCTTCTGAGCTACCGTTTGAAAGGCATAATTATTGATTGATGTTGGTAACATGGCGACTGCAGCCGCAGGTGTTTTCACGACCCAGCTGTCGCCCTTACCGCCAGCCTCAAGCAATGCAACGCTAGTGTCAGCATCCTCACTAAGCCGCCCTGCCATCACGCTACCGGCAGACCCACCACCTACGACGATGTAATCATAAATTTGAGGCTTCATGATTTATTACCCCAGTGATTCATCAGCTTTGATCTAGCAGATGGTTGAATATTGATCTTATGTATATCTCCAGCGTAATGACGTACCACACGCTTATCCATTAAGGCAAACCAGAGGGGCGGAAAATACGCCAAAGTAATCATGGATGCATAACCACCAGGTAATTGAGGCGCTTCCCCAAAATGACGCAATGCTTGATAACGTCTGGTTGGGTGTGCATGATGATCTGAATGTCTTTGCAGGTGGTAAAGCAGAATATTGCCTACTATGTGATTGCTATTCCAGGAATGCTCTGGGGCACAGCGAACATACTCACCATGTTGATTTTTTTGGCGCAATAACCCGTAGTGCTCTACGTAGTTCACCACTTCCAACATTGAGGCGGCGTAGATGCCCTGAAGCAATAGAAAAATCAATGCTGACCATCCAAGCCAAAGCATGAGCACACCATACAGGAGGATGGTGAGTGACCAGGCTTGGAGATTTTCATTGTGAATAGTCCAAACGTCCTTGCCTTTTCTTTTTAAGCGCTCGCGCTCTAGCTCCCATGCAGAAACCAAGCTCCCCAATACTGTGCGTGGCAGAAATGCCCAAAAACTTTCGCCCATACGGGCGCTAGCAGGATCCTCGGGTGTCGCCACCCGCTTGTGATGACCGCGATTATGTTCTACAAAAAAGTGGCCATACATACTCGAAGCTAATGCCAATTTAGAAAGCCAACGATCAATAGATTCTTGTTTATGCCCTAGCTCATGGGCGGTTCCAATACCAATGCCGTTGGTGGATCCCACAGTAAATACCAAGGCAACATAGGTATACCAATCTAAAGATTGAGTCGCCGCTAGCCAAGTTCCATAGACTGTTCCAATGAGTTGAAACGGGACATAAAGCCAGACCAAAGCACGATAAAAGAAATCTCTATTTAAATTCTCGACAGCGGATTCTGGAGGATTGCTAAAGTCTTCGCCAAAAGTCAGATCTAAGATGGGGATAGCAATATGAATAATAGCTGGGGCAAAAAGCAAACAGAGCCATTGTCCTGTCAATGAGAAAGCTAGAATAGAAGCAGTAAAGGCAAATGGAATGGTTGGGCTCAATAACCAGAGCCAGCGCTTATCGCTCCAAGACTCACTAGCAGGTGCAGTTGCAATACTCACTATTACCCCTTTGGATTGCTTTAGTAGATTGATGCTAGCTAAAGACGGGAATGAATAGCATCATAATGCCACCAAAACTAATTACGCAATATGTCCTTGATTTGAGCCAGGTATAGATCTTGGCCGTGATTGACTTTAGACTGCCAGTCATCGCCTGAATTCTCATTAGCTTCATCGGTGATGTATTTAAATGATTGCCAAGGTATGTGATGATCATGTGCAATCGCAGCAATTGCAAATAGCTCCATATCAACAACATCAACACCTCGACTATGCAACCAAGGATCATAAGCAGTCACAAAACTATCACCAGAACCGCAGATAAATTGTCCGGTAGATACATACTCTTGCGGTCTTGTGCAAAAAGGAGTGCTGCCGCGAGGGGCTAATGGCTCGGTATCCATATCGCGCTGAATGACCTTACCAATTTCTAGTAGGCCCTGTAATTCTGATTTGATTTTTCCTACGGTACCAAAGTTCAATATTCTCTTTGGTGAGTATTGGTGAATGGCTTTGATGCTGGTTATGGCAGCATTAATTTTGCCAACGCCTGAATAAACAATTTCCACGCCACTTGGTAGCGCTTCACGCTTGAGCTCGGACTCTAATGCGGTAATAATAAGAAGTTCTGTTTTCATATTGGTCGGTGATGAATTTATTAGATTATCTACCCGGGGTTCCTGATTTTCCAAAACCCGGAGTTCTTTTTAGGGATATATCGCCCTTATTAGCCAACCCAACGGCTTTTAAAGAGGCTATTCGTCAGTTAGATGAGGTGGCCCAGCAATTTGATTACACCCACATTCTAGGAATTGAATCCCGCGGCTTTATCTTTGGCTCTGCCCTAGCCCACCACGCTCACAAGGGCTTGGCACTGGCCAGAAAGCCTAACAAACTCCCTTTAGCTAGTCATCGTGAAGCTTATGGCCTGGAATATGGAAATGATGCTCTAGAGATTCAGCAATCTACTCTGCCTAAAGATGCAAGAGTGTTGCTGCTTGACGATGTTCTTGCTACCGGCGGAACCTTAGTTGCTGCTGATAAATTAATTCGCAGTGCCGGCTTTAAAGTATGTGGCGCAATCACCTTGCTAGAAATAACTTTCCTAAATGGCACTGATCTTTTAAATCAATCCGGCATTCGCCATCAGTCCATCTTAAAAAGCTAGAAACTAGATTAGTTTTTTAGCACTCTTGATGATCTTCATCGCACCCCAACCTACCGCTAGGGCCTTGCTCGCCAACTTGGGCTTGTAATGCGCAAGTGCTGCAAATGCGCTAGTCCACAGGATAGGGTTGCTTCTTAAGAAGTTGACCGCATCAACCCCCTTATCAGCCCAAGAGAGTGGCTTTTCCCAAGCCTCAAAATGTTCAGCAAACGCAATGCGCTCACGGTGCGCCTGAAGCTTCAATTGGTGTTGGCGGAGCTCTAAAGCCTTTAAATGCTCACTCATTTTGAAAGGGCTTCGCGATCTTTGGCTAATTCAGTAATAGAGGCCTCAAATAGTCTAGGCATCGTACGTAATGATTGATTAATCAGCGCTGCGAGAATCAGACCAACTAATATAAAGGCTCCGGTCAATAAACCTAAGGCCAGCATTCGATCGGTCTCCCAGCTATAAATCACGATAAGCAATGCCAGCATCACCAAGCCAAAGAATAAAAAGAATAAGGCCCCAATAATCATCACTAACAATCTGATGAATTTACCTCTAGCGATTTGGACATCCAGAGATAAAAGTTCTAAGCGCGTTTGCGCTATCGATGCACCAGTTGATGCAAGGCCTTTGATAGAGGAAAGTAAGTTTTCTTGAGACATAAGGGTCTAGCGGCGTCCAATGAATAAGCCAATCAGCAAACCTAAGCCCGCCGCAACACCCACTGCCTCCCAAGGATTGCGATGCACGAAGTCATCTGCGCCTTCAGCAGCCACCTTCGCTTTCTCAAGCATCTTGCCCTCGACACCTGAAAGACTTTCTTTGGCGCCTGCGAGAGTTTCTAGGGCTTTATTGCGAATGGAGCTAATGGCAGCGCCCGGATGATCTTCGGTTGCCTTGATTAAAGCTTCCGCATCAGCCATTAGGGATTTGAATTCACCAATCAGGCTTTCTGCGCCTGCTTGCTTATCATCATGCAAATCTGAATGTTCGAGTTTCTTAGTGGTCATGGAAATGGATTCCTAATAGATAAAGCATTAATTGCCAATATTTCTATTCTAAGCACTTCTAGCCTGAGATCCCAGCAATAAAACTGTCATACCAGCATTGCCTTCCTTAAAGCGCTTGAGATAGCGCTTTAAACCAGGACGGCGCCTAAGCAAGGCATGATAGGCCTCACTACCAAAGGCGACATCTTCACCAAAATGGTATTCGTCGACTCGGTCGGAGTATCGATTGTTTTCTAGTGCTTCATGAATGGCCCACTTAATACGGCCACCCTCACCACTAGACCCATATCCATGAATCAAAATGATGGCCTTGATTCCTACTTCTAGAGATTTTCTTAGGTAGTCTGTTAACCGATCTAATGCCTCGTCAACATAGGGGCCATCTTGCTTGATATTGAGCTCAATCGTATCTGAGCTCAAGATAGGCAAATTGACTGAACCGCAATGCGGACACTGATTAAACAATGCCCGCATATTCCCACAATCAGGACATTCCGCGTTATGTGCCACCTTATGAAATTAGACTGAACTCCTTAAGAGCAGTACTTACCCTCTAAACCTCTTGCATCCGTTGTCTTATCGTCAACCATGAGGTTCAAAGTCTTTTGCGCTAGCTCGCGATTCTCTGGAGTCTTGAGGCTAGCGTTAATTAATGTGGAAACATCCTTGCGGATTGAAGTGTTGCCGTAACGCAGACCCTTCAAGGTAGATACCGCTTCAGCAGATATCTTGCACTGCTGATTGACTAACTCAGAAGAATCTGACGGCGATGTATTCGCATAAGCGAATGCAGCAACAGTGATTGTTACAGCTGCTAATAGAGTCTTTTTCATCTTAGTTCCTTATTTTGTGACCACACGTTGGACAACAACCCACTTCTTTCGCCCTTGTCTTTCTGAGGGCGGCGTACACACTGGATTCTGAAATCTGCATCTTTCTGGCCGCTTGAGCAGCGGTCATGCCCTTCCCCACCCACTCCAAGGCTTGATGTGTTTTCGGTACCTGTCTCTTCATTTCATCTCCCAGTACCAACACTATATCATAACTTCTGAAGTTGTGAAGTTGTGAAGTATAAAAAAGCATAGGGAGCTACCCTAATAAAAAGATATGGAGGCGTTAACTGAGCTTTACCGCCAAGAACGCCTCTAGGCAGCTTTAGTGTGAGAGCGTGAACAAGGCCGCTAATATCCAATTTATTCGGAGAACAGCATTGATGAAGCTTGTTCCGCCAGGGATAAGGAGGTCACATGGGTAAATCTGGCACTGCGTGGGAACTGGCGATTGATGGCGCGGTATGACCGGAAAATACGTGCAAGCCCCAGAATTGCAGCCCCTAACCAAAGGGATAGTATGATTTGATGATTCTCTAGGAGCTTTATATGTATCGAATCATCTATCGAGTTGTTCTATTGCTGGCAATAAGCGGGCTAGCTGCCTGCAATATGAATGATAAAAAAATTAGCGGATGGGAATCCAATGATGTCTATCACTCAACCATCATTACCCCCAACTCAGCAACCGGTGGAAAAATCTATCAAGGCCCTCCTATCAATACGATGGATGAGGCTAATACCTATGAAATGTTTGGCCTCAGAGCTGAGCAGCCTAAGCAAGGCGCCAAGACTTATGAGCTCAATGCGCAATTAACTTATTACTCACAATGGCGTTATTACGACTCTGCAATGCTAGAAAACACTCCTAGCACTACATTTAAAGTTGTAGGTAGAGAAGCTGGCGCATGCGGAGATAAAGGTTGTATCTTCAGGGAAGTGGTATCTATTCAAATACCTGAGGCATTCCTCAAAGACAAAATGAAGAAAGGTTTCATCATCACTCTATCCGCCAAGAATGGTGTGAAGACTGAGCTCTTTGTACCACCTCAATATATCCAAGGTTATATGCAGGCTGTGAACGGGTTTAACTGATGTTCTAGTGGTGGGTAGGATGGTGGGTACAAGCCATATAGAATAGAAAAGCCCCTTACGGGGCATATTCTATATGGGTCGCAAGAAGCACTTGGCGGAGACGAGATCAAGATTTTGACCCTCCCACTAAGTCTACCAATGTCCATTAAACCCTTTACCTATATGCCTCTGAAGGTAGACCCTACTCCCAAGTAATCCATTCAAACTTACTAAAATCTAAGTTTCATTGGTAAGCGAGATGGTTAGAAACTATGGGTATAAATAGTGGTCGAGTTACATTAAAAGAACTGAAACTAAATAAATTTACTGCGAGGGGGATTCTCGCTATGAACCAACCTGGATGGTATGCCGATCCTGAGACCAGAGGTTTATATTTGCGGGTTTTTGAAGGGGCTGATGGTCCATCCCGAAGCTGGCTCTATAGATTTACCAGTCCGGTTAGCGGTAAAAGACGGGCAATGGGGCTTGGATCCGTAGAAATTTGTTCATTAGCCAATGCCAGACAAAAGTCTCTAGGCCTCAGAAGAGCCATTTTTGATGGGATTGATCCCATTGACCAGCGCCATGAAAAGAAATTGGGCGTAAAGGAATATGATCTCAATTCCATCACCTTTCAAGAGGCTGCTAATAGGTGCATTAAAACGAAGGAAGCTGAATGGTCAAACTCAAAGCACAAAGATCAATGGGTAAGCACCATCAATACTTATGCACTGCCAATCATTGGAAAAATGAGGGTTGATCAGATTACTACTACTCATTTAGTTAAGTTACTTGAGCAAGAGATCAAAAAGAAGAATGGTGAGGTAGAGGGAACTTTCTGGAAGGTGAGAACTGAAACTGCAACAAGGGTACGTCAGCGTATTGAGGTAATTCTGGACTGGTGTAAGGCTCATAAATATATTAGTGGTGACAATCCTGCTCGCTATCAAGGCGCTCTATGCCATCTGCTACCTAAGGCCAACAAGATCAAGAAGGTTGCTCACCACCCTGCTCCTCCATTTAAAAGGATCGGTGAATTCATCAGCGATTTACGAACTCATACTGGCTACTCTGCCTATGCGCTTGAATTGCTGATTCTTACTGCTACTCGTACCGGTGAAGTCATCGAGGCTAAGTGGGCTGAATTTGATTTGCAAGCTAAGGTCTGGACCATCCCCGCTCATCGAATGAAAGCTGGTAAGGAACATCGCGTTCCACTCAATAGAAGAGCCATA
The DNA here is from genome assembly GCF_018882045.1 of Polynucleobacter sp. Fuers-14. Lineage (NCBI taxonomy): Bacteria > Pseudomonadati > Pseudomonadota > Betaproteobacteria > Burkholderiales > Burkholderiaceae > Polynucleobacter > Polynucleobacter sp. Fuers-14. Next base: position 126,032 of record NZ_JACVPG010000003.1, on the reverse strand, counting down.
GAAATCCTCGACTATCTGAAGACAATCAGAGTGAACTCCTATTTATTTCCTAGCTCTCTTCATAAAGAGCGCGCTCTATCCAATATGGCCCTGCTCTCCATGATGAGAAAGATGCCTAAGTACGCAGACTTCGTGCCGCATGGCTTTAGATCTACATTTCGTGACTGGGCGGCCGAGACTACTGAATACTCAAATGAGACTGTCGAGCTAGCTTTAGCGCATACGATTCAGAATAAGGTAGAGGCGGCCTATAGAAGGCAAGATCAGCTGGAAAAACGGGTTTGCTTGATGAGCGACTGGGAGGGCTTTATAGAAAGACACATGGAGAATCTGTCCGGTAAAGAGGTGTCCCTTTGACGGAATTACAAGCCTAAATTTTCTACTGTAAACCATTAAAAGACTTATAAATAAGTCATTAAAATACTTAAAGACTCATTTATGAGTCATATTTATTGACCTATGGAGTATAAACAGGTATATTAACGTCTCATACTTAACAAAATGCATGAGGCAACTATGCGCGTAGATCAAGAACTGACCCTAGCATCAAAGCAACTTGGCCAATCCGCTGAAATAGCGCAATGCCTTGTTTCTTTGCGTCTTGCGCGTCGTGTTCGCCAAGGTGAAGCAGCAGTCCGTGCCGGCCTATCTCGCGCTACTGCCCAGCGCATTGAAAAGGGTGATCCTGGTGTAGCCATTGGCGCGCTCCTGCGTTACTTAGATGCAATCGCTCCAGGCATGAACTTATTGCAACTCTTAAGCGGAGATGATCCTGCGATCATTGCTTTAGAGCGTCGCTCACGTCCACAACGCGTGCGTGATTTAAGTGCAGCGGAAATGAAAGCGCTTGATTTCTGATGGCCAATACCACTAAGGATCTTTTTGTCTTTGCCAATCTTGATGGCGAATTTATACCAGCAGGTCAACTGCAAGTAGATGAGGAAGGCTCAAGACTTATTGCCTCTTCATTTGCTTATGGCTTGCGTTACTTAGATAGGAGCAACGCACAAGAAGTGGATCCAGTCGCTCTTAGCCTTAGGAGTAAAAGTGAGATCAAAGGTAAACGCCTCATTCCACCTAACGGCTTAGAGGCTTTTGGTGGAATTCGGGATGCTGCTCCTGATTCTTGGGGAAGAAGAGTGATTGAAGCTAGGCTTAAGGTTCCAGCCAATAGCCTTCCAGAATCAACCTATCTACTCGAAGCGGGCAGTGATCGTGTTGGGGCTTTAGACATTCGATCTTCTTTAGATCAAGAGGAGCGCCCTGCTCACGAAAGTATTCACAATCTGTCATACGTACTCGAGGGTGCGCAAAAGATTGAGGCGGGCTTGCCAGTGTCAGAAGCACTATCCAAAATTTTGCTTGTGGGTAGCGGTCTTGGGGGCATGCGCCCTAAGGCAAGCGTGCGCGATGATGAAAACATTTTATGGATGGCCAAGTTCCCAGGTAACACAGATGGCGCTTTAGATGTACCAAGCATTGAATACGCCACACTCAAACTTGCGCAGTTAGCCGGTCTTAATGTAGCGCAAACTCAATTAGAACAGGTTGGCAAGAAAAAAGTGTTGATGGTCAAACGCTTTGATCGCTCTTGGACTGCTTTTGCTCGGCCAGTAGAAATTCGTCATCATGTCGTTAGCGCCCTCACCTTAGTTGCCTGTCACGAATCAGAATCCAATACAAAAAGCTATATGGATATTGCGGATGCCATCCGCAGATATTGCGTGGTTCAAACAGTCAAAGCTGATATTGAGGAACTATATGCACGCATGATCTTTAATATTTTTGTTAGTAACGATGACGATCATCTACGCAATCATGCATTCTTATGGAGCCATGCGCTTAAAGGCTGGAGCCTGAGCCCACTCTATGACGTGATGCCTCATGCAGTCATTGCAAGTGAGCGTTATCAACATCTAGGCGTTGGACCACAAGGTAAATTGGCCACACTAGATAATGCCTATGGTGCCAAAGAGCGCTTTGGCCTATCCGCGCAGCAAGCAAGCACCATTATCGATCGTGTATGGCGAGTAACTAGACAATGGAAAACACACTTTGAAAGCCTTGGAATTGCTGCAAATCAAATCGAAGGAATCTCTCTAGCCTTTAGGCATATCGATGATATTTGCAGCACTGAATTAATCAAGACCCTAGCCAAAAACTAAGCTCTCATTATGAAGCGCATGGTGGGTAACTAGATTTCAATTATTAAAGATGGATTAAATGCTGGGTTTTCAGCATGGTTAGATCGCACATAACCGCGAGGATTACAAACCACCCTAGTGCCATTCATTTGATAATCACAGGAGTCATGCGTATGCCCATGAATCCATAGAGACATCCTTCCAAAGAGATGGGCTAACTCGGAGGCAAAACAGGCGGATAGTAGATCGGGCTTATAGCGCTGTGCAACCGATAACATTGAAGGTAGGTGATGGGTAATCACTACCGTCTTGCCATCAAACGGATTCTCTAACTCTTTTTGCAGCCAAGCCAGTGACTTTTCATGCAATTGGATAGATTTTTTTGGAGAAAAATTTCTACCTCCGTCACGGATTCTTCTGAAGTCATTTAAGTAAAGCTCGCCATACGATAAGCATTTAGATTTTAGATCTTCACCAAATAATAAAAAGTCCGTCCATAAAGTAGCCCCTAAAAAACGGACGGGGGTATTTAACTGCGAATCATGTAGCTCAATCCCATAGTCATCTAGGAAATGAATGCCGTTTTCTGCGCATGCATTTTGGATGTCCTCAATGACATGAGAACGCTGAGAACCATAGAACTCATGGTTGCCAGCCACATAAATGATTTCTTGATCCGGAAAAGATTTCCTGGCCCAAGTTACACCTTCCGCGCGAAGGCCGATATCACCCGCCAGAACGATAACATCTGCCGTATTTGATGCAGGGGTAAAGTCAGCAAACTCTAGATGTAAATCACTCAGTACATGAAGTTTCATAAATTGGATAAGACACGATCTTGGTTTTTATATTGAAATCTAGTGTATTCAATAAATTAACCATGCCACCAGGATGTAATAAGCGATTGTTAGCTTAAATCGCATTAGCCACACATATGAAATGCAATACTGTTTGAGTGGTAAGCGTACTGGTAAGCGGGAGTGATAAAGAAAAAGCCCCGGTTAGGGGGCTAAGTCTATGTTGCGTATAGCAAAAAGAGGAAAAAATGCCAAAAGTGCTGGCGGAGACGAGATCTAGGTTTTGACCCTCCTGTCATGTGCACCAATGTCCATTAAATCTTTTATATATATGGCTTAGAAGGTAGACCCTACTCCCGAGCAATCCATTCAAACTTACTAAAATCCATGTTTTGCTGGTAAGCGGGATGGTAAGCAAATGATGGCCTTACATAGTTAGGATGCAAGCCAAAAGGTCTGGGAAGATTAAACTTCAGGCAACTGAATTACCCAATTTATCATTGCGCCAGCCCTTGGGTTGACCTTGATAGAATTAGCGAGGCTTTTTGAATCAGTCCGCTATCTTCATATATTCAGCTTCAATTGCATTAAATATTTCTTCCGGCACCGTTGCAGAAAATTTCTTACGACGGTTAGCTGATAGCTTTCCATTTTGTTCCATGCAGGTCAAAATTAAGGCGTTGAGATCCTTGCCGCGTATATCAAACTGACTATCAATAGCACGGTAAATAAGGTCATACTTTGCCAAGAACTCGGTCTCTTCTCTTAAGTCCTTTTCCAATGCTTGCTTGGCCATCTCCAATCCAAAATCAACACAGGCAGTGGCATTCCAATAGCGATATAAGGAATCATTTGATTTGAATGTCATTTGATATTCATCACCATCAATCCAAATAACTTCCCAGCGCTTGCGAGCAGGTTCAGAAAAGCTCTTTAGAGCGGTTAGATATAAATCTTCATTCCGCTTCATCGCAATGGATACTGGCAATAGCAGGCCATTCTTTAAAGCGCCAGACTGGCATATTGCATGATGAAATAAAAATCTGGACAAACGTCCATTTCCATCCATAAATGGGTGAATGAAAACAAACCCGAATGAAATAATTGCAGCTGCAACCAAGGGGTCTATCTGCTTTGGCGAGGCATTAGCAAAATCTACCAAACCCTTCATCAAGTCATTAACAATTTCAGGTGGTGGCGGAATATACGTTACGCCAGCAGCACCACGTAACGGACTACTTAACCAATTCTGCTCATGCCGATAATGAACGGCCCTATCTAATGGGTTTGTAATGGCAGTGTTTTGCAATCCAACCAAGTATTCTTCATTCAATTGAGGAGTCAGATGTGCTTTTTTAAGCAGCTCTACAAATGCTTCTGCTTTAGTTGCGCTTGGTGTTTCATGCTCAATCTCAAAAGAACTTTTGGTCTCGCTTAAATAAGCCCATGACATTGCCCTATCGGACGCGGCTCCACCAAGCTGCGATAGAAATTCATTTGCCTTCTGGAGGATGTTGGATTCAAGCAAGCTATTAATACGTGCGGTTCGCTCAACAGTTACGCAGTAATCCAAAGAACCCAATCCATTGAAATGAACCCGCCATTTAGCATTGCGTATGCTTGGACCGGTAATGTATTTTTTTGGGTCAAATAAATTGGCCATTGGCCCTGTAATTACTGGCGCGCCCTTTAACTCTTGCTTATTAAAGGCTTCCCACAAAAAACATGCTGTGCGTATATAAACGCCTGTTGGCGATTCACTAATGGCAGCCAGCATCTCTTGGGCCGGGATTTTTCTTAAGGCCTGCGATAGCAGCTGAAGATTAACCCCCTCATGCTTTAGTGCAAACAAAAGGTGGCTTAGTGGGCGATCATCTTTAGGGGCTACCTTTGCCGGTATCAACAATGCGCCCTGAGTGGGCGTTACACTGGTTACCGAGGCAAGGCGTGCGGGTACCAGAGGATCAAAAGCACTGAGATCTAACTGACTTTTTACTCGTGAGTAGCCTATTTCACTCATATTTCCCTCAAGCTCCGCTTTTTCGTTCGAATGGTTATTTTCCCATACTTTTTCTTACATATACACACTTTTTCTTACGATTACACATATTTAAATACTTTTTATTACATTTTTTAATAGATTCCTACATTTTTAAACATATCCTCACTTTTTCCTACTAAATAGCTATTTAAATTATTTTTTACTAGTGGCATCGAGGGCCTGAATTCACCTTGAAAATGCAGTTTTCTTAATATGCCACCTACCAGGCGCAACATGTCGAAAGCACCTGAGATATCCATATTGCCTAAATTTTGAGCAATTTAAACCATTAGGTTTTAGAGCTAGATTTGGCAACTAAGCTCTAGAGCATCCCAAAACAAGCATTGCTTGGGTGGTAAGCGTACTGGTAAGCGGGAGTGATAAAGAAAAAGCCCCGGTTAGGGGGCTAAGTTATTGATGCATATAGTAAAAAAAAGAAAAAATGCCAAAAGTGCTGGCGGAGACGAGAGGATTCGAACCTCCGATCAGAGTTTTAGCCCCGATGCTCCCTTAGCAGGGGAGTGCCTTCGACCAGCTCGGCCACGTCTCCGTACTTCTTACTATTACAACGCCCCACAGTTTAACGGATAACCGCTCCTGAGGGGTTTATTACGCTTTTTACTTACTTCTGATCCAGCTCAAATGCCTTGTGCAAGGCGCGTACAGCCAATTCCATGTATTTCTCATCAATGACCACAGAGATCTTGATTTCACTGGTGGAGATCATCAAGATGTTGATGCCCTCTTCTGACAAAGTGCGGAACATCTTGCTGGCGATACCAACGTGGGAACGCATACCTACACCAACCACTGAAACTTTAGAAACCTTTGGATCGCCAGAGATTTCTTTTGCTTCGATGTGCGCCTGCACAGTGTTCTTGAGCAAGTCCAATGCTTTTTGATAATCAGCACGCGGCACCGTGAAAGTAAAGTCTGTTTTACCTTCAACTGATTGGTTCTGAATAATCATATCCACATCGATATTGGCATCCGCAATCGGACCAAGAATTTGATATGCAATACCTGGACGATCAGGAACCCCAAGAACGGTAATCTTCGCTTCATCACGCGCAAAGGCGATACCGGAAATAACTGCGGCTTCCATAGTGCTGTCCTCTTCAAATGTAATCAAGGTGCCCGACTTCATTTCGATGTCTAAAGGCATCAATGGGTCTGTCAATGAAGACAGAACCCGGGTTTTAACTTTGTACTTGCCTGCAAACTCAACTGAACGAATCTGCAATACCTTTGAACCTAAGCTTGCCATTTCTAGCATCTCTTCAAAGGTAATCTTATCTAAGCGACGTGCATCTTCGCAGACGCGTGGGTCTGTTGTGTACACACCATCAACGTCTGTGTAGATCAAGCACTCATCGGCTTTTAGAGCTGCCGCCATCGCCACCGCTGATGTATCAGAACCGCCACGACCTAATGTGGTGATGTTGCCGTTCGGATCGACACCCTGAAAACCAGTAACCACTACAGCACGACCAGCGTTGAGATCAGCCATGATTTTTTTGTCATCAATGCTCTTGATGCGCGCTTTGGTAAATGCGGAATCCGTATGAACAGTTACTTGCCAACCAGCGTAACTCACTGCATCAATACCTTCATGGATTAATGCTAGAGCTAATAAGCCAGAGCTAACCTGCTCACCCGTAGATGCAATTTGATCCAACTCGCGTGGGCTTGCATCCGGATTAATTTCTTTTGCAAGGCCAAGCAAGCGATTGGTTTCGCCTGACATAGCCGATGGCACGACCACCACTTGGTGGCCAGCACGCATCCATTTAGCTACGCGTTTGGCAACATTGGCAATGCGCTCTGTTGAGCCCATTGAGGTGCCGCCATATTTATGAACGATGAGAGCCATAAAAACCGTCTATTTAACTATCTGTGACAAGGAAATGAATCCTTGGAGGTCTAAAAAGGGCTTATTTTACAGGGTTTTGTAGGTCTTTAAGACCAAGCTGTTGACTTTGTCGTATGAGGCAGTTTAGGATGGTGTTACTTTAGTGTTACCTTTCTGATCCTAGGACCCTCCATGAGCCCTGTTAGCACGACCTCACTCAAACTTCCAGATGAAATCAAGCTCCAAGCGGCCAATGCTGCCAAAGATCTTGGCGTTACTACTCACGCATTTATGGTGGAGGCGATTAAACAAGCAAGCATTAACGCAGAATTACGGAGATCTTTCCTAGAAGACGCTAACAATGCTCGCAATGAGGTTTTACAAGAAGGTAAAGTGCATGACGCTGATAAAGTTTTCAAACATTTAAAAGCGCGTATAGCCGGTAAGAAGTCAAACTTGAAAGCGACGAATTGGTAAGGATTGTTTTCTCCCCAAAAGCCTTACATGATCTTGAGCGACTGACTGACTTTTTAATTGAAATTGACAAAAATACTGCTTTAGCTACTTTAGAAATTATTGAGAGCGCAATTCAGATTTTGTCCGAGCATCCTTTTATAGGTCGCACCTGTGATGCCTACATCAGAGAATTAATTATCTCCCGCGGAAAATCTGGTTACGTTGCGCTCTATAGTTTTGATGAGGCTAAAGATACGGCACTCATCTGCGCGATACGCCATCAAAAAGAATCTGGCATTACACCTTAGACCAAATAGGCAACACCCGCCTGCCTGAGGTAACGAGATGCGGATAACTAAGCCCAATTCCAGCTACAGCGACTAACTCATCACCGATATAGAGCAAGGGTGCCTGGCGCTCCCAGGGCGGCACATCGGCCTCCTGGTAGAGGTTTTTGAGGGTTTTACGGGGTGTCTTGGGCTTAATCTGAATCTTCTCCGAGCCTAGGCGCTCTCTGAGGGTAATTTGATTAGTTTCTTGGGCATTCTTAACCCAATCCGCTGGTAACCCTAATTGCTTGGAATTAGCCGGCAATGATTTGAGAACCCAAAGCCCTTCCTCGGGATTTGCAACTTGCAGTGCCCCACGCCATAGATAGATTTTTTTGTCGTCATGCAACCACTCTAATTTGGCATCCGCTTTAACCGTAGCAAGATCACGCCACCAGGCTTGTAGGCGTTCTTGAGATGGCATGGCCAACTGTTGAGTTTGGAACCAATAGCGCAAGACATTATTGGCTGCCGGTAAGTCATCCTTAGCTAGCGCTAGCAATGGTGCTGCTTTCACCTGACCCTTATTCAGAATGCTTTTGCCATCTTGTATTGCTAATCGGTTAAGTAGTGTTTGTGCCTCACCTAGTAAAACAGCACTACGCGCCATATTGGCCAATGCTTCCGGTTGAATCTTTTCTAACTTGGGAATGATGTCTTTACGAATCGCATTGCGTCTATATTTGCGATCTTGATTACTAGGGTCTTCAATCCATTGGAGCTTATGCTCTTTTGCATAAGCCTCTAGCTCTTGCCTACTTTGATTTAAGAGTGGTCGCCAAAGGGTGAGACTTTGATTAGTAGCGATTCCCCTAGCTTGCGGCATACCTGATAAGCCCGCCACTCCAGAGCCCCTCATTAGCTGGAGCAGTACCGTTTCAGCCTGATCGTTCTGGTGGTGCGCGAGCAGTAAGTCTTCAATGCCATACTCTTCACACAGGTCGGCTAGCGCCTCGTAACGACCTGCTCTTGCCCTTGCCTCAACATTACCCTGCTCATTGAAATTATCCAAATGCAGAAGACGGAAATCAAAATGGATCTTATATTTTTTTGCCAGCTTCTCACAAAAGATTAACCAGTCATCCGCTGGCTTTTGTAAACCATGATGGATATGGAATGCGTAGATTTGGTCTTTGGTTTGGTTTTTGTTTTGTGTTGTTACTTTAGCTTGCGCTTTACAAACCGTGTCAAGCAACACAACCGAATCGAGGCCGCCACTGAGGGCAACCGCAATTCGTTTTCCTGGCTTAGGACTTTGCTGTGATTTCCTTGAACTTGCCATAGCTCATCAAACGCTCATGACGACGCTCAAGCAATGCGTCTACTTTCATGCCATCAAAAGTTTTTAAGGATTCAGTAAGCGCTTTGCGCATATTACTCATCATATTGTCGTAATCGCGATGCGCACCACCAATAGGCTCGGCAACGATCTTATCAATCAGGCCCAAAGCTTTTAAGCGTTGCGCTGTGAGACCCAGTTGCTCAGCCGCCTCAGGCGCTTTATCGGCAGTCTTCCAGAGGATAGATGCACAGCCCTCGGGAGAGATTACTGAGTAAGTGGAGTTCTGCAACATTAAGACCACATCGCCCATCGCAATTGCTAACGCACCACCGGAACCACCTTCACCAATAATGGTAGCGATGATTGGAACCTCAAGTTCTGCTTGCACAAACAAATTACGGCCAATCGCTTCAGACTGATTGCGCTCTTCCGCATCAATGCCAGGGAATGCCCCAGGAGTATCTACAAAAGTAAATACCGGAATGCCAAACTTTTCTGCAAGGCGCATGAGGCGCATTGCTTTACGATAACCTTCTGGTCGACTCATGCCGAAGTTTCTGAGAGCACGCTCTTTAGTATCGCGACCCTTCTGATGACCAATCACCATACAAGGCTGATTTTCAAAACGGGCTAATCCAGCAATGATCGATTGATCATCCGCAAAAGTGCGATCACCATGTAGTTCATGGAAGTCGGTAAATAAAGCGCCAACATAATCCAGGGTATAAGGACGCTGAGGATGACGCGCTACTTGAGAGACCTGCCAAGGAGTCAAATTGGCATAAACATCTTTTGTTAACTGCTGACTTTTTTCGGCAAGCGTTTTAATTTCATCGGAGATGTCTACCGATGACTCGTCTTGTACAAAACGCAGCTCTTCAATCTTTGACTCTAATTCGGCGATTTGCTGCTCAAAATCCAGGAAAGTCGTTTTCATAGTCTGATTTTAATGTTCAACTGGGACGGGGTCGAGACTTCTCCACATATACCAGGTAGCTACCGTACGCCACGGGGCCCAATTGGCAGCCACCTCCCTCGCCTCATGGCGGCTAACAGGCTCACCGCTGAAGTAATTGAGGGAAATAGCCTTAATTAGACCAACATCGTCTAAGGGGAGGATATTAGGGCGAACCATATTAAAAATGAGGAACATTTCAGCAGTCCAGCGGCCAATTCCCCGAATAGAGCTTAATTCTTTGATCACGCTCTCATCATCCATATCTTTCCACTGATTAGCATGCAGACGTCCAGAATCAAAGTGATCTGCTAAATCGCGGATGTACTCCACCTTGCGCCCAGACAATCCGGCGGCGCGCAATTCTTCTACGGAGAGCGCTAGGATATTTTTAGGGGTGACTTTCTTTTTACTGGCGGCAACCACTCTATTCCAAACGGATTGGGCTGCTGCTACTGAAATCTGCTGCCCCACAATCGATCTCGCCAAAGTATTAAATGAATCGCCGCGTGTGACTAAAAATCCGGATCCAATTTTAGGAATTAGTTTTTTCAGAATACGATCGTGCTTCATCAATTCTTTGCAAGCCTGCTCCCAATAGTCTGGAGCAATTTCTTGCAAGATTGATTCTGCTTTTTCCACTTTTATTTCTTTTACTACAGTCATTAAGCCCTACGCCATTCTGTTAAGCCGCCGGGTTTATCTTCCAGAACAATTCCTTGCTCTAGTAATGTCTTACGAATTAAGTCTGCCTGGGCAAAATCTTTTGACTGTTTAGCGGCCACACGTGCAGCGATATGCTCTTCAATTTGCGCAGGACTTAAGCCATCCTGATCTTTGGAGCCTGCTTGCAAAAATGTGGTTGGATCACGCTGCAAGAAGTTCAGGGAAGCGCCGAGAGCCTTCATTGTATTGGCGAGTAATTGCTTTTCATCGCCTTGCGCACGGTTGACTTCGCTGGCCAGGTCAAACAAGACTGCAATCGCTTCTGGTGTATTGAAATCATCATTCATGGCATCCGCAAAGCGCTTGGCCCATGGATTGTGTGAATCTAGATTGATTGATTGTGCTTTTGGGGCTTGAGCCAAGGCAGTGTATAGACGACCAAGTCCTGAGCGTGCCTCTTCTAGTTGTGCATCGCTGTAATTAATCGGACTACGGTAATGCGCCTTCAGCATGAAGAAGCGCAATACTTCTGGATCAAAGCTTTTTAAGACATCTCGTATTAAAAAGAAGTTGCCCAATGACTTGGACATTTTCTCTTCGTTCACTCGAATGTGGCCGTTATGCATCCAGTAACTAACAAAGGGAGCATCATCTTCTTTACGATCTTTGCCATACAAAGCGCCTTCGCTTTGAGCAATTTCATTTTCGTGGTGCGGGAATTGCAAATCCGCACCTCCACCATGAATATCAAAGTGCTCACCCAGTAAGTCACAAGACATGGCTGAGCACTCAATATGCCAGCCTGGACGGCCTTCACCCCATGGTGACTTCCAGCGAGTATCAGCAGGCTCTTCAGCTTTAGCACTTTTCCATAAAACAAAATCTAACGGATCACGCTTGCCATCACCAACCGCTACCCTCTCACCAGCATTTAATTCATCAAGTGTCTTACCGGATAGCTGACCATAGCGTGGCAGCAAACGCACCGCAAAATTGACATCGCCATCATTGGCTTGATAGGCCAAGTCGTTTTCAATGAGTTTGCCAATCATGCCCTGCATTTGGGCAATGTAATCGGTAGCACGCGGCTCTTGATCGGGATGAATTAAACCCAACTCATTCGAGTCGGCATGCATCGCATCGATAAAACGATTGGTTAATGCAGAAATGGGTTCGCCATTCTCAATGGCACGGTTGATGATCTTGTCATCAATATCAGTGATATTGCGCACATAAAGCACTTCATAGCCGCTAGCCCTAAGCCAACGAACCACCATATCAAAGACGATCATGACCCTGGCATGGCCAATATGGCAAAAGTCATAAACCGTCATGCCGCAGACGTACATCTTGACCTTGCCCGGCACTATGGGCTTAAAGAGCTGTTTAGAACGGCTAAGGGTGTTATAGATTTGCAGCATAGGGCTATAAAGGTGGGGCAAGTAGCGCCAATTTGTTAGACTGAGCGCTGAGTATATCGAATGAGCCCGTTTCACACCCCTTCCTCTATGCCCCACAACGCCCCAGCGCCACAAATTACCCCGAATAAGGTCTTAGCCCTAACTTTTGCCACTTTGGTGTCATTGGTGCTAATGACAGGGTGCAGCACGCCCGCTCAGCAACGTGCGGATGCTGAAATTCAGGCATTAAATACCCGGGAAATGAAGTCGGGACAATTGGCCCCACAACCCTATTTAGGTGGCTACAGCCCAACTGATCCTCCCAGGTTATCGGCGGATGTGGGCTATGACCCATTAAATCCAGAGCTATCAGAGACCGTTGGCGTCCCATTTATGTCCTTCTTGATTATTGAAGCGGACCCCATCACCAAAAATGCGGTGCCATCCGATGTAGAAAAGCTCATCAAGGCGCGCAAATATCAAGATGCGGTTACCCAAATCAATGTGGACCTTAAGAAGACGCCACGTAATGTGCAATTGCGTTTTGTAAAAGCGCGCTTACAAATTGAGATGCGCCAATTCGATCAAGCTAAAAAAACCTTGATTGAAATTACTCAGCAGTTCCCTGAATTGCCAGAACCCTACAATAATCTTGCAGCGATAGCTGCCAACCAAGGCCAATGGATTGAAGCGCGAGATTATTTAGAGCTTGCATTAAAGCTGCGCCCTAGCTATGCCATTGCCTCAGCCAATCTGGGTGAGATCTATATTCGCCTTGGCGCTCAAGCGTATGAAGACGCAGCAAAAAATGCAACACTGAATCAGCGTCAATACTCCAACCGCGCTAAAGCGCTCTTAGATGTGCTCAAGCCCCCTGCAAAGCGCCCCGTTAATCGCGCTCTCAATTCTGCAGATTCTCAGCCTAGTAATACTCCATCCACTAACCCTCTAGAAAGTAGACCTAATAATGGCGAAAGTACTCTTAAAAACCAATAAGGGTGAGATCACCCTCACCCTTGACGCAGCTAAGGCACCGAAAAGTGTTGCTAACTTTTTGCAATACGTAAAAAGCGGTCATTACGATGGCACGATTTTTCATCGCGTCATTGATAACTTTATGGTTCAAGGCGGCGGTATGACTACCGGCATGAAGCAAAAGCCAACAGGCGCGGAAATTGAAAACGAAGCCAATAATGGCCTCAAGAATGATCGCTACACTGTAGCTATGGCGCGTACCAGCGACCCTCATTCTGCAACTGCTCAATTCTTTATCAATGTGAATGACAACGATTTCTTAAACCACACCGCTCCGAATGCCCAAGGCTGGGGTTATGCGGTATTCGGTAAAGTTACTGGCGGCATGGATGTGGTTGATACCATTCGCAAAGTCAAAACTGGTAGCTCCGGCTTTCACCAAGATGTGCCTGCTGAAGATGTTGTGATTGAGAAGGCTACTGTTCTCGAGGAATGATTGCGCAACACGCGAGCGCGCTGCTCATATCAGACTTACACCTCACGCCGTCAATGCCCTTGACGGCGCAACGCTTTTTTGACTTCTGTGAAAAAGAGGCCCCTAAAGTGGAGGCTGTATTTATTCTGGGTGACTTATTTGAGTATTGGGTTGGTGATGATGCATCCGCATCTTCACCTTTTCAACAAGAAGTTCAGCGTGCCATCGCCAACCTTTCTACCAAAGTAAAAACGTATTACATCCATGGCAATCGAGATTTTTTAATCGGCAAAAGTTTTATTAAAAAGACTGGCATGACACTCTTGCCAGATCCTAGCGTAGTGGAATTAGCTTCACACAAATGGGTCTTAGCCCATGGTGATGCTTTATGTACCGCAGACTTTGGCTATCAGGTATTTCGTAGTTGGGTTAGAAAACCTTGGGTGCAAAAACTCTTTTTAACCTTGCCCCTCAATTGGCGCAGAGGTGTTGCCCAGCATCTACGTAGCAATAGCCATAGCCAATATCAAACACAGCAACCCTCTGCTGCAAGTCAACTCAAAATGGATGTCACGCGAGAAGCTTGTGCAGCTGTGATGAAAGGTCAATCTGGAGACAGATTGATTCATGGGCATACTCACTTGCCAGCCCATCATGAAGAATCTTTGGATACCCAGGCTTGGCAGCGCTGGGTTTTATCTGACTGGGATCTCGATCACCCTGAGAGCCATCACCCTCGGGCAAGCGCCCTATTGATCGATAATGCTGGAGCACGCTATCTCGACCTTATTAAGCACTAAGCGCTACAGACTTCTCAGGTCGAGATATTGAATTAAGAAACCGAGTATTTAGAGAGTGACTGCACCATCTGCGCAAAGATGCGTGGATTGGCAGCCATCACTTCACCGCTTTTCAGAAAGCCCTCTTCCCCGCGATAGTTGCCAATCAGTCCGCCTGCTTCAGTGATTAGCAAAGCACCAGCAGCCATGTCCCATGGCTTGAGATCGCTCTCAAAAAATCCATCGTAACGACCCGCTGCTACATAAGCCAAATCTAATGATGCAGCACCCGGGCGACGCAAGCCCGCGCATTGACGTGACATTTCAGCAAAGATCTTTAAATACTTTTCCAAGTCCTGGTCTTCACGATACGGAAAGCCGGTGCCGAGTAAAGAATTTGCCAAGCGATCTTGCGTGGCTACACGCAAACGCCGACGATCCAAATATGCACCCGCACCACGGGTAGCGGTGAATAATTCATCCCGTGTTGGGTCGTAAACGACGGCTTGTTGAATCACACCATTCACTGCCAGAGCAATCGAAACCGCATACTGCGGAAAGCCGTGAATGAAATTGGTTGTGCCATCCAGTGGATCAATGATCCAAACGTTTTCTGCATCCGCATTGTGTTCGCCTGTTTCTTCAGCTAAAAATCCATGGGTTGGATAGGCTTCGCTAAGCGTTTCAATGATGGCCGCTTCTGCGGCTTTGTCCACCTCGGTGACGAAATCGTTGTGTTGCTTACGGTCAACTTGCAAGCGCTCCAAATTCAAAGAAGCACGATTAATGACTGTTCCAGCGCGACGGGCGGCCTTGACGGCCACATTTAACATGGGATGCATAGTATTGATGGACAAATTAAATAAGAACAAGCTCCTTGTAATGCCTGCAAAAAGGAAAATTGCATGACAATACGAAGCTAATAGACTGATTCTAAACGATTAGCATCTATTACCCCCTATAAACACCCCCATTGGCATTGATGAATATCGACAAATCTGAACTATTGCGCTGGGTTTTAGTCGAAACCAGTCACCCAGGAAACGTGGGTTCAGCTGCTCGCGCCCTTAAAACGATGGGCTTTAGCGACCTGCGCCTTATTAATCCCAAGATCAAAGACGTAGCAGCCAATGCGGATGCCATTGCTCTAGCCAGCGGTGCGGCAGATATCCTTGAACGCTCCTCAGAAAGCGGTTCATTAGCCTCCGTCGTGGAGGGCTGCTCACTAGTTATAGGCTTAACTAGCCGTGATCGAGAGTTTGGCCCGCCAGCCTTAGACTGGGAGGCCGCTCGGATCTTAATAGCCGATGCGACATCAGCAGAAGGAAAGGTTGCCCTACTCTTTGGCCCTGAAAGAACTGGCTTGGATAACGATCATTTGGCCTTATGCACCCATAGAGTCTGGTTAGATGCCAATCCAGACTACCCGTCTCTTAACTTGGCCCAGGCAATCATGGTCTGCGCCTACACTCTCAGGGAAACACTCAGCCAGCATACAGGCGTGCGTAATGCCTTAGCGGGCCGGGAAGAAATGGCTGATTTTGCCGATCCCGCAGCTATTGCAGCCATGGTAGAACATTGGCGCGAAGGTCTGGAGGCCATTGGCTATTTAGACCCAGCCAACCCCAAGAAACTGATGCCCCGTATTCAAGCGCTTTTTGCTCGTAGCCGCCTTCATAAAGAAGAGATAGATCTGCTGCGCGGTATTGCAAAACAGATGCTGCTGAGAAAATAAGCGCATCCCGTTAAAATCAAGCTATGTCAAATCCCCTATTCGACCAAGTCGACTCCATTATTGCCAGAGACCCAGCAGCCCGGAATCGTCTCGAGGTCATCACTTGCTACCAAGGCTTGCATGCAGTTTGGCTGCATCGCATCTCCCATTTTCTTTGGAATCTTGGTCTGAAATGGCTTGCCCGTGTGCTGTCCATGTTTGCGCGTTTTTTCACAGGGATAGAAATTCATCCTGGTGCAAAGATTGGTCGCCGAGTATTTTTGGATCATGGGCTCGGTATTGTGATTGGTGAGACCACTGAAATTGGTGATGACTGCACAATTTATCAAGGCGTTACCTTGGGCGGCACTTCGCTTTATAAAGGCGTTAAGCGCCACCCCACTCTTGGTAAAGGCGTTGTGGTCAGCGCTGGTGCAAAAGTTCTCGGTGGATTTACTGTGGGCGATGGCGCACGCGTTGGATCCAATGCCGTGGTACTAAAAGAAATTCCTGCAGGTGCGACTGCGGTTGGTATTCCTGCGCGCATCCTGCATCCAGATTTACCGCAAAGTCCCGATAGCAAAACAAAGGATTATTTTTCTGCTTATGGAGTGACGCCGAATGTAGATGATCCTGTATCAATGGCGCTCAAAGGTTTAATTGATGCCACGATCGAACAGGAAGCCAAGATTGCAGCACTAGAGAAGGCTTTAGCCAAGTTAAGTAACACGCCTACTGGCCCTGATGCTGAAGGCTCTAGCGATACCAAACGCGACCTTGATGCGATTAAACAGTGGTTGAGAGAGTAGTGATTCGTAGTTACCCCTTGGGGTCATGCAGAAGAAATGATGCAAAGAAAAAGGAATAGCATGCTATTCCTTTCTTTATTCAAACTTGGTTTTAATTAATGTAGCGTACGTGGGCCCGTGCTATCACCACCTAATGCGCCGCCTGGAAATTCTTCATCTTCATCATCGCCCTCATCATTAGGCATCCCAAATGAAAAACTTTCGCCGCCCTCTGGATGACGATTTTCAATTTCATCATCAGTAGCTGCGCGAACATCTTCAACTTGAACCCAAAAACGCAATGCCATGCCTGCTAACGGATGATTACCATCTAACACGACTTGACTGTCTGCAACATCCGTAACGGTATAGATTAAAGGTTCATCATCTTCAGAATCATGCACAGTCGCATCTTCATCTGCATCAGGCACGCCTTCAAACTGCATCCCCACCTCTAAAGGCTCCGGGAAACGGGTACGTGGCTCGATCTTTAACAACTCAGGATCATATTCACCAAAGGCTTCACTGGGCTCTAGCTGAATCGTTGCCTCATAACCAATATCTTGGCCATCAAGCAGATTCTCAATTTTAGGAAAAGTACCTTCATAACCTCCGTGCAGGTATACCATCGGAGAATCGGGCTCCTCGATAACATTGTTTTGCGCATCGGTTAGCTTATAGCGAAGGGATACGATGGTATTTTTTTCAATCTTCATGCGGAATTTGTCGAACATTCGTTTTTAATCAGTTTCTAAACAGCTTTTTACTTTATGACCTCATTTTACTTGAGCAAACCCTATGAGCCGCCTCAGGCTCCATCAAAGCTCCCTTTAGGGGAGCCCTGGGCCTTATTTGGGGGTATTAGCCCAGACCAGTTCATGGCGCGGTATTGGCATAAAAAGCCCCTTCTTATCCGCAGGGCGATTCCGGCATTTGCCCTTTCGGCTAAAAATGGTGAGCCCCTGGATAGCCCTATTCCTACCAAAGAGCTAGTCAAATTTGCCCTGCAAGATGAGGTAGAGGCGCGCTTGGTTAAATCTAATCCATGGAGCTTTGATAGCGGACCGTTTTCTAAAAAGGCCATTCCATCGATCGACAAACCCGACTGGACTTTATTGCTTCAAGGAATGGAGGCCCATCATCCAGCAGCTGCAAAAATTCTGTCTTGGTTCCGTTTTATTCCCGATGCGCGCTTAGATGACTTAATGATTAGCATTGCTGGAATTGGAGGCGGCGTTGGCCCCCACTTTGATTCATACGACGTCTTCCTGATTCAAATGTCTGGCAGAAGGCAGTGGAAAATTTCAGAACAAAAGGATCTGAGCCTCAACCCTAATCTACCGCTAAAGATTCTGCGTAACTTTAAACCTGAGCGGGAGTGGACCCTAGAGCCTGGCGATATGTTGTATTTACCGCCCCATGTTGCACATGATGGTATTGCGCTAGATGCAGGTTGCCAAACATGGTCTGTTGGATTTCGCTCCCCCAGCTTTAAAGAATTACTGCAAGAAGGTTTGTGGCGCCTAGCAGAATCTTTGGAGGATATTCCTGCCCTAGAGGGCAAGTTTGCAGACCCTAAACAAGGTGCAACTCATAGTGCAGAGCAATTGCCGGAAGAGCTCATCAAACAACTGGGCTCAAAGCTCAAAGAGCTGAAACTAGCCCAAATTGATGGATTTTTACCTGGGATTACCGCCTATCTATCGGAACCCAAACAACAAGCCCTTTTTGACGCTCCCGATAGCCCCCTAAAACCGAATGCATTCCTTAAGAAACTTAGGGCTAACAGACTTCTCACCCATCCACAAACCCGTATTCTGAGCCTTGGAAAGCAGGTGTATTGCAATGGAGAATCCATGACCCAGGGAGAAGCCCCAGATATTCTTTCGGCCTGGCAGACCCTCTCGGCACATAAAGAACTCAGGGTGGGTAGGCTCAAACAGCCTGATCAATCTAGCCTTTATGAGGCGTATTTAGCCGGCTGGTTGGTTTTTGAACACTGAATGCGGAGATGGATATAATAATTACTGGAAACTACTTAGGGGCAATCCCTCGGTATATCCAGAGAACAATTACCGGTAATTGTTATTAATTTTTTTAAAGGAATTTACAAATGAAGAAGTCACTCGTATTCGCTGCTATGTTAGCAATCGCCTTGGCCGCTTGCGGTAAAAAAGAAGAAGCAAAACCTGCTGAAGCTGCTGCTGCTCCAGCTGCACCTGCTGCTGAAGCTCCTGCTGCTGCTCCGGCTCCAGCTGCACCTGCTGCTGATGCTAAGAAGTAATCTTCTTCATGAAGAAAAAAAGCCGCTGAAAAGCGGCTTTTTTATTTGCCTTCAAAAACTACTACTTTGTTAGTTGCTCCGTTAACAAAGTCAGCAATTGATAACCAGCAGGCGTATTTTCTGGCTTACCATCCGCATTCTGTACATAGACATTTGCAGAATTCTCACCAGCACTCTTCACAAGCACCTGATATTTTTTGGCCTTCATACCAGATTCATCTTTACTGCTAAAGAGATTGGAGAAGAAGCCTTTGGTATCGCCCAAATCTTTAGGATTCACGTATCGAACATAGTAAACACCGGTTGAACGATTTCGATCCTCAACCGTGAAGTTAGAGCGATCCAGAGCTAATCCTACATCACGCCAAGAGCGATCAAAGCCAGCGCTGAGCTCGATATAGGCTTGGTTAGCGCCCTCTTGAACAAACTTCGCTTTAGGCGTTTTAGGGCCAAGAGGCACTGCAACCATTGCTTTAGCCTGCTCTTGCGTCATGCCTAAGCGCTCCATCAAGCGAGCCAAGAAAACAGCCTCTAACTCAGGATCATTGGGGCGCGGTGTCCAAAGAGTGGATATGCATGCTCCTCCCGGAGTATCGGTTACACATTTTTCAATCATGCCGCGCTGGGTAATGTAAATCTCAGTCTCGCCAGGCTTGGACAGCTCTAAGCGTGTTTTGTATTTATCCCGCTCACCAGTGTCATAGATTGAATCTACTGCGCTGCCAACGACGGAGCGAATCCAATCCTGCGGGATCTTGGCGCGATTTTCAGCCCAATCGGTTTCCATAATTCCAGTAGATGGTGAGTCGATCTCCAATAAGAAGCCATTCTCTTGCCAAAAATCTTTTACCTGCGGATAGAGTTCGGTGGCTGGCTTTTCAACTACCAGCCAACGACGCTCGCCATCACGAGCAATTCGCATCCCCGGAATACCAGTCATAACATTGCTACGGATCTGTACCGATTTCTTGACAGCAGCATTGTATTCAGACATCGTTGCTGTACCGTCCTGAACGATGTAACGGCGATCAGCCTGCGCCGTGATCAAGTCCGGAGGGTATGACAAATTAGGGCCGCGCACAGCGCCTGCACTCTTATAGTCAACGGTATCGCTACTCGTAACTGACTTACAGGAAGTCAATGCAGCAGAAGCAATAACAATTAGAGCCAGAATCGATAAATATCGACGGGATAGTTGGAGCAAATTCATCATAGTAGGTTGGCCTGTTTTAGCGCTGCCTTCAAAGGCTCACGCAAAGAATTGCTTAAAGGTGTTAACGGCAAACGAATGCCAGCAGTAATCTTGCCCATCTCGTGTAATGCCCACTTCACTGGAATCGGGTTGGCCTCTGTGAACATGGCCTTATGCACTGCAATTAATTGATATTGAATCTCACGAGTTCTTTTTACGTCATCAAACATGGCGGCTACGCAGAGCTCATGCATTAAGCGTGGCGCAATATTGGCGGTGACGGAAATATTACCTTTGCCACCCATCAACATCAACATGGCAGCCGTGAGATCGTCGCCAGAGAATACTGAAAAGTCTTGATGGCCAGCACACTTGAGATCATTAATCAATAAGGTGCCACGCTCCAAACTGCCTGTGGCCTCTTTAATACCAATAATGCCTGGTACGCCTGCTAAACGGACAACAGTATCGCCAGCCAAGTCAGCAACCGTTCTACCGGGAACGTTATACAAAATCACTGGCAAATCTACAGACTCAGCAATCTTTTTAAAGTGCGCAAACATGCCATCTTGTGTTGGCTTGTTGTAATACGGCACTACCTGCAAGCTGGCATCGGCGCCAACCTGTTTTGCAAATTGAGTTAATTCAATCGCTTCAATCGTAGAGTTGCCACCAGTCCCAGCAATCACTGGAATACGTCCCGCAATCTGCTCCACTGTCACGCGAATGAGCTCACAATGTTCTTCAACAGAAACTGTTGGGGACTCTCCGCTAGTGCCAACAATCACAATCCCGTCGGTGCCTTCCGCTACATGCCAATCCAATAAGGAACGCAAGCTAGCGTAGTCCAAGCTGCCATCTTCGAACATGGGAGTCACGATAGCCGGCATACTGCCAGCGATGGGCTTTTTGCTACCTTTGGAATGCGCTGTACTTGTCACCGAATATGCACCGATTTTTAGCTGTCTTAACCCTGAAATTGTAACGGAATGTGCTGTTTTAGCTCACCTTTTACCGCGCACAGGCGCTGAACCATAGCTGGTTTAGGTTGATCTACGTAAATATCCTCATAAGCCACTACCTTGAGCCCATGACGAGAGGCAAAAGTGAGCAATTCCCCTGGATTTAGGAGGAAATTGGGGTTAGATGGTTTGCCAAATGCACCATTTCCCAGGGCAAAGGTTTCATAGATCAAAACACCGTCCTGTTGCAGCATTTTGGGCAATTGGTCTAAATGTGGACGAAAGAGGTAGTTGGTCACTAAGATGGCGCTGAACTCAAAACCTATCAGGGGCCAGTTAGCCTCCTCAAGATTGAGGTGCTTTGGAGTGATTAAAAGGTTGCTAAGTGACCCTACTGCTGTGACATCTTGATCAACCGCCAAGACAGCATGCCCCATGCTTGCCAATAAATCAGAGTGTCGACCTGATCCACAAGCTAAATCCAGCACCACCCCATCCCCTTGAATGAGGGGCGCAAATCTTCTTACCCAAGGAGAGGCATTCAAAATGGCATCGTGCGGGCTAGGCAAGATCAAGGCTCAATCGTATGCAAGGCCCATTGCTTCGCGAACCTCGCGCATGGTTTCCTGGGCAACCTTGCGTGCTTTGTCGCAACCATCGGCAATGATGGAACGCAGCAAACTAGGATCATCCAAATACTTCTGTGCACGTTCAAACATCGGTTGCTGCTCAGCCAAAATTGAATCAATTACCGGTTGCTTGCACTCGAGGCATCCAATACCAGCGGATTTACAACCCTTATCAACCCATTGTTTTGTTTCCTCATTTGAGTAAACAGTATGCAGTTGCCATACCGGGCAACGTGCTGGATCTCCGGCGTCGGTTCTTCGAACGCGCGCTGGATCCGTTGGCATCGTACGAATCTTTTTAATCACATCTTCGGGATTTTCGCGAATGCTGATGGTATTGCCGTAAGACTTAGACATCTTCTGACCATCGATACCAGGCATACGTGATGCCGTTGTGAGTAGTGCTTGTGGCTCAGGCAGAATAATTTTGCGGGCACCTTCTAAAAAGCCAAAGAGTCTTTCGCGATCAGCCATCGATAAACTCTGCGCTTCTTGCAGCAATGCTTTAGCTTGCTCCAACGCCTCATCATCACCACGCTCTTGAAATGCCACTCGTAATTCCGCATACATCTTGGCGCGTTTGCTGCCTAATTTTTTAACTGCCTCTAAGGCTTTTTCTTCAAAGCCGGGCTCGCGTCCGTATAAATAATTAAAGCGGCGCGCTACTTCACGAGTCATCTCTACGTGTGGCACCTGATCTTCACCAACCGGAACCAACTGTGCGCGATACATCAATATATCGGCCGCCTGTAGCAATGGATAACCCAAGAAACCATAAGTTTGGAGATCTTTTTCCTTGAGTTTCTCAATTTGATCTTTGTAGGTCGGCACTCGCTCAAGCCAACCCAATGGGGTTCCCATGGAGAGCAATAGAAAAAGTTCAGCATGCTCAGGCACTTTACTTTGAATAAACAACGTTGCTTGATTTGGATCAACACCCGTTGCCAACCAATCAATCACCATATCCCATACAGACTGTTCAATGACATCCGGAGTCTCGTAATGAGTAGTTAATGCATGCCAATCGGCCACAAAAAAGAAGCATGGGTACTCCGACTGCAGGCGCACCCAGTTCTTTAAAACACCATGGTAGTGACCCAAGTGCAAGCTACCGGTTGGTCGCATGCCAGAGAGAACGCGTTCAGCAAACATCTGTATTCTTTTTCTAAGTGGTTAAGTGATTAAGGAATTAATGAAAGGCAGACCACACTGGTGTGAGGTGATCCGGTAAGTGCGGCAAATTGCCTAAATCTATATGACTCTCGCTTGGGTCATGAAAATCGGAGCCGCGAGAGGCCAAAAAGCCATATTGCTGCGCAATCTTTGCAAAGGTTTTGTATTGGTCAGGGCTATGGCTACCCGTAATCACCTCAATTGCTAGGCCGCCAATATCCTTAAAGTGTTTATAGAGCTCGTCCATTTGCATAGCATTGAGTCTACTGTAGCGTCCAGGATGGGCAATCACCGCTACACCACCTGCTGATTTAATCCAGCTAACAGCGTCATCTAGAGTAGCCCACTGATGAGGTACATATCCTGGTTTGCCTTCAATTAAATAATTTTTAAATACATGTTCGGTATTGCGACACACTCCCTGCTCTACTAAGTAACGCGCAAAGTGTGTTCTTGAAATCAAGTCATGATTACCTGCGAAATGCAGTGCGCCTTCATAAGCGCCAGGTATACCTGCTTTGAGTAGCTGTTCTGCCATCAGTTTGGCGCGATTACCTCGGCCATCACGAGTGCGACGAAGTCCTTCGATGATGCCAGCATGCTCAGCATCAATTCCAAGGCCAACAATATGAATCGTCTCACCCATCCAAGTGACAGAAATTTCTACACCAGCAAGGTAATCGATCTTTAGTGCACTAGCCGCTTCTCGCGCACGCTTCTGACCGCCCAACTCATCATGATCGGTCAGGGCCCACAAATGCACTCCATTGGCTTTAGCACGCTCCGCTAATTGTTCGGGCGTCAAAGTGCCATCAGAAATCACTGAATGGCAATGCAAGTCGGCGTTTAGGGGTGAAAAGCTGCTCATGACCCTATTTTAGGTCAAGCTGGTGTCAATTACCCGGCGCGGTGCATCTAGGTAGTCACGAGACTGCATCTCAATCAAACGGGACACGGTTCGAGAGAATTCAGCCGTAATTTGGCCCTCAGTGTACAAATCTGGAGCTGGGACCTCAGCAGACATGATTAACTTAATCTTGTGGTCATACAAGACGTCGATTAGCCAAATAAAGCGGCGGGCTTCATTTGTCATTCTTGGGGGCATATAGGGCACCCCAGACAAAATCACCGTATGAAACTGGTTAGCAATCTCTAGGTAATCATTTTGTGAGCGTGGACCGCAACACAAAGTTTTGAAGTCGAACCAAACCACACCGTCCGCCATGTGAAGCGGTCGTAACTCACGCGACTCAATATTAAGGACTGGATTACGCGCCTCATTTTGATTACCAATCAAGGTTTGAAACATTTGACCGAGCGTTGCTTGTGTTTCTGCATTAATCGGCGTGAGATAGGCCTCTACTTGTGCCATCTGCACACGGCGGTAATCATTGCCAGCATCTACGTTCATAACGTCGAGCTTCTCTTCCAACAGTTTGATCGCGGGAAGTAATCTATCGCGATGTAGGCCATTGGGGTAGAGCTGATCTGGGCGATAGTTCGATGTCATCACAAATTGCACACGGTCAGCAAACAGTGCACTGAGCAAGCGATATAAAATCATTGCATCGGCGATGTCATTGATGTGGAACTCATCAAAGCAAATAAGGCGATAGCGATTTGAAATACGCTTAGCAAGCTCATCAAGCGGGTCTGATAAACCCGATAACTCATGGAGTTCGCGATGGACTTCACGCATGAACTCATGAAAATGAATGCGAATTTTCTTTTCTAATGGTGAGGCCGCATAAAAGCAGTCCATCAAGAAGGATTTGCCACGACCTACCCCACCCCATAAATAAATGCCACGAGGGAGCGTTGGTTTAAATATCTTTTTCTTTAAGGTATTGCTGCGGATTTCTTTATAAGCAATCCATTGATCTTCACATTCCTGAAGACGCTCTACGGCACGAAGCTGCGCGGGATCACTTTGATACCCGCGCGCCTTTAACTCTTGTTGGTAAAACTCAATGGTTTTCAATTACATATTTAATGCACGTGAGTCTGTCGCCAATGCTGCTTCGCGCATCACTTCAGACAAACTTGGATGTGCATGACAGATACGAGCAATATCTTCTGCTGCTGCTTTGAATTCCATTGCAACCGCTGCTTCAGCAATTAAGTCGGAAGCATTGGCACCAATAATATGTACGCCAAGAATCTCATCAGTCTTAGCATCCGCTAACACTTTGATGAAACCATCAGCACGACCCATACCCAACGCACGGCCGTTAGCAGCAAAGGGGAACTGACCTGCCTTATAAGCAATACCAGCCTCTTTAAGCGCTTGTTCAGTCTTACCAACCCAGGCAATTTCAGGATCGGTATAGATAACCCAAGGAATGCAGTTGTAATCGATATGAGGCTTTTGACCGGCAATCACTTCGGCAACCAAGACGCCTTCGTCCTCTGCTTTGTGTGCCAACATAGGGCCGCGTACTACGTCACCAACAGCATAGACGCCAGGCGCAGCAGTAGCACAAGTGTGATCATCAATTGGAATGAAGCCGCGCTCATCCACTTTAAGGCCAATCTTGTCTAATCCCAATTTGTCGGTGTTAGGTACACGACCAACGGAAACAATTAAGCGCTCACATTCCAACTTAGCAGCCTTACCAGCGCTATCGGTGTAATTAACTACTACACCCTTCTTGTCGGCTTTAACATCACCAATCTTCACGCCAGTATGAATATCTAAGCCTTGCTTAGCAAAAAGCTTTTGAGCTTCTTTAGCAATACCGATATCACAAGCGCCTAAGAATGAAGGCATAGCTTCGAGCACAGTCACTTCAGCACCGAGACGGCGCCATACAGAGCCCAACTCCAGACCGATTACACCAGCGCCGATTACACCTAATTTCTTAGGAGCAGAATCAAACTTAAGCGCACCTTCGTTATCGCAGATCAAGACGTTGTCTACAGCGATACCAGAGAGGTGACGCGCTTTAGAGCCGGTAGCAATGATTACATTCTTGGCGGTAACTGTTTCTTTATCTTTGCCATCAATCTTCACTTGATAACCATCGGCATTCTTACCTTCGAATGAAGCATGGCCTTTTAACAAAGTGATTTTGTTCTTACGGAACAAGTACTGAATACCACCCGTCATTTTGGTAACGATGTCATCCTTACGAGCGATCATCTTTTTAGAGTCGATGCTTACTGCACCCACCTTAATGCCATGATCCGCAGCATGATGGCTGATCTTTTCGAATTCCTCTGAAGATGCCAACAATGCCTTAGAGGGAATACAGCCCACGTTTAAGCAGGTGCCGCCCAAACGTGTTTCACCTTTAGGATCATCATAGGAACTCGATTCAGCACAGGCAACCTTAAAACCGAGTTGCGCTGCACGAATTGCGGCGATGTAGCCACCAGGGCCAGCACCAATTACTACTACGTCAAAAGCTTGGCTCATGATCTTCCCTTCTTACAAATCAAGGAGAAGACGTGAAGGATCTTCTAAAGCATCCTTCATAGCAACTAAACCAAGCACAGCCTCACGACCGTCAATAATGCGGTGGTCATATGACAAAGCAAGATAGTTGATTGGACGAACAACTACTTGGCCATTTTCAACAACAGCACGATCTTTAGTTGCATGAATACCCAAAATAGCGGATTGCGGTGGGTTGATGATCGGAGTAGACAACATCGATCCGAATACGCCGCCGTTAGAGATGGAGAATGTACCGCCAGTCAACTCTTCAATCGACAATTTGCCATCGCGAGCCTTGGCACCGAACTCAGCAATTTTCTTCTCAATGTCAGCCAAATTCATTTGGTCAACATCACGCAAAATCGGAACTACCAAGCCACGTGGTGAGCTTACTGCGATACCGATATCAAAGTAACCGTGGTAAACAATGTCATTGCCATCAACCGAAGCATTCAAAAGTGGGAATTTCTTCAAAGCATGTGTAGCTGCTTTAACGAAGAAAGACATGAAGCCCAACTTCACACCGTGAACTTTTTCAAACTGATCTTTGTACTTGTTACGCATAGCGATTACTGGGGCCATATTGACTTCATTGAATGTAGTCAAAATAGCGTTGTTAGCTTGGGACTCAAGCAAACGCTCAGCAATACGAGCACGCAAACGGCTCATTGGTACACGCTCTTCTGGGCGATCACCCATTGGAACTGGCGCGCTTGGTAATGCAGTAGATTTAGCACCACCTGCTGAAGCATTCAATGCATCACCTTTGGTGATACGGCCATCACGACCAGAACCAGCAACCTGACCAGCGTCGATATTTTTCTCAGCCAGAATTTTTGCAGCGGAAGGAGCGGCGGCTGCACCAGCTTTAGCGGCAGGAGCGGCGGCTGCTTTTGCTGGGGCTGCTGCAGGAGCAGCAGCTGGTGCGGGCGCGGCGGATGCGGGAGCGGCAGCGGCAACAGCAGTGCTATCAATCTTTGCAATCAATTGCTCAGCAATAACGGTACCACCGTCAGCAACAACGATTTCTGTCAAAACACCAGCGGAAGGCGCTGGAACTTCGAGAACAACTTTGTCTGTTTCGATTTCGATCAAGATCTCGTCTTGACCAACAGCGTCACCAACCTTCTTTTTCCATTGCAACAAAGTTGCTTCAGCAACTGACTCTGAGAGTTGTGGAACTTTAACTTCGAAAATAGCCATGATTAATCCTGTTTATATGTATGTGTGTATATTGAATTATGAAGACGATTATTTCGTGATCACGTAACCTTTGAGTTTGGCAAATGCCGCATTCAGTAGAGACTTCTGCTGTTCTTGGTGGAGATGGGCATAACCACAAGCTGGTGATGCTGATGCAGGACGGCCTGCATAGCCCAACTTCATACCATCAGACATATTTTCCAAGATGTTATGCTGAACAAAGAACCAAGCACCTTGGTTTTGCGGCTCATCTTGACACCACACTACGTCTTCCAATTTCGGATACTTCTTCAACTCAGCAGTCAATGCTTTGTGCGGGAATGGATACAACTGCTCTAAGCGAATGATCGCTACATCAGCAATCTTCTTCTCAGCGCGCTGCTTAACCAAGTCATAATAGACCTTGCCAGAACACATGACTAAGCGGGTAACTTGCTTTGCATCGATAGAGTCATCACGTTCACCAATGATGGTCTGGAAGCCGCCTTTAGTAAATTCAGATAAAGGTGATGCGGCTTCTTTGTTACGCAACAATGATTTAGGAGTCATCAAGATCAGCGGCTTGCGGAACTGACGAATCATTTGACGACGCAACACGTGGAAGATCTGCGCCGCAGTAGTCGGCTGAATCACTTGCATATTAGTGTCTGCACATAACTGCATAAAACGTTCAAGACGTGCAGAAGAATGCTCTGGACCCTGACCTTCGTAACCATGCGGCAACATCATGACCAAGCCATTCGCACGACCCCACTTCACTTCACCAGAGGCGATGAACTGATCGATAACTACTTGAGCGCCGTTAGCAAAGTCGCCGAACTGGGCTTCCCAAATTGTTAAGGTGTTTGGTTCTGCAGCGGCATAGCCGTATTCAAAACCAAGCACAGCCTCTTCAGAAAGAATCGAGTCAATCACCACAAATGGCGCTTGATCTTTAGTGACGTGTTGAAGAGCGACATAAGTACCGGTATCCCACTTCTCACGGTTTTGCTCATGCAATACCGCATGACGGTGAGTAAAGGTGCCGCGTCCACTATCTTCACCAGATAAACGCACTGGATAGCCACTAGCCACCAAGGATGCGAAAGCCATATGCTCACCCATACCCCAATCTACATTCACCTCACCACGACCCATAGCGGCACGGTCGTTATAGACCTTAGCAACCAATGGATGCGCCTTGAAACCTTCGGGAATAGTAGAAATCTTCTCAGCCAATCGCTTCCACTCTGTTAATGGAATCGCCGTATCGGCTTCATCGGTCCACTTCTTATTTAAGAACGGAGACCAATCGACTGCAAACTTGCCTTTGAAGTTGCTCAACACTGGATCGGAGGTTTGCTTACCTTCATCCATAGCAGCGCGGTACTCTTTGACCATGAGGTCACCGGTGCCTGCAGGCAATACGCCTTGAGTTTCTAATTTATCAGCATACAGCTTGCGTGTGCCAGGATGTGCGGCAATGATTTTGTACATCAAGGGCTGTGTCATTGCAGGCGTATCTTGCTCGTTGTGACCCAATTTACGGAAGCAGATGATGTCAACTGCAACGTCCTTATGAAACTTCATGCGGAACTCAACAGCCAACTTAGTCGCCAACACTACCGCTTCAGGATCGTCGCCGTTCACGTGCAATACCGGGGCATCCACAATCTTCATGATGTCCGTGCAATACAAGCTCGAACGCAAGTCACGTGGATCTGAGGTCGTGAAACCAATTTGGTTGTTAATCACAATGTGCATTGTGCCGCCCGTGGAATAACCACGCACTTCTGACATTGCTAATGTTTCTTGCATCACGCCCTGACCTGCAATCGCAGCATCACCGTGAACTAACACCGGCATGACTTGCTCACCCAACATATCACCACGACGCTCCATACGAGCACGTGCAGAACCTTCAACCACTGGATTAACAATCTCTAAATGGGATGGGTTAAATGCCAATGACAAGTGAACCGGACCGCCAGGAGTGGAAATATCGCTCGAGAAACCTTGGTGGTATTTAACGTCGCCAGCTGGCAATGTCTCTGGACCCTTGTGCTCAAACTCAGCAAACAAGTCCTTAGGCATTTTGCCCAAGGTGTTGACCAACACGTTGAGACGACCACGGTGGGCCATACCAATGACGATCTCTTGAATACCTTTGTTGCCAGAGTCACGAATCAACTCGTCCATACAGGCGATGAAGCTTTCACCACCTTCGAGGGAGAAGCGCTTTTGACCAACATACTTAGCTTGAAGGTAGCGCTCTAAGCCTTCAGAAGCAGTAATGCGATCCAAAATATGACGCTTCTCATCCACATTAAATTGCGGGGTTGAACGAATAGACTCTAATTTTTCTTGCCACCACTTCTTAATCTTCTGGTCGGCAATAAACATAAATTCGACACCGATCGTGCCGCAGTATGTCTCACGCAATGCTTGGAGCAAATCGCGCAAGGACATTTCGTTTTTACCGAAGAATGTATTACTAGTATTGAAGACGATATCCATATCGCCATCAGTAAAGCCATAGAAAGCGGGATCTAACTCAGGAATATCCTGGCGCTCTGTCCGCTTTAATGGATCTAAGTTTGCCCAGCGATTGCCCACGTTACGGTACGCGGCAATTAACTGCTGCACAGCAACGCGTTTGCGACCCATCTCTGAGTCAGCCGAATCAGAAATCGTTCTGATTGGGCCTTGCTTAGCGCGCTCAGCAAATGAAGCAACAATAGGTGCATGGGCAATGTCAGTTCGAGATGAACCGTCAACCGCAGGAACCTGTTTCACGTTATCGAAATAATCTCGCCAATGATCAGCTACGGAAGCTGGATCGTGCAAGTAGGATTCGTAGAGTTCCTCTACGTAGGGTGCGTTTCCGCCGAAGAGATAGGAGTTATCTCTTTGATCCTGCATCATGATGCTCACCTTTCATCGGGTTTCCCGAATAAAAACTGTGGTTAAAACCATTCGTTACACGGCTCTACCGTTTAGCGAATTGATCTGTGCGAATACTGGTGCTACAGGTGTAATTTAACACGAATGACCATTGATACATAAAGGGCTTTCCCTGATTTCAAGGAATTTTGGGGTATCTCCCTATAAATGAGAATTAATAAGAACTTTCCTACCCCGCTTTAAAGGTTTACCGACAGATTCAAATGAATTTGATTTTTATTCTCTAAATCTTCAAACAATTAAATGAAATTAAGGGAAATATGAAATTAATTACCCCAGAAACGGAATATCTCAGTACTCGCCAAAGCGCCAAGGTTTTACAGGTTTCCCTAGGCACCGTTCAGAAAATGGTGGAATTAGGCGAACTGATTGCTTGGAAAACCCGTGGCGGTCACAGACGAATATTGGCAAGTTCCTTAGAACAGCAATTACAGCGCAGAAAAAGGGCTATGCGTCAAAAGACCACTCAAAACTGTGTAGCCATGGGGATATTTAGAAGATCTGAGAATGGCCAAGAATTATTAGAGTCTATTGCTGATTGGCAGCTCAAAGTAGATATGGAAATGGCGGTAGATAGCCTGGAGGGCTTAATGAAGGCTGTTTCCATTGCCCCCGATTTGATCTTTTTAGATGCTCTTATTCCGCCTGTAGAGCAAGTCCATTTAATCCATTATTTGAGCAAAAACAAGGATACACAGCGCATACCTATTCTAGTAGATGAAGGTTTTATCAAACTTCATCCCGGCGTAGTAGCCCTGGCGGATGAGAACTCTGGTGGCAAGCACCCATTGAGTGAAAGCATCAAACAGGAGCTCGAAAACGGTTTAATTGACCTCAACCCACTCATTATTGGCTACCCCGCAACTAATCCAGAGGCTGAGGGAAACTGGCCTCATGGTAGTAGGCATGAGTTACTAGAACCCCTATTTGTAGAAGCTTTGGCTAGGAAGTGCGCTTAAAGGGTAATTCAGATTGAGAAAGGAGCAAAAGAAAAGGCCGCTATCAGCGGCCTTTAGTACTAAAACTTAAGAAAAACAAGCACTTAGATCAAATAGCTACCACGATCTCTGCCTTCAATCCACTTTGGCGCCTTACCTCTACCAGTCCAGGTTTCGCCTGTAGATGGATTGCGGTATTTAGGAGCCACTTTACCGCCAGCGCTCTTTACGCCGGCTTTACGGCTAAATAGATCGGATGCAGTTAAGCCATATTGCTCAATAATGACTTTGGCCTTGGCAATGCCATCTGCCTTTTCATGGGCAATTGCTTCTTTAATCTGTTTATCCAACTGCTCGCGTTGGGCTAAAAGCTCTTTATAAGAAGACATATTCTTTTCACTCTCCGAATAATAGGTTGTTTTATAGGGCTTATATAAGCCATATTAGATGATGATTATATATACATTAATCAATCAGGCAATATATATTATTCGGAATAATTAACTATATTTATTAGGGCTATATCAGCTCAGGTTAATAAAAGACATAATCTTTATAAATATTATATTTAACTAAACTGTTTTTGATTCTCTGAGCATAAATGTACCGCTGGATTTGGCGGTTATCTCCCCTGCTTCATTCAAAACAACAGCTTCGCAGTAGTTAATCGTCTTTCCTGGCTTGAGGATGGTGCCCTCCACCACGATTTTGCCGGTGCTGGGACGCAGGAAACTGACTGACATATCAATCGTCATCGCCCCCAAGGGAACCTCGGAAATGCTCCGAGCTGCAGCCCCCATTGCAAAATCCAGAAGCGTCATGATGACGCCGCCATGGGCAATACCAAAGCTGTTCTCATACTCAGGCTTAAGATCGAGGCTAATTCGTGACTTACCCTCTTTCGCATACTCAGGAACTACGCCCAAATGCGCCAAAAAAGGAATTTTGAGACCAAAGTATTCAACGGGTTTTGTTTCGCTTGTCATGGAGATGGTGCTTTGAGATGGTGGGATTAGTTTGAATGGTCGGGGCGAGAGGATTTGAACCTCCGACCACATGCACCCCATGCATGTACGCTACCAGGCTGCGCTACGCCCCGACGAAAGCAAAATTGTAGCAGTAACTATTTAGAGAGAATCTGCAGAACCGCTTGCAATTCTTCACGCAGACGGAGATCGCCACGAGCCTCTTCAAGGCGATTACGAGCACCGCTAATCGTGAAGCCCTCTTCATAGAGGAGAGAGCGAATCTTTCTGATCAAGACCACTTCATGATGCTGGTAGTAGCGACGGTTACCGCGGCGCTTTTGTGGGCTGAGTTGAGCAAACTCCTGCTCCCAATAACGCAGTACGTGTGAGCGCACACCGCAAAGATCAGCTACTTCACCAATGGTGAAATAGCGCTTTGCTGGTATCGGGGGAAGTTGAGAGCTCAGCAGCGCTGAGCTAGCATCAAACTCGGTTTTCTCGAGCATGTGACTCCACTACATCTTTAAGCTTTTGACTTGCGTGAAATGTAACTACGCGTCTAGCTGCAATCGGAATCATTTGACCTGTCTTTGGATTTCGGCCAGGACGAGCCGACTTATTGCGCAACTGGAAATTACCAAAACCGGAAATCTTAACTTCTACGCCCGCTTCAAGG
The DNA here is from genome assembly GCF_018882045.1 of Polynucleobacter sp. Fuers-14. Classification (NCBI taxonomy): domain Bacteria; kingdom Pseudomonadati; phylum Pseudomonadota; class Betaproteobacteria; order Burkholderiales; family Burkholderiaceae; genus Polynucleobacter; species Polynucleobacter sp. Fuers-14. Next base: position 92,972 of record NZ_JACVPG010000003.1, on the reverse strand, counting down.
GATTGGCCAACACGATCAAAAAAGGCATCGATCATATCTTTTGCTTCGCGCTTATTTAGTCCAACTTGATCAAAAAGAGCTTCAGATAGCTCATTCTTGGTAACAGTGTCGTTAGAAATCAATTCAGTCATTGCTTGTCTCTTTGGTAACTAATTAATTATTTGATTTATGCCTAATATTAAACCTAGCGCAAACGGGCCGCGCACTTTTTCTCTACTGCGCCCAATAAAGTAGCCATTACTGCATCAATTTGGGGATCCTGCAATGTCTCATTAGGGTTTAAGAGGGTTACTCGAAAAGCCAAGCTCTTCTCATCATCTGCCATGCTGCTTGATCCAGCCTTAGGCTTGAATTCATCAAAGAGTTCAATATTGCGCACAAAATTTTGCTTACTAGCAGCCATAACATCTAACAGGGACTGCGCAGAAACGCTTTGCTTCACAACCAAGGCCAAATCACGTTGCACTGCAGGGAATTTACTCAACTCTTCAGGCACTGGTAAGCCAAGCTCACGAATAGGATCTAAGTCTAATTCAAACAAAACAGGCGCCTGCGGTAACTCATAAGCCTGCTGCAGACCGGGATGAAGTTCTCCGATGAAGCCAACTTCAACGCGATTCTTGCCTGCAATCAAGAATACCTTAGCGCTACGGCCAGGATGTAGCGCTGGATGTTGCGCAGCTTCTGTAATGAAATGTAGTGGATCCAAAACCCGCTCAAGATCACCCTTAACATCAAAGAAATCAACTGCACGGGTTGCATTGGCCCATTGCTCTGGAATGAAAGATCCATAAGCTAGGCCACCAATTTTCTGAGGCTGATGAAACCCGGCCACTTTGCCGGCCTCTTCTTGAGCATTCACGTCACGCTTAAATACACGGCCAGTCTCAAACAGGCGTACACGCCCTGCTCCACGGTTCAAATTCGCCTTGAGGTTATTTAACAAGCCACCCCAAAGCGTGCTGCGCATCACACCGTATTGACTAGCAATAGGATTTAGCACTTCAATGATGTCCTTTTCAGTGGCGCCAGTTAAACGCTTTTCACTTTCGAGATCTGTGAAACCAAAATTTACTGCTTCTTGATAACCTTGGAGAGCCAAACGCTGACGCAATAAATGAACACCGCGTTTTGCTTCTGCTTTAGCACTCATCTTCAATGAGGCTACTGGCGGTTGATCCGGAATATTTTCAAAGCCGTACATACGCGCGACTTCTTCAATTAAATCTTCTTCGATCTCAATATCGAAACGATAGCTTGGGGGTGTGACGACAAAAGTATCACCCTCTTGCTTAAACTCAAAACCAAGGCGCTGAAATACATCGGCAACCACTTCATTTGTCAGTGGAATACCAATCACTTTTTCTGCTCTAGCCAAGCGCATTTTGACTGGCTTACGTTCTGGCACATTCAATACTTGATCATCTACTGGGCCCACTTGACCACCGCAGACCTCAATAATTAAGGCGCTGAGATACTCCAGACAATTCACCGTATTTTGTGGATCTACACCGCGCTCAAAGCGATGAGCAGCATCAGTGCTGAAATTGAAGCGACGGGCACGTCCCTGAATAGCTGATGGCACCCAATAAGCAGCCTCAACATAGATATTCTTGGTGTCATCAGATACGGCGCAATGATTGCCGCCCATAATTCCCGCAAGAGCTACCGGACCATTCTGATCAGCAACCACGCCAGCGTCCTGCATCTTGCCTGCAGAGTCGGGGCCCTGCAAAGTCACGGTCTGACCATTTAATAATTCAAGAGTTTCGCCTGCTTTAGCCCAACGAACAGTGATATCGCCATTCAATTTATCAATATCAAATACGTGGGTGGGTTGACCCATCTCTAGCATGACGTAGTTAGAGAGATCCACTAATGCAGAAATACTTCTTTGACCTGCGCGGGATAAACGCTGCACAATCCATTCGGGTGTTTTAGCCTGAGGATTAACGCCACGAATCACACGACCAGCAAAACGTCCACAGAGCTGTTTATCTTCTACAGTAACTTTGCGCTTGTCTTCTATTGATACCGCTGGTGGAGTCCATTTAGGCGCGCAGAGCACAGCGCCAGTGATTGCAGAGACTTCTCTTGCCATACCCATTAATGAAAGGCAATCTGCTTTATTCGGGGTTAACTTAATAACAAAGATTTGATCATCAAGATCCAGATATTCACGAATATCTTTTCCAACTGGCGCATCGGCTGGCAACTCGAGAATGCCTTCATGATCATCGCCGAGACCAATCTCACGGCCAGAGCACAACATGCCTTGGCTTTCAACACCGCGTAGCTTACCTACTTTGATCATGAATGGCTTGCCACCGGCTTCAGCGGGAGGCAATTCCGCGCCAACCATAGCGCACGGAATCTTAATACCGGAACGCGCATTAGGCGCACCACAAACAATTTGTAATTCTTGACCAGTTCCTGCGTCTACTTTGCAAACACGTAAACGGTCTGCATCAGGATGTTGCTCAGCAGACAATATCTGCGCAATCACGATCTTAGTAAATGCAGGCGCTACTGAATGCTGCTCTTCAACTTCTAAACCAGCCATTGTCATTGCATGACCAAGCGCATCACTATCAAGCGATGGGTTTACATACTGACGAAGCCAAGATTCAGAAAATTGCATAGCGCGATCTAAGGTTAAGTAGTAATAATATTTTTATGCAGGGAACTGCGCTAAGAAACGCAGATCGTTTTCAAAGAAGAGGCGCAAGTCATCTACGCCGTAACGCAGCATTGTTAAGCGTTCTAGACCAGATCCAAATGCGAAGCCGGTATAGCGCTCTGGGTCGATACCCATATTACGTAAGACGTTTGGATGAACCTGCCCTGCTCCAGAGATCTCTAACCAACGGCCGGCAAGTTTGCCGCTACCGAAGGCCATATCAATCTCAGCCGATGGCTCAGTGAATGGGAAATATGAAGGTCTGAAACGAACTTGCAATGCATTCGTTTCAAAGAAGGTTCTTAAGAAATCTGTATATACGCCTTTGAGGTCTGCAAACGAAACACTCTCAGCAATCCACAAGCCTTCAACTTGATGGAACATTGGTGAATGGGTTGCGTCGCTATCAACACGATAGGTTCTGCCTGGCGCAATCACTTTGATTGGCGGCATTACATCTGCATTAGCGTACTTCTTAACATGCTCGCTCGCATAACGAACCTGAATGGGGCTGGTATGCGTACGCAATAGCAAGGGCTTCTCGTTAGAATCTTTGCCATCGATATAAAAGGTATCCTGCATTGAACGTGCAGGATGATTCTCAGGACTATTTAAGGCTGTGAAATTAAACCAATCGGTTTCAATTTCAGGGCCATCTGCTACATCAAAACCAATCGAACGGAAAATCTCTTCAACGCGCTCCCAGGTGCGCATCACAGGATGCAAGCTACCTACTGCTTGGCCACGGCCAGGCAAGGAAACGTCAATAGACTCCGCCGCAAGACGTTGCATCAATACAGCATCAGCCAAAGCTTGGCGACGCTCTTGTAATGCAGCTTCTACTTGAGTTTTGATTTGATTAATTTGGGCGCCAGCACTCTTGCGCTCATCAGGCGACATTCCACCAAGCGCTTTTAAACGCTCAGTGAGAACACCTGACTTACCGAGATACTTGGCTTTCGCGTCCTCTAGAGCTGCCGCATCGGCAGCTCCGAGGAAATCACGTTTAGCATCCTCGACAATGTGGTCGAGAGAAACCATTGCAGCTTAGTTTAGAAAACTAAGATTAAGCTGCAGCGTTTACTACGGATTTGATCCGAGTAACCAAAGCAGCAAAAGCCGCTTTGTCAGCAATGGCCATATCAGAAAGTACTTTGCGGTCGAGTTCGATCGCAGCTTTCTTCATACCATTCATGAATACGCTATAGGTCATGTCATGCTGACGAACTGCCGCGTTGATACGAGCAATCCACAATGCGCGGAATACACGTTTCTTATTGCGACGGTCACGATATGCATATTGACCAGCACGCATAACCGCTTGCTTAGCAATACGGAATACGTTCTTACGACGGCCACGGTAACCTGTAGCGGCATCGGTGATTTTCTTATGACGGGCTCTTGCTGTAACCCCACGTTTGACTCTTGGCATTTATTTCTCCTAATCTAGTCTGAGGTTAAGCGTATGGAAGCATGGAGCGAATTGACTTAACGTCAGCTTTCGCAACTTCGGTGGTACCACGTAAGTGACGCTTATTCTTTGTGGTCTTCTTGGTGAGGATGTGGCGTTTGAAAGCCTGTCCTCGTTTAATCGTTCCGCCTGCGCGAACCGTGAAGCGCTTTTTAGCGCTACTCTTGCTCTTCATCTTGGGCATAAAGCACCCCTTCAATTACTTGTGCAACATAGGTGGTAACCGACGGTTACTCTTCCTGTACCCAGAAGCACTTCAAACTACCGGCATCCTCAGTTATTCACCTCGGATACCTCCCTACATAAGAACCAGGTTTAGCCTGATTACTTAGCCTTACGAATGGGGGCCAATACCATCACCATCTGGCGGCCTTCCATTTTTGGAAACTGCTCGACTTGGCCGTATTCAACGAGATCCAACTTCAAACGTTCCAACATTCTGACTCCGATTTCTTGGTGGGCCATTTCACGACCCCGAAACCGCAGCGTAATCTTTGTCTTATCGCCATCTTCCAAAAAGCGGATTAGATTGCGTAGCTTCACACCGTAGTCACCATCATCAGTACCAGGGCGGAACTTCACTTCCTTCACCTGAATGACTTTTTGCTTCAGCTTAGCTTCATGCATCCGCTTGGCTTCTTGGTATTTGAATTTGCCGAAGTCCATGATGCGGACTACAGGTGGCACAGCCGTCGGAGCAATTTCAACCAAATCGGTCTCTTTCTCTTCTGCCAAAGCCAAGGCTTCACTCAACTTAACTACACCGATGGGCTCTCCATCAATTCCAATCAAACGCACTTCAGGAGCAGTAATTTCCCGGTTAATGCGCTGCAATTTTTCAGTAGCGATCTTCTTAATTCCTTTAAAAAAACAATAAAAACCGTTCTAACCCTAGCTAAGCTCGGGTCCGACTTTCTGGGATATATCCTGCTGGAGTCGGGCAACGAAGGCATCAAGAGGCATTACACCTAAATCCACTCCGCCACGGGCACGAACGGCCACCGTATTGCTTTCAGACTCTTTATCACCTACAACTAGTAAAAATGGAGTCTTCTGTAATGCGTGCTCGCGTATTTTATACGTAATTTTCTCGTTCCGCAAATCGGATTCCACTCTAAACCCTTGTTTTTTCAGCAATTGCCGCACTTGTTGTGCATATGCAGCAGAATTTCCGGAGATATTAAGGACTACAGCCTGGGTTGGAGCCAGCCAAACAGGCATGTTTCCAGCGTGGTTTTCGATCAAAATACCGATAAAACGCTCTAAAGAACCCACAATTGCCCTATGGAGCATGACTGGGGTCTTGCGAGTATTGTCTTCGGCGACATATTCAGCGCCCAAGCGTGCTGGCATCGAGAAATCCACCTGAATCGTGCCGCACTGCCAAGTACGACCAATCGAGTCCTTCAGGTGATATTCAATCTTAGGACCATAAAAAGCACCCTCGCCTGGCAATTCTTCCCATTCCTGGCCTGAGGCCTTGAGGGCACCACGGAGAGCCTCTTCTGCTTTATCCCAAATAGCATCATCGCCTACACGCTTAGCAGGACGTAAGGCTAGCTTTACAGCAACCTCGGTAAACCCAAAATCTTGATACACAGCGCGCACTGCTTTATCAAAAGCAGCAACCTCTGATTGAATTTGATCTTCAGTACAGAAAATATGACCATCATCTTGCGTGAAGCCGCGCACACGCATCAAACCATGCAATGCACCTGATGGTTCGTTACGGTGACATTGGCCAAACTCACCAAAACGTAATGGCAACTCACGATAGCTATGCAAGCCAGAGTTATAAATTTGTACGTGACCAGGACAGTTCATCGGCTTTAATGCATAAGCACGATTCTCCGACTCCGTCGTGAACATATTTTCTTTATAGTTTTCCCAGTGACCTGATTTTTCCCAAAGGCCGCGATCCAAAATCTGCGGAGCTTTTACTTCTTGATAGCCTTCTTGCTGATACACGCGACGCATGTATTGCTCAACTTCTTGCCAAATGGACCAACCTTTTGGATGCCAGAAAATTAAACCAGGCGCTTCTTCTTGAAAATGAAATAAATCAAGTTGCTTACCGAGGCGGCGGTGATCACGCTTCTCAGATTCTTCAAGCATATGTAAGTAAGCATCTTGATCTTCTTTACGCAACCATGCAGTGCCGTAAATACGCTGCAGCATCTCATTCTTGCTATCGCCACGCCAGTAAGCGCCAGCCAGCTTCATAAGCTTAAATACCTTGAGCTTGCCGGTAGATGGCACGTGTGGGCCGCGACAAAGGTCAGTGAACTTACCTTCGGCATATAAAGAAACATCCTCACCCTGTGGAATGCTGGCAATCAATTCTGCTTTGTAGTTTTCGCCTTGCTTCTTAAAAAACTCGACAGCGTCATCGCGCGGCATTACGGTACGAGTCACTGGCTCATCTTTTTTAGCGAGCTCAGTCATTTTCTTTTCTAAAGCGACTAAGTCATCCGGAGTAAATGGGCGGTGATAAGAGAAGTCATAGTAAAAACCATTCTCGATTACTGGACCAATAGTGACTTGTGCTTCTGGAAATAATTCTTTTACAGCATAAGCTAATAAGTGCGCTGTAGAGTGACGCACAATTTCAAGCGCCTCAGGACTTTTGTCAGTGATGATGGCTAATTGACTGTCTTTATCAATCACAAAACTGGTATCAACCATCTTGCCATCGACGATGCCGCCTAAAGCAGCTTTTGCAAGACCACTACCGATGCTTTGAGCAACATCCGCTACGCGAACTGGTGCCTCAAACTCACGTTTTGATCCATCGGGCAGAGTAACTACAAGCATGATGACCCCATCTTATTTACTGAACTTCATTACTGACATCTTTCCCAAAAAGAAAGCGCGGTAGCTTTGGGGCATCCGCGCCTCTTTGAAGCCATGATTAGCACTTCTTTCGGGTCTTATTCGTTGGTAGGCTCGATTGGACTCGAACCAACGACCCCCACCATGTCAAGGTGGTGCTCTAACCAGCTGAGCTACGAGCCTATACAGCCATAGAGTTTATCACCGGCGGCGCACTTGGGTGACCCCTTTGACCTCTTCTAGGCTGTTTTGCACGACTCGCAGCACTTCAGAATCCTTCACCTCAATCGTTAAAAGGATCTGGGCAAGACCTTTTTTGGCTGATTTACGCAAATCGATCACATGCACCCCCTGCCTAGTTAGAATTTCAAAGAGCTCCCGCATTAACTGTGGGCGATCTAAGCCAGTCACCACCAAATCAGCTGGAAAGACGCGTTTTTGCTCTTGATTGACCACAGAATCAGCAGCAGAAGCAGTCCAAGCCGTTTGAATGACCCGCTCAGGCGCCCTCTCCAGCAAACCTCTAAAGGTTTTGCATGAGCGACGGTGAATTGAAATACCTCTACCTTGGGTCACAAATCCCGCAATCGAGTCTGGTGGAACGGGCCGGCAGCAACGCGCCAACTGGGTCAATAATGAATCCACGCCAACGACCAAAACATCGCCACCTCGCCCTGCTTTATGAGTGCTGTTGCGTAAAACGATTTCAGGTGTTGTGGGTAGAGTCTTTAGCTCGGGAATTGCTTCAGCTTTACCCTCTACAGATTTTCCAGATTGTCCAGCCTCTTCATCATCAAGTGCATTAAACCAAGCACGCACTCGTTGGCGTGCTCTTTGTGAGCGTACATAGTGCTTATCAGGGCTAATCCAATCGCGTGATGGGCCACCGTGCTTGACAGCAATAATCTCGATCGTTTGGCCATTCTTCAATGCAGTCTCTAGCGGAACCATTGCACCATCTATACGTGCACCCCGGCAACGATGACCAAGGTTAGTGTGAACCGCATAAGCAAAGTCAATTGGCGTTGAGCCCTTCTCTAAAGAAATCACTTTCCCTAAAGGCGTAAGAACATAAATATGGTCGTCAATCTCATGGTGCTTAAGCTGCTCCCAAGCATCCTCTTTCCAAGAGATAAGCTGGCGAGCCCAAGCGATTTGCCTTTCATAAGCAACCTCTGCGCTATGCGTGCCTTGCTGGTGAGTAACACTTGGCTTGTTTGTTTTGGCAGGATTTGGGGGTGTGGCCATACCCGCATAAGCACCCTCTTTGTAGCGCCAATGCGCAGCTAAACCATACTCCGCCTGCTGATGCATTTCTTGTGTGCGCACCTGAATCTCAAATGCGGTACCGTCTTCGTTCATCACTACTGTATGCAGCGATTGATAACCGTTAGGCTTCGGGCGCGCGATGTAATCATCAAACTCTCTTGGCACCGGCTGCCAGACGTTGTGCACGATGCCTAATACAGCGTAGCAAGATTTGACATCGGCGACTAATACCCGAAATGCTCTGACATCATAAAGATTGGCAAAGTCTAATGATTTACCTTCCATCTTTTTCCAGATGCTGTAAATATGTTTTGGTCTTCCAAGTACCTCGCCCTCAATCTGCGCAGTCTTTAATTCTTGCTGTAATTGCAAGACGACTTGGTCGATGAATGATTGGCGCTCAATGCGTTTAGCATCCAGCATCTTCGCAATATCACGATAAGTCTGCGGTGAGAGCGCTCGAAATGCTAAGTCCTCCATCTCCCACTTCATTTGCCAAATACCCAATCGATTGGCTAGTGAGGCATCGATACTCAAGATTTCTTGAGCCCAAGCTGCAGGCATCTCGATCTTCTCTTGTGTAATCCAGCGCAATGTCTGCAGACGGGAGGCAAGATAAATCAGAACTACCCGCAAATCATCACCAAATGCCAAAAGCATTTTGCGCAACATTTCTTCTTGGCCAGTAACACTTAAGCCACCATCATCACGAACCAACTTTGCTTGGGCTTGTCGTAAGCCGCGATATCCAATGAGCAGTTTCGCGGACTCTTCGCCAATGAGTTTGATGAGGGCTTCTTTGCCATGGGTGCGGGCAATATTGCTGGCAGCAGTTAATGTCGCCTCATCTAGATTAAGAGACTGCAATACTTGTAATACGCCGGCTGCGTGCAATTCTGCCGGCTCACCATACCAGGCATCTACGAATACTGACTCTTTTGTCGATTTGCTGGGGACATTTGCCATTGGCAATAAGCGGTGATTAAGAACTAATTAACTGAAGAATTCTTTTGCTAAAGCAATCTGCTCGGGTTTCACAAACGCGGGTGCATGTCCCACATTGGGAATCTCAATACTGCGCGCATAAGGATTGACTTTACACATCTGGGCAACCGTAGCAGCGGAAAGCAAGTCAGAGTTATCGCCTCGCACGATCAACATCGGAATATGGATTTGTTTGAATGCATGCCACATCGCCATCTCACCTGCTTTAGCCATGATGGGGTTTACTGATGCAAACGGCACTGAGATATCTGGGTCGTAATGCATGATCCATTTACCATCTTTCTGAATCAGCATAGGGCCGTTATAAATTTCCCACTCTTCAGGAGTGTGCTCGCCAAAAGTGGCGCAAATTTCATTTAAGCGTTGAAGTGCTTCAGAGCGATCTGAAAAAGCAAATGGCTGACCAACGTATGAACCTAGGCGTTTAATTGCCTCTGGCTCAATCTTAGGACCCACATCATTGATGATCATTCTCCGTATGGGTGAGTTTGGCATTGCGGCATACACCATGCCAATCAAGCCACCCATAGAAGTTCCCAGCCAATCTACTTGTGCAACGCCAAGCTTCTTAACTAACGCAGCAATATCAGCAACGTACTGAGGCACGGCATAGAGCATTGGATTGCTTAAGCGATCAGACTCACCCCTACCAACTACATCCGGACAAACCACGTAATAGTCTTTGCACATTGCCTGTGCAAGCTTCTTAAAGTCGCTACCCCGTCTTGTTAGGCCGTGAACACAGAGCAATACTTTGTTGCCAGGGTTTCCCCAAGCGTGATAGGCCATACGATGAGTTGAATCACCGCTAGTGCACTCTACATAAAACGTTGCGCCATCATGAAATACATTTGCTGCTTGAGCTTCATTATGAATTTCATGATGTAGATGATCATGCTCATGATCGTGATCATCACCAACCTCTTCAGGCTGCAAGGTCACATGATCAATGCCGTGCTTATCCAAAAGCATCGTATTGATTCTGGCCATTATTTCTGGCCACTTCTGCATCTCAGCGATTTCAATATGGCCAATCAAGGCTGGGAAGCTAGGGGTCATTTCCCAGACGTGCAAATCATGCACCGCGAGTACGCCTGGAATATTTCTTAAATCAGTACCTACTTGTAAGTAATCAATATGTAGAGGCACGCCTTCCATCAGGAAGTGATAAGACTCATGCAGAATTGAGATGGTGGACTTCAGAATGAGCAGTGATACCAGAATAGAGAGAATGGCATCGATAGGCATCCAGCCGGTAAGCTGAATCACGACACCGGCAATTAATGCCGCAACCGAACCCAATAGATCACCCATGACATGGACTAGTGCTGCACGGGTATTGACGCTTTGCTTATCGCGAGACAAAACCCATGCCACAACGATATTCATCAGAAGCCCAATTGCAGCTACAACCGTAACAGTCAAACCGTCCACCTTATGTGGATTAGCAAAACGACTGACAGCCTCGATGACGATCCATAACACCAAAGCTAGCATCGCAATGCTATTAACAAATGCTGCTAGCGCTTCAGCACGCCCAAAACCAAATGAATGCTTTGGAGATGGTGGGCGACGGGAAATGATTTGAGCTAAGAGAGCTAAGCCCAAAGCAGCAGCATCAGTCACCATGTGACCAGCATCAGAAATCAGCGCCAATGAATTAGCGAAATAAGCGGCAGCGCCCTCAACCCCTGAAAAGCCTAAAGTCAGTACTAAGGCAATTAACAGTAGGTTTTGATTGGAGGCTTGCTTGCTATGGGTGTGCCGTGCATCACCCTTCTTATGGGCATGTAGGGAAGGATCTGCCCCAGATTGATTCTGGGGTTTAGATGGCTTCGAATGGAAATGATGGGAGCCCGACATGGTGAACCCATTATTCCATTAATTGATGACGCTGATTAGAAACCTGTTGTATCAACAGGGGCTCCTGTTTTAGCGATAACTTCTTCCTTAGTCACGCCTGGAGCCAATTCAGTTAACTTCAAACCCTTGGGGGTGATGTCAAGCACACAAAGATCTGTAATGATCTGGCTAATAACGCCCACACCTGTCAAAGGTAATGTGCAATGAGGCAAAATTTTGAGCTCTTCAGTGCCATCTTTTTTCTTGGCAACGTGTTCCATCAATACCACCACATGTTTAACACCAGCAACCAAATCCATTGCACCGCCCATGCCCTTGACCATTTTTCCTGGAATCATCCAGTTGGCCAAGTCACCATGCTCACTTACTTGCATTGCACCCAAGATCGCAATATTAATTTTTCCACCACGAATCATTCCAAATGAATCGGCAGAAGAAAAAATGGATGAACCAGGCAAAGTTGTAATCGTTTGCTTACCGGCATTGATTAAGTCTGCATCAATTGTTTCTTCTGTTGGAAATGGTCCGATACCCAATAAACCATTTTCAGACTGAAGCCATACTTCCATATCTTTCGGCACATGGTTCGCTACCAAAGTGGGCATACCAATGCCCAAGTTTACGTAGTAACCGTCTTTTAATTCTTTAGCAGCACGCGCCGCCATCTCATCTCTAGTCCAAGGCATTTCGATCTTCCTAAGTATTCTGTTCTATTGCTGTTCTGGGAATTACGCTGTTGCAGTCATAGTGCGCTGTTCAATGCGCTTTTCTGGTGTTTTATGCAGCACCAAACGGTGGACATAAATACCAGGCGTATGAATCTCATCAGGATGGAGTTTGCCGTTCTCAACAATCTCTTCTACTTCTGCAACGGTGATCTTGCCAGCCATAGCCACTACTGGATTGAAGTTTCGTGCCGTGTAGCGATAGACTAAGTTACCAGACTTATCTGCCTTCCAAGCTTTTACTAAAGAGATATCTGAAACGATTGAACGCTCCATGATGTATTTCTCGCCATCGAATTCTTTTTCTTCTTTACCTTCGGCAACCAAAGTACCAACGCCAGTTTTAGTATAAAAAGCAGGAATACCACAACCACCAGCACGCAATTTTTCAGCCAAAGTTCCTTGCGGTGTAAATTCCAACTCCAATTCACCAGCCAAATACTGACGTTCAAATTCTTTGTTCTCGCCAACGTATGAAGCAACCATTTTCTTTACCTGACGCGAATTGAGCAATAAACCCAAACCAAAGCCGTCAACTCCAGCGTTATTAGCGATTGCGGTTAGGTTCTGGACGCCCAGATCCTTTACGGCCTGAATTAAAGCCTCAGGAATGCCACAAAGACCAAAACCGCCAACAGCTAATTTTTGTCCGTCTTTTAAGATATCCCGCAAGGCATCCACTGCCGATGGGTAAGTTTTATTCATAACTTTTGTCCTAATATTGCCAAAATGGGTAAAAAAGCAATCATAACGCTTAAGACGCCCGGGGCTAGGCGGTCTTGGCACTAAATCGGTTTTTGTCACTTAGAACTAAACTAACAGGGCTTAAATGCCCCATTTTTAAAGAAATTTCGGAGAAATTGAATGAATTCTGCAGAGTTGGTAGAGCAATATGGTCCCAGGGACTCGATGGACTATGACCTTGTCATTGTCGGGGGTGGTCCAGCAGGATTATCGGCCGCTATTAAGGCCAAACAATTAGCCAGCTCCTCAGGAAAAGAAATCAGCGTTTGCGTTCTGGAAAAGGGTTCTGAAATCGGCGCTCACATACTTTCTGGTGCCGTGATGGACCCCAAAGCACTTACTGAATTATTCCCAGGCTGGAAAGAATTGGGTGCCCCACTTGATACCCCAGTCACGCAAGATCAATTTCTATTCTTAACCAGCGATAACTCATACCAAGTTCCAAACTGGATGTTGCCGCACTGCTTTAAGAATGAAGGCAACTATATTGTCAGTCTTGCTAACGTGACCCGTTGGCTGGGACAACAAGCCGAGAATCTCGGTGTTGAAATTTTCCCCGGCTTTCCAGCGGCAGAGATTCTCTATAACGAGAAAGGCGCAGTGCGCGGTGTCATCACTGGATCAATGGGTTTGGATAAAGAAGGCAATCCAACGGATCAATTCCAACTTGGTATGGAATTATGTGGCAAATACACTCTCTTTGCTGAGGGGGCGCGCGGCCATCTTGGCAAACAACTGATTGCTAAGTTTGCATTAGATAAAGAGGCAGACCCACAAAGCTATGGCATCGGTATTAAAGAGCTTTGGGAGGTTGAGCCCTCCAAGAGCAAGCCTGGACTAGTAGTGCACACCGCAGGCTGGCCACTAGAAAGTGATACCTATGGTGGCTCATTCCTTTATCACTTAGGTGATAACAGGGTTGCTGTTGGTTTAGTAGTTGGCCTGTCTTATAAGAATCCCTACCTCTCTCCTTTTGAAGAATTCCAACGCTATAAATTGCACCCCAAGATTCGGGAAACGTTTGAAGGTGGAAAACGCATTTCTTACGGCGCACGCGCACTCACGGCCGGCGGTTTAAATAGCCTTCCTAAGACCGTATTTCCTGGCGGCGCGCTCATCGGTTGTGATGCCGGATTTCTCAATGCATCGCGAATCAAAGGAAGTCATGCGGCGATTAAGACCGGCATGCTTGCTGCTGAAGCAGCAGTTGCCGCAATCAATGAGAATCGCTCTGAGGATGTTTTGTCCGCATACCCAACGGCATTCCAAAATAGTTGGTTACATACAGAACTCACTCAAGCCCGCAACTTCAAGCCATGGATGTCAAAAGGCCTTTATGTTGGCACGCTGATGGTGGGATTGGAACAAAAGATTTTAGGTGGCAACATACCATGGACCGTGCATCTAAAACACGCCGACCATGAATGCCTAGAGCCCGCAGCGCAACACAAGCCCATTGACTACCCTAAACCAGATGGCAAGATTACGTTTGATCGTCTCTCCTCGGTCTTTATCTCCAATACCAATCATGCTGAGAATCAACCGATTCATTTAACTTTGAAGAATGATTCTGTACCGGTAGATATCAACCTCAAAACCTATGCGGGTCCAGAGCAACGTTACTGCCCTGCTGGCGTATATGAGTTTGTGGAGACAGATGGCAAGCCTCGTTTACAAATCAATTCGCAAAACTGCGTGCATTGCAAAACTTGCGACATTAAAGATCCCACTCAAAATATCGTCTGGGTTACACCAGAAGGCGGTGGCGGTCCAAACTATGCATCCATGTAAATAAATGCAATACAACAAACCCCGGTTTCATGCCGGGGTTTTTCATCTCAACACGATTAAATAAATAGCGTTATATTTAACCCATGATGATCCTACACACTATGCTTCGCGTCGGCGACCTAAATCGCTCGATTGATTTCTACACCAAAGTTTTGGGCATGAATTTACTGCGCACGACTGAACGTCCTGAACAAAAATATTCACTGGCTTTTGTGGGTTTCGGTAAAGGGAATGGTGATGGCCAGTCGGAGATTGAACTGACTTACAACCATGGCGTTCAATCCTATGACCTAGGCACGGCCTATGGACATATTGCTATTGAGGTTCCGGATGCCTATGCTGCTTGTGCCGCCATCAAGGCGGTCGGTGGCAATGTGACCCGTGAGGCTGGTCCTGTAGCTGGAGGTGACACCATCATTGCATTCGTTACCGATCCCGATGGTTACAAAATAGAGCTCATTCAGCGTTAATCGTGGCAGAGCCCGATTCATTGCAATTAGAAATAGTTGATCGCCTTAGCGATATCACCTCAGAGGAGTGGAATGCTCTTCTTCCCTCAGATGCAGGCCCCTTTCTTCGCCATGAGTTTCTTAGTGCGCTAGAGGTAACTGGCTGCGTTGGAGCTAATACTGGTTGGCAAGTGGCTCACCTACTTCTAAAAGATGGCGATCAGCTCATTGGCGCAATACCCCTATATTTGAAGCAACACTCCTACGGAGAATTTGTCTTCGACTGGTCTTGGGCGCAGGCCTATGAGCAACAAGGTATGCAGTATTTTCCGAAAGCGCTTTGCGCCATTCCGTTTACACCAGTTCAAGGCTCAAGGATTTTGAGCGCCAGAAATGTAGATGCTGATTTAGTGCAAAAACAATTGATTGCAGGTTTGAAGACTTTGGTTGTGCAAAATAATCTATCTTCAGCACATGTCATATTTCCCCATGACTCAGAAGCAAAGGGACTCAAGGACCAAGGCTTCATGTTGCGAGACTCGGTGCAATTTCATTGGCATAACCAGGGCTTTGAGAATTTCGAACAATTTTTAGCAGCCCTCACTATGAAGCGTCGCAAGAATATTCGACGCGAACGAGAACAGGTATCGAGAGAGCTAATTACTTTTAGACATGTCCCAGGAATATCTTCAACCAATGCTGATTGGGAATTCTTTTATCGCTGTTACGAAAACACTTACTTAGAGCATGGATCCAGCCCCTATCTTAATGAGACATTCTTGAAATTATGGGCGCATCGCCTGCCTGAAAACTTACATCTCATCATTGCTGAGCGCAATGGCAACCCAATCGCTGCGTCGCTACTAGTTGTTGACCCCACAAGCTCTAAGGCTTATGGCAGATATTGGGGTGCAATCGAACACGTGCCCTGCTTGCACTTTGAAACCGCCTACTATCAAGCAATTCAATATTGCATCTCTAATCAGATTCAAACCTTTGAAGGTGGTGCACAAGGTGAACACAAGATGGCGCGCGGCTTCTTGCCCACCACCATTCAATCCGCCCATTTCATTGCGGATCCTCAGTTTGCCAAAGCCGTACAACACTTCCTAGATCGTGAACACCAAGGAATCGGAGCTTATGTTGATGAGCTGGCCGAGCACAGTCCTTTGAAATCGTCTAAAGTACAGCCATGAATTCTGAAGACACCAAATCTATTGTGCAAGATGGCTCCCATTCCCTATCCACTGGGGATGCAGACTCTGACTCGCCTTGCATTGGTGTTTGCACCACACTATACGACGAGATCTGCCAAGGTTGTGGTCGCACCTTAGGTGAAGTGAGTAATTGGGTATTCTTTTCTCAAGAAGAAAAAGATTCCGTATGGAAACGCATTCGTGCAGAAGGTACTGCAACCCGCTTCCAGAGACAAGCCAAAGAAAATAAGCCCGCTTAGGGGCTTATTTTTTTATTGCCAGCTTTACAACTGGGCCTTAATTAACCAGCCAACTCTTGGCTACGTAGGTACTCTTCGTAAGTACCAGAGTAATCTACCACCGTGCCATCCATCTTTACTTCCAAGATGCGATTAGCTAATGCGGATACGAACTCGCGGTCATGGGATACGAAAATCAAAGTCCCATCGAATTTCTCAAGAGCGATTTGTAAACTCTCAATCGATTCCATATCCATGTGGTTGGTTGGCTCATCCATTGCCAGGACGTTGTATTTTTGGAGCATGAGTTTGCCCCAGATCATGCGACCCTTTTCACCACCAGATAGAACTTTGACAGACTTGCCAATATCGTCACCAGAGAATAAAAGGCGGCCTAATGTGCCACGGATGACTTGGTCATCGTCACCAGTATTACGCCACCAATTCATCCAGTCCATGAGCAACTCATCTTTAGCAAACATCTCGGTGTTGTCTTGAGGCATTACACCGACGTTAGCATTCTCAGCCCACTTCACATCACCACTATCCGCAGCAATGCCGTCAAAGCGCTTGCTCAGAATGGTTTTTAGTAATGTTGTCTTACCAGCGCCGTTTTGACCGATGATGGCAATCTTTTCGCCAGCGCGAACGCCAAGCTTGAAGTTTTTGAAAATGGTTCTGTCAAAGGCTTTTGTCAGTGCGTTGCACTCTACTGCCATATTGTGTAATTTTTTCTCAGTATCAAAACGAATAAATGGGTTCTGACGTGAAGAAGGCTTTACCTCAACAATCTCAATCTTCTCCAGCTGCCTCTGACGTGAAGTCGCTTGACGAGCTTTAGAAGCATTTGCAGAGAAGCGAGCCACGAAAGCTGCTAATTCAGCAATTTTTTCTTTGGCTTTCACGTTATTGCTGAGCTGCTGTGTTCTTGCCTGAACAGAAGCCAGCATGTAAGAGTCGTAGTTGCCTGGATAAACCTTTAGGGTTCCATAGTCCATATCGGCCATATGCGTACAGACTTCATTGAGGAAGTGACGGTCATGGGAAATGATGACGATGGTGCTCTTAATTTGATTGAGGATGTCTTCAAGCCAATGAATGGAGTGAAT
This sequence comes from Polynucleobacter sp. Fuers-14, assembly GCF_018882045.1. Lineage (NCBI taxonomy): Bacteria > Pseudomonadati > Pseudomonadota > Betaproteobacteria > Burkholderiales > Burkholderiaceae > Polynucleobacter > Polynucleobacter sp. Fuers-14. Next base: position 75,599 of record NZ_JACVPG010000003.1, on the reverse strand, counting down.
ATCCAAGTTATTCGTTGGCTCATCGAGCAGTAATACATCTGGATCGGAGAACAATGCTTGCGCTAGCAATACACGCAGCTTCCAACCTGGTGCAACGTTGCTCATCGGACCATTGTGTTGGTCAATAGGAATGCCAATACCTAACAACAACTCACCCGCTTTTGCTTCTGCGGTGTAGCCACCGTATTCGGCGTACTTACCCTCAAGCTCAGCAGCCTTCATGTAATCTTCATCAGTAGCATCTGGATTGGCGTAGATAGCATCGCGTTCAGCTGCAGCCTTCCACATCTCTTCGTGACCCATCATCACGACGTCGAGTACGCGCACATCCTCGTAAGCAAATTGATCTTGACGCAACTTACCCAAACGAATACCAGGATCCAAGCTCACATTACCGCTCGTTGGCTCTAGCTCGCCACCTAAAATTTTCATGAAGGTGGATTTACCGCAACCATTTGCGCCAATCAGGCCATAGCGATTACCGCCGCCAAACTTCACGGAAATGTTTTCAAATAGAGGCTTTGCCCCAAACTGCATGGTGATATTAGATGCTGACAGCACGGATGTTTTCTAGCTTTCTGAAATTCAATTGGATAGTTACCCCCGAATTGGGGGCAAAGACCGTTATTTTAACGGCTTAGAGGTCTTTGTTGGCAGGAAGCCCTTAGTCTTGCTTAGACTTTGACCCTAAATGGGGTGAAATTCGTACGAATATCGTAAAAATCCTCGTTTTCCTTGCGCTTGAGGAAGTTCACAACCCAATAGGTCATGGGGGTTGCCAGAACCTCCCAAGTAGTCTTGAGGACATATTGGGCAAGCGCTACCTGAATGACTTCATGGGTTGGCCAAATGCCATAGAACGCCAACATATAGAAGAAAGAAGAGTCGACTAACTCCCCTACCGCTGTCGAGCCAATAGTGCGCATCCAGAGAAAGCGCCCTTGGGTCATGATTTTCATCTTCGCCAGAACATAGCTATTCACCAGACTGCCGCACCAAAAGGAGAGCATGGAAGCTAAGGCGATACGCCATGAGTTTCCAAAGACAGTCTCTAGCCCCTGCTGATAATTAGACATATAAGCGCCTGGCGCCACCGGCAAAGCAATCACTATCTGCGCCATGATTGCCGCAAATGCAAGCGCAGCAAATCCAGTCCAAACCGCTCTACGGTCATAGGCATAGCCATAGACCTCAGTCAAAATATCGCCGAAGAAATAGGAAATAGGGAAGAACAAAATGCCCGCGCCAAATGGTACCGACCCGAAGTAAGGTAAATCAACCACGGCTGCTTTACCGGCCCCAATGAAGTTCGAGCAAAGCAAGACCACCACAAAGGCAGCCAAAATCAGGTCGTAATAGCGGTGGCGAGGTTTAGGCGAGTCCATAAGTCCAGAAAAATGGATAATAGAAATAAGAATATCTGCATTCCTGAAAATTCGCAGGAAGCAGTTAAAAATCAAGACAAAATGAAATATAGGATGCCAAAGCAATGAGTAAAAGTAAGGCCAGCTTTAACTGGGCGGACCCCCTTCTTCTGGATACCCAGCTAACCGAAGAGGAGCGCATGATTCGTGATGCAGCTGCTGAATACGCTCAAGGGCGCCTGATGCCCCGCATTCACGATGCTTATCGCAACGAAACAACCGACCCAGCCATCTTCCGCGAAATGGGTGAGCTTGGTCTCTTAGGCATCACGATTCCTGAGCAGTACGGTGGGGCTAACTTGAACTATGTCTCTTACGGCTTAATTGCGCGCGAGATTGAGCGCGTGGATTCTGGCTATCGCTCTATGATGAGCGTGCAGTCATCTCTAGTCATGGTTCCTATCAATGAATTTGGTAGCGAAGCGCAAAAACAAAAGTACCTCCCTAAATTAGCGAGCGGCGAATGGATTGGTTGCTTTGGTTTAACGGAGCCAAACTATGGCTCTGATGCAGGCGGCATGATTACCCGTGCCAAGAAAGTGCCTGGCGGATTTTCATTAACAGGTTCGAAGATGTGGATCTCCAACTCTCCGATTGCCGATGTATTTGTAGTGTGGGCGAAAAATGATGAAGGCATCATTCGCGGTTACATCCTAGAAAAAGGCATGAAGGGCTTAGGCGCCCCGAAAATTAGTGGCAAGATGGGTCTACGTGCCTCCATCACTGGCGAAATCGTCATGGACGAAGTATTTGTACCGGCAGAAAATGAATTTCCCGAAATTGAAGGCCTCAAAGGCCCCTTCACCTGCTTGAACTCAGCACGCTACGGCATTGCTTGGGGTGCACTAGGCGCCGCTGAATGGTGTTGGTATGCTGCTCGCCAGTACACCATGGACCGCAAACAGTTTGGTAAGCCACTTGCAGCCAATCAATTGATTCAGAAAAAATTGGCAGATATGCAAACCGAAATTACTCTGGGGCTCCAGGGCTGTCTACGTTTAGGTCGTATGAAAGACGAAGGTATTGCAGCTCCAGAAATCACCTCCATCATGAAACGCAACTCTTGCGGCAAGTCTTTGGATATCGCGCGTATGGCACGCGATATGCATGGTGGCAACGGTATCTCCGATGAGTATGGTGTTGTGCGTCACATGCTGAACCTTGAGGTAGTCAATACCTATGAAGGTACTCACGATATTCACGCCTTGATTCTAGGTCGTGCGCAAACGGGTATTCAAGCTTTTAGCTAAATGTAGACAGCTACAAACACAAAAGCCCTGGAGCAATCTTCCAGGGCTTTTTGTTTATTGGCAAATGAAGCGAGCAACCATTACTCACCGCCTACAGCGCTCTTCTTGATAAATAGGCGGACGAAGAAAATTACCATGCCAATCATAAATAGAATAACAGCCAAACTTAGCTGACCAGCAAACGATCCAAATAGCTCAACAAGCATTTTCATTTTTTCCCTCCAGTTGATTAACTATAGGTCTTTTGAAAAATGATTATTTGATTGAAATCAAAAAAACATTGCCTATATCGTGGGATATAACTGCTTATTTAAACTATCAATCACCAACACATTTACCGGAATGCCTGCGCTAACGCTTGATGAAACCGTGCAGAATTCTTGAAATTGAGCCAAGACCCGATCTAAATTCTCTAATGATTCTCCAGGTACTCCAATATGGATTTCAACCTTAATGGATAGTATGCGCAGACGACTCTGTGCGTTACGCCCCATATCACAGGTAGCTAAAGTTTCAATTGGCTCTGGACTTTGTTTAAATTTTCTTAAAGCAAAGAGCAAGGAATCCGAAAGGCAGTTAGCTACCGCAGCAATGAGCAATTGCGATGGGGTTGCACCCTCCGATTTACCCAAAGGAGGCGGCTCATCCCCCATGATGGGAGCTTTTTCTTCGTTGTAATAAATTGCAAACTGATAGTCAGCCTGCTGCTTGAGTCTTACGGATGGACTGCCGCTCATGAGGAACTCCTATAAAGAATGATAATTTTTTGAAATTAATTACTCAAATCTGATTGACTCAGGCTTAGCAATCGGATTGCCAGCTTCTGCCCATGCGTCAAATCCGCCCGAAATGGATTGAACTTGCCTATATCCCATGTCGTGAAGTGATTTTGAGGCTAACGCAGCTCTGCCACCATTTTTGCAATACAAAACTATTTTGAGGTCCCTGGCACTCAGATTAGGATCATTGCTTAGCTTAAATTCAAGTAGGCCTCGAGAAATATGGGTCGCACCTGGAATATGGCCATTGGCGTATTCATCAGCCTCGCGGACATCCAATAATATATCCGCTTCTTGAATGGCCTGTGAGGCCTCTTCTAACGAAACTTCTTTAATAGAAGATTTGGCTGCTGCAACGAGATCATGGGCAGTTTTCATTTTTTCCTTTTGAGTATTACTTTTTCATTATATTTTATTATATAATGTATGAATCGGTAATGCGAGTTATTTTTCCAAACTGTAATTTAACTTTATGAAAGTTAAAAATATGCTTATCAAGTGCCCTAATTGCCATAAATTCAACCGCTTACCTCTAAATCGCGTTAACGAAAACCCCATCTGCGGGGTATGCAAAGCCAGCCTATTGCTTGGGCCTATTGATGCAGATCAAGCAAGCTTTAATGAAATCCTGAATCAAAGCAAGATACCTGTCATTGTTGATTTTTGGGCTCCATGGTGTGGCCCTTGCAGAATGTTCGCGCCTACCTATCAGGCAAGTGCGGCAAAGCATGGAGAACAGGTTCTTCATATTAAGCTAGATACTGAAGCCAACCCTGGCATCGGGCAAGAATTTTCCATTCGATCAATACCAACGCTAGCGAGCTTTAAGAATGGGGCCGAAGTTAATCGAGTTAGCGGCGCGCTTCCACCTGCTCAACTGGAACAATTTGTAAGTAAACTTCTCTAAATTACTCTTATCTTAATTAGCAAGGATAGCTTTTGCTGCTTTGGAAAAGGCTTCGTCACCGTCATTTTCCAGCTGTACAAAATTTTCAATCTTGTATTGAGGAAAATTGCGTACGATCGAAGATTGATATGAAGGGTCGTAGTGCTTTACCAATAACTCTTCCACTAACTCCGGAAAATTACCCGCATCAATGGCTTCATTCCATTTGGTGATCTGTACTTTCCCATAATGCGCAGTAAGCAAAGCCAGTTTCTGTTTGAAATTATCGGTATCGGTTAAGAAGTGGTGATATTCACGAATCAACCAAGAGACGCGAGTCTGTGCACTGGATCGAAGCTCAATACAGCTACCATTGCGAATTTTTTCCATCAAAGCATCAGGTACATGCAATCCGCCGACCTTCTTGCTTTCAGACTCCACAAATACAGGCTTAGCTGAATCGAGCAAACGAAACGCATTCCAGAGCGCAGTCTCAAAGCCTTTTTGGGATGGCTGCTCGATATTAGGCTCATTACCCAGTACGGATCCACGGTGCACGGCCAAGCCTTCTAGATCCAGAATCTGAGCACCTAGGGCACCGATCTCTTGCAACACTTTTGTTTTGCCGCTACCCGTCATTCCACAAATCACCTGGAATGTAAATTGGGTTGCAGCGTGATCAAGACCATCAATCACGGTTCTTCTGAAGCCCTGGTACCCGCCCTCGAGTTGCTTGGCTTTCCAGCCAATCCGGTTGAGAATATGGGTAAACGCCCCACTACGTTCACCACCGCGCCAGCAATAAATTAATGGGCGCCACTCACGTGGGAGTTCCAGAAAATGATTTTCTAAGTGCGCAGCAATATTCTTAGAGACTAAAGCTGCCCCCAATTTTTTAGCTGCAAAAGGAGACTCTTGTTTATAGAGCGTTCCAATGGTGGCGCGCTCATCATTATTCAGAACGGGGTAATTTACCGCACCCGGAATATGATCAAGGGCAAATTCAGCTGGCGACCTGACATCAATCACAAGATCAAACTGATCTAGCTCAGATAAAAATTGATCAGATCTTAAGATATGAGGATTAATCGGCTGCACGAGGGACTAGCGCAACTGTTGCAAAACATGCTCAGGCCAAGGCGCTGACTTATTCGTGGTGAGGTCTACCCAAACCATCGTTGCACCACCGATAGCAGCCTCTATTTCAGGGGCTGTAGTTAAAGCCATACTGGTATATAGATCCAGGCTTGTTCTACCAATAGCGCCAATGGAAGTCTTCAGGATTAATTCACCTGGATAAGTGAGCTGTTGAAAGAAATTACAAAAGCCATTAATCATCAACATGGACTCGCGACCAGGAGCGACGTCATAACCCAAAGATGTGATCCATTCACAGCGAGCTTGCTCCATATACCGAAAGTACACGGTGTTGTTGACATGTCCATACGCATCCATATCACCCCAACGAATGGGCATGATCATTTCATGAACTAGCTTTCTGTCTTCGGGGATGGTGATGCGCATGCGGGTCAGTAACCTACTATTTCACTTGCAATGCAAGTTGATACAGATTCGTAGAGCGCGCACCAGAGCGACAAAATGCTAATACTGGTCCGGGCATGGTCCTCAATAAACGAGCCATCTCTCTTACTTGATCAACATTGATTGCACTAGGTACAACTGGTAGGTGGGCGTAATTTAAGCCCAACTTCTCTGCTTCAGCTTGAATGCTGGCACTAGTTGGCTGATCCGGGCCACCCTCACCATCAGGACGGTTATTAATCACGCTCTTATAACCTTGTGCCGCAATTTCAGCCAAATGGCTTGGCTCAATTTGACCAATTGTCCCGAACTGATCGTTATGACAAGAAATAGGAAGACTCATGAAACCCTCTACATTGAATAATGAAGTAATAGGTTTGATTTTAAATCAGGCTTATCGAACTTAGCTGGAAGCCTTTTTATGAGCCGAGAAGAAGCGTTCGCTTATTTCCATACCCACAAGCATGGCGACAACAAATACCAAGGCCTTCAGGTGCCCAGCACCCAAGGCAACCAAGGCTGGACCAGGGCAAAAGCCAGCAATTCCCCAGCCCGCACCAAAAATGAGGCTGCCAATAATGAGGGGCTTCGTAATATCTCTACGGGTTGGGATATGCAAGGCGCCACCAAAAAACGCTTCGGTCCTCTTGCTGACCACATAAAACCCGCCAAGCCCGACCATTACTGCACCCAACATTACAAACATTAAGGATGGATCCCAAAGACCTGCTAGATCCAAAAAGCCCAATACTTTCTGGGGATTACTCATGCCTGAGATGATTAAACCCCAACCAAAAAGTACACCAATTGCATACTGACTCAAAAGGCCAAAATGTTTTTTCATCTTAGACTCCGATCAAATGGCGCAGAACAAAGACAGTCAAAAAACCTGCGCACATAAATAAAAGCGTGGCGACAAGTGAAGGTGGTGATAAGCGAGAAAGGCCACAAATTCCATGGCCGCTAGTACAGCCAGATCCGTAGTGCGCACCAAAGCCAACTAGAAGGCCTGCAATCATAATCGCAAACCAATTAGACTCAATCTCTACAACGGGGAATATTCCGAAAAATAGTGCTGCAATAAATGGAGCTGATACCAAGCCCAAAACCAAACTAAGACGCCATGCGGTGTCCGTTAATTTGGGATGCAATAAACCAGAAACAATGCCGCTAATTCCCAGGATGCGCCCATGAAGTAATACATAAAGAGCTGCAGCAACCCCAAGAATCATTCCCCCTAATAAAGAGGGAATGGGTGTAAACGAGAACCAATCAATTTGCATTATTTAATCCATTAATTTCTAAAATTAACTGCAAGGGTTAGAAGCAAGGCGTACCTGTAAGTAACGCAGACCTAAATAAGCCCCCAAGAAAAATCCGGGGATGGCCAAAAAAGATCCGAGCGCCAATGTTGAAATTCCGCTTAGCCCCTGCCCAATGGTGCAGCCCAAAGCAGTAATACCACCAAAACCCATCAAGGCACCACCCACCAAATGGTTAGCTGTATCTTCTGGGTTTAAAAACGTTTCCCAGCGAAAGGTTTTTGTGACCAATGCAACGCCAGCTGAACCACAAACCATACCCAATACTGCCACTATACCAATAGTAAGAACTTTAGAGGTATCGCTGTAGAACATCAGCCAGTCCAATGAATAAGCATAAGGAGCTACGAATGAAAGACTCTCCATCTTGCCTGAGTTGGTTGCTAGAAACACCTCTTCTAAGGTGTTGGGATCCTCCGCAACAAATGCCAAGTAGCCAGAGATCCACCATACAGCACAGATCGCCAATCCAACGCCAAAACCAGCAAGGAGATTTTTAGCGGTCCAAAATGATTTATCCAAAAGTGCAAACAGAACAAAAGCGCCGCCGATAATTGAACCAAGCATAAGATGAGAGCTTGAGCGGCTCTGTCCAAGCTGAGCGCTCAAGATACTTGGTAGATCTTGATTTGAATTTAGCGTGATAAAGAATGCGTCCAGCATATTGATGCGAATCACCGCCAACAATCCACGCAAGGTCATATAAGCGACAAGGGCCAGCACCAAAAATACCACTAACGATTTAAGATTGCCCCCGCCAATTCGAACCAGCGTCTTGCTCCCACAACCTGAGGCCAACACCATCCCCAATCCAAATAGAGTACTACCGATCAGAATAGAGAGATACATTAACTTGCTAGAGGTATAGATGGACTTTGAAACATCTATCAAGCCAAAAGATGACAGCAACATCACACCTAAAATAGCAACACCAATAGCTAAGGACCATTGACGCAATCTGGATAAATTCGACATGACAAATAGATCAGCAATTGCGCCCATAGTACAAAAGCTGGTTCGCTGCATAATTGCTCCAAGCAGCAAGGTCACAACAAAAGTCGCCCATAATGCTTGCTGACTAATAAGGGAAATATCAACAGTATTCATGCTTATATTTTACTTGTCTGTCAGTAAGAATTAGGGCTTTATATAGGCATAATGATCAACATACTGCAGATCAACAATCTTCACCACTCCAGAAGGAGTGAAGTCAGCATCCATCAGGAATTGATTTTTATTAAGATTACGGTTCTTGAGGGTAATTTCACAGACCTCAAATACCACTCCACGGGATTTAAGTGCCGACACTAATGGGCCATATTCAATATTATTCTTCTGATCTTTAGCGCCCTCCATCAGCAGATCCACTCCTGCCGCATGAGTCACCACAATAATTTTGGTCTGAGGTGCAGTATCTAGATGATTGCGGATATTACGTAATCCTTTTAAGCCTTGTGCCTGAGCATCATCAATGTGATAAACCACTTTAGTTTGGGCTAAGACAGGCTCACAAAAAATCATGCCAATAAATGCAAAAGTCATTGCGGCCAAAACCTGTTTTATCAACTTTGAGAAATAATTTGATCGATTCATTTTATTATGCGATTACTTTTAAGGTTGCTTGATAGCTTCAATGCCAGGATTATTAGCAAGACCCTTGATGATTGGCTGATTTAATTTTTTGGGCTTAATCAACTTCACCTCTTTTAAGTGCCGAGACATCAGATCCCAGATTGGCTCTGAATTTAATGCCTTTGCCTCCTCGCTCACTGGGGCCCAGCCTGCAACGCGATAGTTTTTATCGGCCGCTATAAGTGCTCCATTGAGCCTCATTTCAGAGATGCGCTTACCCATAGTGGCGTTGGGATCAATGGTGTATTGCAAGCCGCCAACCCGAACCATATCACCGCCCTGTTGATAATACGGATCAGGGTTAAATAAATTATCAGCAACATCTTCTAAGATGGTCTTGATATTTTCGCCGGTAATATTAGAAGTCGTGGTGTATGGATAAGTGATGGCTGTCTGATCCATTAGATGCTCTGTAGTAATTGCTTCACCAGGCAATAATGAGGTACCCCACCTGAAGCCGGGTGAGAACGCAATTTCTGCATTCTTTTGCGTCATCAGGCCATCCAGAATGAGTTGATCAAAGCTGCCGTTGAAATTACCGCGACGATACAAAAGATCCTCCGTCATCGCCAACTTTTCATTTAAGCGCGCTTCGAATGGTTGACGTATTTTCGTAATAAGCTGACTCATTTTGGCATCCGGCGTAATCAGGCTTGAGAACACAGGAAGGAGTTTGTAGCGAAAATCAACCACCTTCCCGCCCTTCACATCAAAATCAAGGACGCCCAAAAATTTGCCATTTGATCCTGCGTTGGTAACCAGAGTAATGCCGCCTGCATTTCTTACTTTTACTGGCACCGGAACACCGTCATGCGTATGGCCGCCAAGGATTGCATCCAAACCCCTGACTCTGGAGGCTAACTTGAGATCAACGTCCATACCATTATGGGATAGCAATACAACTGCCTTAACCCCTTTTTGACGAACTTGATCAATTGTTTTTTGAAGATTCTGCTCTTGTATTCCAAACGTCCAATTTGGCGTGAAATATCTTGGGTTTGCAACTGGAGTGTAAGGAAATGCTTGACCAATAATTCCTACTGGCACCCCATTCATCTCGCGTATCACGTATGGCGCAAAAACTTCATCGCCAAAATCTGTGGTGGTAATGTTTTGCGCAATCAATGAAATCTTGTTCTGGAAATCATTTTGCACAATCTCCATTACCCGCTTCTCACCCAGAGTCATTTCCCAGTGAGCGGTCATGACATCTACACCAAGCTCCAAGGCGGCATCCACCATATCCTGGCCCTGGGTCCATAGTGCAGTTCCAGATCCTTGCCAAGTATCTCCGCCATCCAAAAGCAAGGCGCCAGGCCTTGACGCTTTCAACTGTTTGATTAAAGTCGATAGATGCGCAAAACCACCCATTTGACCGTATTGATGGGCTGCAGTCGTGAAATCTAAATAGGTAAATGCGTGAGCATCACGCGTGGCGGATGCAATCTTATTGGCCTTTAAAAAATAATCGCCAACTAAGTGCGGTGTTTTTCCTGATTGCGGCCCTATCCCAATATTGACATTAGGCTCACGAAAATACACTGGCAGAAGTTGGGCATGGCAATCCGTGAAGTGTAATAAATGCACATTACCAAAGCGAGGCAAATCATAAAAAGATCGTGCTTGCGCTTGCGCCGAAGCCAATTCAGATTGCAGGCTCATACCGCCAACGGAGGCAATGGCTAGGGCCTGTATAAATTCCCGGCGATTAAGCGACATGCGGATAGATTATTGATTAACGGGAGACTGGGGGTCTAGTAGCAAAGCCATCACATCCTGCATTTGCTCTTGCGTCAATAACTTAAAATGGCCAAAGCGCGGCATATTGCTGCAAGCGCTATATGCCTTTGAGTTGTTGATCCGATTCCACGTATAAACCAATACTTCTTGAGAATATCCGCGGTTTTTACCGTAGTTCCAAAGGCTTGGACCTAAATTGCCATAAGAGATTTCTTTTTTATCAATCTCGTGACAGTTATAACAACCACCGCCATTTACAGTATCGGGTTTATCAGTCCAAGTTGCCCCGCGGCCACTTTGAGCAATTGCCTCGCCACTCTTCCAGTCACCAATATATTTACTATCGGTAGGTTGAACGATAGATGCCATATTCAGTTTTTGAATTTCAATCGCCTTGGCCACACCCTGCTTAGTATTCATCAGTTTTGGGTCAGAACAAAACTTTTGTGTTTCATCTTGCCTGATGCGATCCAAACCAGCAATACCCTCCGCTCTAAAGCCTTCAGACATCATTTTCTGAAACTTATCATCAAAATTAGATTGAGCATAGACAGTGAAAGACAGCGTAGTGAGAAACGCAGCCGATAACAGTAATTTTATTTTCATCATCATTGGCCTTAACGTTTCAAGCCTGGAGTTTGCATCGTGCCACCATTCGCATTAACTGCCATATACATGGACACTGCCGTTAATAGATCGGAGCCATATATTGGGAAAGGGAGCCTTTGCTGGCGATAGCAATCATTTAAGCGCAAGCCCATGGTCCAAAATTGCCCGCTGGAAACACGGTAGGCAGGCCAAGAGCCCCACCCTGCAGCTGCTCCCGCTTGGGTCGTTAGGTTAGGGAGATCTTGCAAACGAATTCTCTTGCCGTTAGACCCATGGCAAGTTGCGCAGGAAAAGTCCATTGGACCACCTTCGTAAAAAAAAGCACGCTTACCTAATTCGTAAGCTTCTTTTTCTTTTGGATGTTGCGTACTGACTTGGATTTTTTGATCTTTGGATGCAGTAACTACATATGCAACTAAAGCATCCATGTCTTTCTTCAAGCCTTTTTGAAATGGCGCGTCCACAATCTCTTGAGCTGAAATTCCTTGTAGGGTAGACATGCAAGTGATTAAACGAGATTCCAAATCCTGCACTTTATTGGTATCAGAAAAATATCTTGGCAACTGTGCTGCGGCACCTTTGATAACCCCAGGACCAAGCCCTAAATTACACTTTTCAAGCGTGGCATTTTTAGGCCCTGCCGGTTTCTTCCATAATTCAGCCCCAGCATCCTCATAGAGTTCGGAAGGATTGCCATCGGCAATCATCTGGCGATATTTAGCGATTTCATCTGCAGTTGATTGAGCAAAACCAGAAGGGGCAAACAATAACGCCCCACTTGCTAGAAGCAGCCCAAAGAAAGGGCTAAGATTTTTTCTCATAGTCTACTTAAGAAACTGTCGCTTCATCACTACGTTTATCGCCTTTAGTGTCAACCCAGCTCACAACTAACTTGTCGCCCTTGACTCCTTTGTACTTAAAGTTCAAAAATGGATCTTTGGAGATGGCGGAACCAAAGTCTGCAGAGAACACTTCCTTCCCTTGCGCCTTGACCGATACCGTTGAAATGAACCATGCAGGAATTAATTTTCCGGACGCATCTTTGCGTTGACCGGATTCCATATCATGCTTCATCAAAATTTTGACATCCACAATTCCACTTGATTCGGCTGCCCGAATGCGCATTGGATCACCCATCGTAGTTCCTTTATCTTTTTCTATCTATTTAAATGACTCTGTATTTATGAGAGGTAACTTGTTAGCCGCCGCATCCACCTAGAGTCACTTTGATTTCTTTAACAGCCATCATCCAATTTCCGTCGGCCTTTACCAATGCGTATACATTTGAAGTCTGGGCCATTTTGATGCGAGTAGTGACTAGCGGCTCTGTGCCGGCTGGAATAAAAAATTGAGCAGCCAATGGGCTTGGATTTTTCTCAACCAAGATCGCTAACTGAGCTCCCTTTAAGTTGGTAGTAATGCCGACAGGAACTACTGCGCCGTTTTCCGCAATATCAGGCGCATTAATAACAACTGCACCCGACTTATCTGGAGCGTTGGTTCCCAAAGCCTTAAATACCTCTTCCAGACTCTTACCCTCAAACGCTGCTTTATTCCACTCTTCCGCTTGTGCGGAGGTGATTAGGCCTGCAGAGGCCATAAGGCCAAATACCGTCGAATATTTCAATAAGTCGCGACGCTGCTGATTCATATCCATCCTTTTGAAAACCCTCATTCTGGGTCATTAAAAATTGTCACAAACCCCTACTTTAAAGGGGATTGCTCAATCTGTCGCAAACTAGAATCGCCAATAGTTCGATTTACTCCAAGATGGGTGAAAATGGAGGGTAATTACTCACCTTAAGGCGACCTAAACAGATGTTTGATTTAGAGGCTCTACTCCTCTCGCTGAAGCTAGCCATTTGGACGCTGGTCCTAATCCTCCCTTTTGGAGTCTGGGTAGCCCATTCTGTCCAAAGTATGGGCAAAAGCAGATCATGGATCGAGGCATCTCTTGCCCTGCCTTTAGTGCTTCCTCCTACGGTATTGGGTTATTACCTCCTCGTAGGTCTGGGCGGAAAAAGCATCCTTGGTATCCCATTGGTGTTTTCCTTCACGGGAATCCTGATTGCATCCTTGATTGTGAATTTGCCATTTGCCATTCAGCCAATACAGCGTGCGTTTGAAGCGATTAATCCCGAGATTCGGGAGGCAGCTCAGGTGAGCGGACTATCCAAATGGCAGATCTTTCGTTTGGTTGAATTACCTCTTGCCTGGCGCGGTATTAGTAGTGCAGCTGTGCTGACTTTTGCGCATACCCTAGGAGAGTTTGGTGTCATCCTCATGGTTGGTGGCGCAATCCCAGGAGAAACAAAAACCGTATCGATTGCGATATATGACAAAGTGCAAAGCTTTGATACCTCTGGTGCCGGTATGCTGTCATTAATATTACTTTGCACTTCTCTTGTAGCGATAGCACTGTCCTACGGTCTCTTTGGTCGTAGCCCATCGCATGCTAATCGGTGGGGTCGCTAATGCTCAAAGTAAGACTCTTCCAAGTTAGTCCAAACCCCTTGCAACTCAATATTGAATGTATTCCAGGAGAATTGCATGCCCTAGTGGGCCCCTCTGGCAGTGGCAAGACAACCGCTCTGCGCACAATTGCTGGCCTAAATAATGCCGATAGCGGGAAAATTGAGTGCGATGGCAAGCTATGGTTTGAAGCTAACGAACTAACAGGCGTAATGCAGAACCTGCCGCCAGCACAACGATCTTGCGGATTCTTATTTCAGCAATATGCCCTCTTCCCACATCTTTCCGCTATTGAGAATGTCCTCATCCCCCTGCAGAATTCCTCAAAAAAGGTAGCGGAGCGAAGAGTGATTGCCCAAGATTGGCTGAGCCGCATGGGAATTGCTGAACTAGCCCACCGCTTTCCAAACCAGCTCTCTGGTGGTCAGCAGCAACGCGTGGCACTTGCTCGCGCACTAGCTCGACAGCCTAAGATCTTATTGCTTGATGAACCGTTCTCAGCAGTCGATGCGCCAACCCGTCAGAGTCTATATAAAACTCTTGCAGATTTACGCAAGGACTTAAGTATTCCCATTTTGCTAGTTACCCATGATTTACGAGAGGCGGATCTACTTGCAGATCGCATTACTGTGATTGACAATGGCATTAGCCTTCAAACTGCTGCGCCTCAAGTGCTGTTCCAAAGGCCCAGGAACTCACGTGTAGCCGAGTTGGTTGGCATTAATAATATGTTTCATGGAATATTTAATGCGGGCAACCTCTCCTGGGAAGGTTGTGAAAAAACTTTCGCCGTAGCCGATAAAGGCAAGATCCCGCCAAATGCACAAGTAGCATGGGTTATTCCGCAAGATGGATTAAGCATCCACAGCACAGCAACCGCTAAAAGTATTCCCGCTACGGTGGCGGCAATGAGCAGCTTAGGTCAAATTGCAGTGGTTCAGCTACAAATTCAGAATAGTACACACAAGATTGAGTGGGTTGCCTCGTCCTCTGAAGTGAAAAGACTCAGCATGGAAGTAGGCAGTAAATTACATATTGAATTAGATGGCAATCAAATTCACATCATGCCATTACGTCCCATTAATGACCCGAGGCGATTTGTTGATAACCACTAGAGATTTTCAGGAAGCGTGTTGTAATATCCGCGCACCCTTCCTGAATATAGCGTTATAGCTTCAGACTTATTTGCAACAACCGCCACCGCCACATGAAGAATCAGTACCGCAAGTATTAATTCCTAAAAGTGGGTAAGCTGGGCAAAATCTAAATAGTCCTGTTACAAGCGGTACAGCACCAATCCAACCCCATACACCAACAGTTCCCGTTACAGCCAGTCCAATTAATAGCAGACCAACCACCATTCGTAACATACGATCAACACTACCGACATTGCATTTCATATTAAGACCCCTTTTGGTTATTTACTGCAGTAATTTTGATACAACACATCCATTACAGCTAAAGCTATATGACTCGAAAGAGAGTAATAAATTTGCTTGCCCTCCCTTCTAGTCTCCACCAGCCCTTTATTGCGCAATACCGTTAATTGCTGCGAAAGAGTTGGCTGGTGAATATCGAGACACTCCTCAAGTTCACTCACACATTTTTCTACTCTGGCCAATCTGACATAGCAACATCATGCGATCTCGATTGGAGAGAACCTTCATTAAACGGCAAGCATCATCTGCTGATGCTTGCATCTTTTTAAGGTTGATGTTGATATAGAGCGTATTCATGTTGAAATAATTAATTTAATGGCACACCGACCAAAGGACGGCCCTCAAGAGTCCAAAGATATAGGGAGCCGTCATATAACTTAGTTGATTTATTGCCAACTAATTCAGACATGACAAACCAGCCACCAGCCGCCAAATGGCCAGTATTGCAATACGCAATCGTTGGTCCTTTGATGCTTAAACCATTAGCCGCCATTAATGCGTCATAAGTATTTTTCTGCCAGAAATACAATGCGCCATTGCTTGGCTTTGCCAGCAATTCGGGCGCCAATTCTTTTGAACCAGCAATATGGCCAAAAGTCACAACATCTGGACGTTTTGTAAGGCCCAAATATTGAGCAGGCTGACGGGCATCTAATAACTGCGGCTTACCCGCTTTAGAAGCAGCAGCCACATCACCCGAACTTGCAATCAAGTCCTTGCGATAGGCCTTTGATACCCAGTTGCCAGCAGTTTTTTGCGAACCAGCCGTAGTAAATTCACGTCCTTCGCCTAACCAACCGGCAATACCGCCATCCAATAAAGCAACCTGGTCTTCGCCATATACCTTAAACGACCAATAGGTTCTTAGGGCCTCGTCAATATCAGACATGTCTTGTCCAATAGGCACGAGCACAATTGGCTTATCAGAGTTGATACCCAAAGATTGGACCAACTTCTCAAAGTCCGCTTTTTCTGGAATTAGAAACTTAATTTTTTTACCATCTACGAGACGTTCTACTCGCACTTTTTTGAAGTCTAGGAGAGTAGAGTTCTCAATATGCCCGCCAACTTCTACCAAGAATCTTTTACCTGTTTTTTTATCAGTGTCAAATTCTGGGTTAGTGAAGTAGCTTGCCAAATCGGTTCTAACCTCGATTATCTGCACCTCGGACAGATTATTTGCCAACCAGTCGGCACTGACTACCGAACCAGGCAAAGTGATTGCTTGAGCCAGACTTACTAAGCCAGTTAGAACGAAGGCTAAAAGCCATTGGATCTTTTCCATCTTTACCCCTCTATTAATTTACTTCTAACAAATTGTCTGAAAGATGACCTATCAAATCAATTTTGCATTCCGTTAATACATGATGAGCTCTTGAATTCAAGGCTAGTTCTCGATTGCCCTGCTCTGCCGCTAGCCGCGTAATCTTTTGATCTCGCTCCAAAATCAATCCTTCAATCTCGACAGCAAATAGCTTAATCAATGCGCCAATCCACTTACTTACCGGAGCCATGCGACCCTTCACAACCATTTGAAATTCTCCAAGGGACTTGATGGCAAGCCTTGATTCAACTATTTCCTCGCCAGTGACCCACTGATTAGTAGTAAATAGACGCACGGGCAAACCCCGTTGATTCAAGGCGATAGCAATTAGATGATGAAACGTATTGCTTTCTCGTTTAATTACATGAAAGTGCCCATGCTCCTCAAGAGGCATTTGATCAGCGGAATGGGCGTGGTAATAAAACTCATAACCACTGCACTCGTCCACAAGATCGCTATTTGGATAGTGCTGCCATTCAATAAAATCTCTTGCGCCGCCTAAAGCAGCCTCATTCAGAGTCCGGCCAGTTTCGGCATAACGCATCTGAATGTTCGCCAGCTCTTGAGCGGCTAGCCAAAGATTAGATTGAGTAAGCATTTATGAAAATTACTCTGTAACTTTACGCTTTTTAGGGCCGCAGGGATTTGCAGGTCCACATGGGTTTGCTGCCCTCTTCTTAGCTGGGCCACAAGGATTGGCAACTTCTTTTTTAGGGCCGCAGGGATTCTTTTGCTCTGCACTTGCTGGATTCGAAGGGGCGTCTGCCGAATGGGCGAGGGCAGCTGATGCTAGACCAGCTAGGGCCATTGCCAATGCAGCTGCTGTAGATTTCTTAGACATATATTTCCTTTTGAAAAATTAAACTTGTGAACTCACGGGGCCTTTGGATTTCTTTTCCATCCAGGAACCCAAAATAAATACAACGATTGCAGCAACGATCATGCCAATATCAATAGATAAGCCCGAGATATTGAAAGCATTAGGCAATGCATCTGCTTTTGCATACTCACCTAAGGTCGTTACGAATTCGATAGTTGGGTAAATTCCAGCAAATAGCACCGTACCGAGTAATAAACCAAGTAGAAATATCGCCGCATCAATGCGTCCAGACATCAACCCCACCACAGAGGTTCCCGGACAATAACCGCCAATAGCAAAACCAGCTCCAACCAAAGCGCCGCCCAAGGCAGCAGCCCCCAGAAATGCCGGTGGCACGAATAAACTGCCAGCATCAACAAACCCAAACTGCTCCAAAATCAATAGACCCACAGCTGCAAAAACAATGGCAGTGAACATCACCTTAAACACAGACCAATCGGTTAAACGAAATTGACCAGTTAATTTATTTGGATTACCAAAACCTGCACGCTCCAATACAAAACCAAATCCAGCGCCTAATAGGAGCCCCGAAAGAATTTCACTCATCTCATTTCTCCTCTTTCAAGAAGAGGCTTGTCAATAAACCTACTGCAAAGAATGCACCCAGGAATGTAAATCCAGCCAAACTCAGCACTGCGGCACCAGATAAGCCTAGGCCACTAGTACATCCAGCTGCAACCCTTGCGCCAAAGCCTGCAAGCACGCCACCAAAAAGAGCCGTCCATGGACGCTTAGATCCGCCTAGAAACTTTGCGCCATCTATCTTGAATTGAATTCTGTGGGCAAAAAATGCAGATGCAAGTGCCCCAAGAGCTACGCCCATGACTTGCCAAGTAATCCATGCATTTAATGGCTTACCTTCTTCAATCATTCCACCCAAGTATTCATTTGCATTTGTTGCAACAGGTGCGACATACATTCCAACCCATGCAGTTAAGCGTGTAGTAAAGCCAGTAGCTCCCAGCCCATGACCTGTAACTACAAAAGTGGCCAACAATATCATTCCGAGAAGGATTCCCGCTAACAGTGGATTCATATATTGAGCCGGCTTAGTCTGCTCTACTTTATTAAGCATATTTACTCATTTCATTTAACTAATTAATAATATATTTATTTATATAATATTTTATTAAAATACAAAGTCAAGATATAAAAATAAAATAGAGACAAATATTTGATCTACATCATGTAATTCAGGATGGTCGACAAAAAAAGGGAGCTTATGAACTGACCCTTTAAAGTTGGACAACCAATCCAACTTTAAAGGGTCAGTTCATAAGGCGGTCTTTTTTTGACTTAAAGTTTAAGGACCTGCTTGCGAAAATCTTTCAAGATTTTTCATGCTCGGAATCTGAATGCTTAGCCTAGTAATATTAGAAATTAATCCCTGTTCGGCCATTGACGCAAGTGCCCTGCTAATAGTCTCAAACTTCACATCCATCATTAAGCCCATGTCCTCTCTTTTAAAGAGTGGTGCAACTGCCACATCGCCAGAAACTTTAGCAATTCGCAAGAAAAATCTAGCCAAACGAATTTCAATTCTTCCGGTATTAATTTCAGAAAACCAAGATTCTGATTGAGCCAGTGCCTCACCCCATTTCTTCACAATCTGCCTATGCAAGCGTGGTGACTCTTCTCCCAAACTGGAAATAATGGCTTTTGGTATGCGGCATAAATGGATATTTGATAAAGCAGTGGCTGAATGAGCATAAATCTTGCCCAACAAAGCCTCCATCCCGAATAAATCACCCGGCATTACTAATCGGACTATTCTAGTTGAGCCATCGGAATTGATATGCAATAGCTTTATATAACCTTCACGCAAGGTAAATAAATATTCAGCAGAATCTCCCTGTGTATAAATCCCTGCATTTGCTTCGAAACGTAAATCATCAATTGGCGAATGAATCTTGGAAAAATCTTCCTCATTCAACTCCGCAAAAAGCGCTGAACTACGTATCGAGCATGCATTGCAATCGCTATTACCTTGCCATGCACTTTTAATTTCTATGGTCTTCATAGGGAACTGCTTACCTTTTGGCAACCAAGCCTAATATTGCAGACATACCGGTATGTCGTGGGCCCTCAGAAAGTTCTTTCTCGTAACTTACAAGCTCAAGTATTTCAAAGTCTTTTGCGAGATCCCGAATCATTTCTTCTGTATAGAGATGCTCTATTAATGATGGGCCGCCAGTTTTGTAATCTAGTTGCTTAGGGGTATAGCCCTGAAGGATGAAGAGGCCACCGGGCTTTGTTGCCTTGTAAGCATGCTCAAAGATTCTAGTGCGCATTGCTGGATCGGCAAACTGAATGAAGATACCAATCACTGCGTCATAAGTATTTTCTTGCCACGCATAGCTATCGGTATCAGAGAAAGAATACTCAACTTGCACTTGATTATCTTTGGCAAACTGTTTCGCTTTAGCTAGCGCAATATCGGATGCATCAAATCCAATAACCTGCATGCCTTGCTTAGCAAGCCAAACGCCATTGCGACCCTCGCCGTCAGCAATACAAAGAACCTTATCTTTGGGCTTTAGATATTGCTTTGTTTTCTCAACAAGGTACTCGTTAGGCTCTTTGCCAAATATGAACTCTTCTTTATCGAAGCGCTCATTCCAAAATTGCGTGGCATCGGAGAAGCCCATGGGTTTATCTTGATGCACTTGATTATTTTTTGAGTCCGCCAACGAGGTCACCCTTCAGATCATTAATATTTTCAAGGCCAACTGCAATACGCACCAAGCCATCCGAAATACCAGCGGCTTTACGAGCCTCAGGCGTCACACGGCAATGCGTTGTTGTAGCTGGGTGAGTAATAGTTGTGCGGGTATCACCCAAGTTTGCAGTAATCGAGCAAAGCTTCGTTTGGTTGATAAGCTTGAACGCTGCCTTCTTGCCACCCTTCAATGTGAAAGAAACAATCGCCCCACCCTCTTTTTGCTGGCGCATTGCCAACGCATGTTGAGGATGCGATTTGAGGCCGGGATGGTAAACGCGCTCTACTCCAGATTGCTTCTCAAGCCATTGAGCCAAGGCGAGTGCATTCTGACTCTGCTGCTTCATGCGAAGCTCTAAAGTCTCCAGACCTTTGAGGAAGACCCAGGCATTGAATGCGGATAGCGTTGGGCCTGCAGTTCGCACATAAGGGAAGACTTTACCCATGATGAAATCTTTGCTGCCTACAATTGCTCCACCCACTACTCGGCCTTGTCCATCTAAGTACTTAGTGGCCGAATGAATCACAACATCAGCACCAAGCGCCAATGGTTTTTGCAAAGCAGGCGTGCAGAAGCAGTTATCCACCGCGAATAAGGCGCCCGCCTTTTTCGCTACTTTTGAGATTGCTTTAATGTCTGCAATCTCAGTTAAAGGATTGGAAGGAGTCTCCAGGTAGAACAGCTTAGTATTTGGCTGAACGGCAGCCTGCCATGATTTGGTATCAGCCAAATCAGCATAAGTGGTTGTAATACCAAAGCGACCCAAGATATTAGTGAACAACTGAATCGTTGCACCAAATACCGAGCGTGAGCAAACCACGTGATCACCTGCTTGTAAATGCGCCATTGCCATTGTCAGAATGGCAGACATTCCGGAAGCGGTGGCGATACATGCGTCGCCACCCTCTAAAGCAGCCAAGCGATCCTGGAACATGCTTACAGTTGGATTAGTAAAACGAGAATAGATAAAGCCTTGGTCAGCATGCGCAAAACCATCAGCTGCTAACTCTGCACTATCAAAACAGAAGCTGGATGTCAGAAACATCGCCTCTGAATGCTCTTGGTATTCAGCAGTGCGACGAGTACCAGCGCGAACCGCCAAGGTCTCGAGTGCTAGCTTAGAAAAATCAGGTTTTTTACGTATAGTTTTGCTCTTCATGCCGCTATTTTGACACCGAATTACGATTTTGCCTCGAGTGAGGCAAAATCCTGTCGCTTTTTAGTCTTCGGTGGCCAAATGCAGGTGGAGCTGTGAACGGGCGAAGTCGCTCGAATCCTTCTGACGATCAGCCTTCGCATCAGAGGTATTTCTAGCGGCCTCCAAAGCATCAAGATAGGACTCGGTAATGTCACCCGTAATATAGAAGCCATCAAAGCAAGATGCTTCAAAGTTCTTGATATCTGGATTGACGTCCCTCACTGCCTGCTTCATATCTTCAATGCTTTGATAGATCAACTGATCTGCACCAATCATCTTATTGATTTCTTCATCGGTACGACCATAGGCAACCAATTCGCTGCGAGTTGGCATATCAATACCGTAAACGTTCGGGAAACGCACTGGGGGTGCTGCAGATGCAAAGATCACTTTCTTCGCACCAGATTCGCGAGCCATTTGCACAATCTCAAATGAGGTTGTACCACGAACAATGGAGTCATCCACAATCAATACTGTCTTGTCTTTAAATTCAATACGCATTGCATTGAGTTTTTGACGAACAGACTTCTTACGAACAGCTTGGCCAGGCATAATAAATGTACGGCCGATGTAACGGTTCTTAAAGAAGCCTTCACGGTAATCCACGCCCAATTTCTTTGCTACCTGCATAGCTGCTGGACGGCTGGAATCCGGAATCGGCATCACCACATCGATTTCATCAACATTGGTCTCTTTGCGGATCTTCTCAGCCAAGTAATCGCCCATACGCATACGCACGTTGTAGACAGTCACACCATCAATGGTTGAGTCTGGACGGGCCATATAGACGTACTCAAAAATACAAGGCGTTAACACTGCATTCGGTACACATTGACGTGAATAGAAATTACCATCTAAGTCGATATAAATTGCCTCACCTGGATGAACGTCGCGAACAAAAGTAAAACCTAAGCCTTCGAGCGCTACAGACTCAGATGCGATCATCCACTCAGGACCCTGAGGAGTATCGATTCGGCCGATACACAAAGGACGGATACCGTACTGATCGCGGAAGGCCAATAAGCCATAACCGGCTATTAAAGAAACTACTGCATACGAACCTTTAACGCGATTAGTTACACCAGTCACGGCGTTAAACATCGCGCCCTCATCTAGGGCTGCACTATTGGTTTCTTTTTGCAGTTCATCAGCCAATACGTTAAGTAATACCTCAGTATCAGAGCTGGTATTAATGTGACGACGGTCACGATAGGCCATCTCCACACGCAGACTTGGTGCGTTAGTCAGGTTGCCGTTATGCGCCAAGATAATGCCGTAAGGAGCGCTTACATAAAAGGGTTGCGCTTCTTCTTCACTACTTGCAGAACCTGCAGTTGGGTAACGCACTTGGCCAATGCCAGCATTACCAACCAAGCTACGCATATTGCGAGTTCTAAACACATCTCGTACCAAACCATTGGCTTTATGCATCGTAAATGAATTACCGTTCATCGTTGCAATACCTGCCGCATCCTGTCCGCGATGCTGCAAAAGCAGCAGCGCATCATAGAGAAGTTGATTTACTGGTGAGTGGGAAACAGTTCCGACGACGCCGCACATATCTCTAGATTCCTATTGTTAATTTAGGAGTAATGGTAGGGGTAACTTTAGGCATTACATCACCTAATTGCTTAGCCCAGTCGGCAGGAAGCCAACCTTTAATTAAACCGGTTGCCATATCAATTACTGGTCTGGTAATAGCATTCTTCCAAGCCATACTTTGCGGGATGGGTGTGAGTGCCGCTAGAGTAGCCAACACGACTATGACCAAGCCACCACGAATCACGCCAAATATCAAACCCAAGAAGCGGTCTGTGAGACTAAGACCCACCGACAAAATAATCTTCTGTACTACTCCACCAAACAAACCACAGATGATGAGGGTTAATACAAACAATATGATGAAACTCAAACCAAGACTCAGTAATTCATCTAGATGAAATGTCGAGAGCCACTCGGTTGAGAGGTAGTTACTGTAGTGATAAGCAACCCAAGCTGCGGCGAACCAAGAAGCTAAAGCAAGGACCTCTTTAAATAAACCACGAGAGATACCAACTAAGGCAGAAACCAAGAGTACAACTAGGGTGAAGTAATCCACCGATGTTAGCTTGAGGGTGGATAAATATTCCATTACTGCTTGCCGGATTCGACGAGTCTTGGTGTAAGACCCATCGCCTTAATTTTCTTTTCCGCTACTTCTGCGACATCTTTATCAGTAAAGGGTCCTGCTCGTACAAGGAAAATCTTGCCACCATCAGCACCCACCTTACTCAAGGTATAACTCGGAATGTTTTGATTTTTGAGTCTTGCGGACAAGGCCTTTACATTAGCCTCGGATGCAAAAGCACCAATCTGAATAACGTACTTACCTGAACCGGAAGTGCTTGACTTGGGTGCGTCAGCTGTTTTAGGTTTTGTGTCGGCCTTAGGACTTGCCGCAGCCACAACCTCTTCTCCAGCAGCCAAACCTAATGCGCCCGATTTATTTACTGCAGGCGCTGCTGGTTTAGCGTCTGCCTTAGTTTCTACTTTTGCTTCTGGCGCAGGTACAGCAGCGACCTTAGAAGCTTCTTTAGCGGGCTCAACAGGAACTTCAGCCTTAGGTTTTTCTTCAGCCTTAGGCTCTGTACCAGGAATAGGTAAGCTGGTAACAATGCTTACTGCGATATCGTTAGATGATGTCTTTGGTTTGTTATCCAAAATACGAGGCAAGCCAATAACAGCAATTAATACGAGGACAGCAGCACCAATCAGGCGATGGCGTGCTCTTTGTTGTTCTGGATCTTCTGTGAGGGCAAGTTCTTCAGCTTCTGCTGCGCGCTGAAAACTGCGTGGGGCTGCTCGTTTGGCGGTGCGACTACCCCTTGAACCTATTTCAAGGTCATCAGACTGGGTTTTTCGCTTAAAAAAGCTTGGTAAACGAATCATGGATCAGTGGGCCTGGTTGTTTCGGTAAGTCATTACGCCTGCAACGGTATAGAAGGATCCGAAGGTCACAATTCTATCACCCTCACCCGCCAAAGATAGCGCTTTTTGATACGCTAAAGCAGGTTCTGGGAAGCATTCAATACCCCCGTCTGACCCATTTTTTGGCTTTACTCCCATAGATTCAAGCTTCTCGGCTAGGACCTTAGCGCTGGCAGCTCTGGGGGTTGGTAAATCGGTACAAAACCAGAAATCTACAATATTTAAGAGAGGTTTAATCACCCCCTCAATATCCTTGTCAGCCATAGCCCCAAAAATGGCATAGGTGTAGGGGTGGTAACCCATCTTATCAAGCCCCTGAGCCAAGGTAGCAGCAGCATGGGGATTATGAGCAACATCCAACACCACAGTAGGCTGACCCGGGAGAACCTGGAATCGGCCTGGTAGCTCAACCAATGCAAAACCATTGCGAATATCCTGGGCGCTCACTGGTAAGCGCTGATGCAAGGCCATCAAGGCAGCTATTACTGCCGAGGCATTCAGAATCTGATTAGCACCCCGCAGCGCTGGGTACCCAAGCCCACTAAAGCGCTTCTTGCGTCCAGCCCAACCCCATTGCTGTTTATCGCCTTGGAAGTTGTAGTCACGCCCCTGCAACCAGAGATCGCAGCCCAACTTTTCAGCATGATCAATCAGCGATTGTGGCGGCACAGGATCACCGCACACCGCAATATGCCCTGGACGGAAAATACCCGCCTTTTCTAGGCCAATGGCTTCGCGTGTGCCACCCAAAAAATCCGCATGATCGATATCGATACTAGTAACTATTGCGCAATCAGCATCAACGACATTGACGGCGTCTAAGCGACCACCCATTCCCACCTCCAAGACAACCGCATCCAAATTGGATTTAGCAAAAAGATGCATGATGGCTAAAGTAGTGAACTCAAAATACGTTAAGGTCGGCGCATCGACTAGACTCACCCGAGCTTCTTCGACAGCGGCAAAATGTTCAAGCAAGAGATTGTCTTTGACATCTTCACCATTGATGCGAGCACGCTCATTGAATTTGAGTAAATGTGGGGAGGTATGGCAACCGACTCTATAGCCAGAAGCCAACAGAATGCTCTCGAGAAACGCACAGGTCGAGCCTTTGCCATTTGTACCGGCAACCGTAATCACTGGGCAATCAAAATGGAGATCTAATACAGCCTTCACGCGATTGATGCGCTCAAGCCCCATGTCTATGCCAACGGGGTGAGCAGTTTCGAGATGGCTAAGCCAAGCCTCTAGGCTAGGAAATAATATGGGGGCTTGGTGTGCTGAGCTCAAGCGCTTAAACGACTGCGCTACCCGCGATAGCAGGCTCAGGAAGCTTTTGCAACAATGCAAGTAAACGCGCAATTTCACCGCGTATCTGACGACGATCAACAATCATGTCAATACCGCCCTTTTGCATCAGGAATTCAGATCTCTGGAATCCTTCGGGCAATTTTTCACGAACAGTTTGTTCAATCACACGAGGGCCAGCAAAGCCAATTAACGCTTTTGGTTCGGCCATCACTACATCACCCATGAAGGCAAAGCTGGCAGAAATACCGCCCATCGTCGGGTCAGTCAGCACGCTGATATAAGGCAAGCCTTTTTTTGCCAACAAGGTCAACATCGAGTTGGTCTTGGCCATTTGGAAAAGGGATAACAAGCTTTCTTGCATACGCGCACCGCCAGTAGCAGTGACACAAATGAAAGCGCACTTCTTATTTATTGCCTCTTGTACTCCGCGGGCAAAACGCTCACCCACTACTGAGCCCATAGAACCACCCATGTATTGGAATTCGAAACAAGCAGCTACTACAGGAATGGCTTCAATCTTGCCACCCATCACAATCAAGGCTTCAGATTCACCAGAAGCATCATTCGCTTCTTTAATGCGATCTGGGTATTTTTTTGAGTCTTTAAATTTCAGCGGGTCAGTTGGATAGATATCAGCACCGATTTCATAGCGGCCTTTTTCATCCAACAAACTATCTAAACGCAGACGTGCTCCGATACGCATGTGATGACTACATTTTGGGCATACCGATAAATTGGCTTCAATGTCAGTGCTGTACAGAACAGTTTCACAACTGGGGCACTTGACCCACAATCCCTCAGGTACTGACTTGCGATTTGCAGGATCAGTATGTTGAATTTGGGGTGGGAGTAATTTATCTATCCAGCTCATTAGTTTTTAGCTATCCAATGCGTCGCGTATCTCACGAATGAAGGTTTCCAGTGATTGTACCGCCTGCCCAGGGGGCGCATCCTCTAAAAGACGAATAATGCGGCTACCAATTACCACTGCATCAGCGCTAGCGGATACCGCCTTCGCGCTAGCTGCATCGCTAATTCCAAACCCTACAGCAATCGGAATATCCGTCTCTTCACGAATTTTCGGGATGATACTAGCCACATCCTGCGTATTGAGGTTTGAGGCGCCAGTAACCCCTCTCATAGAAACGTAATAGATATAACCAGAAGCTATTTTGGCCGCCTCTTTAATGCGCTCATGTGATGAAGTAGGCGCTAATAAGAAAATCGGGTCAATGCCGGCAACGCGCATACGAGCCGCAAAGTCCACACACTCTTCTGGTGGGTAATCCACTACGAGAACACCATCGACACCAGCAGCCTTCGCTTCGGTTGCAAAACGCTCTGCTCCCATTTGCTCAACTGGGTTTGCATAACCCATCAAAACAACTGGTGTATTAGCATCCTGTTTGCGGAATTCTTTCACCATCTCTAGGCAGCTATGCAAAGTGACGCCTTGAGTCAGTGCGCGTTCCGATGATCTCTGAATGACAGGACCATCAGCCATTGGATCTGAAAATGGCACACCTAATTCAATCACACTTGAGCCGCCACGAACTAATGCATGCATGAGTTCAACGGTTTGTTTAGGATCTGGATCACCAGCGGTAATAAAGGGAATCAATCCTTTCTTACCTGTTGCTTTTAGCTCCTTGAAGAGCGCAGTAATTTTTGACATAAGTATTTCTTAAAAGTAATTCTTAACCTTCTGATCCAGTTGCCTGGGCAACGGTATGCATATCCTTGTCACCACGGCCAGAGAGGTTGACCAAAATAGTCTTGTCTTTAGGCAAGGTCTTAGCAAGCTTGCAGGCATAAGCAATAGCGTGTGAAGACTCAAGCGCAGGAATAATGCCTTCAATCTGGCAGCAATCATGGAATGCTTGGAGCGCTTCTTCATCTGTAATCGCCACATAGTCTGCACGACCAGAATCTTTTAACCATGCATGCTCAGGACCAACACCCGGGTAATCCATGCCAGCAGAGACAGAGTGCGTTTCAGAGATCTGACCATTCTTATCTTGTAATAAATACGTGCGGTTACCGTGCAACACACCAGGTGTGCCAACGCACAGGGCCGCTGAATGCAAACCACTTCCCAAGCCATGACCTGCAGCTTCAACACCAATGAGTTTCACTTCCGGGAAATCGATGTAAGGATAAAAAATGCCCATCGCATTAGAGCCGCCGCCAACACAAGCTAAAACATAGTCAGGTTGACGACCAGTCATCTCTGGCATCTGTACTTTGCACTCTTCACCAATCACACTCTGAAAATCTCTCACCATCATTGGATAAGGATGTGGTCCTGCGACGGTTCCGATGATGTAGAAAGTATTGTCCACGTTGGTAACCCAATCGCGCATCGCTTCATTGAGCGCATCTTTCAAAGTCTTGGTACCAGATTCCACTGGAACCACCTTAGCGCCAAGTAACTTCATACGAAATACGTTTTGCGCCTGACGGGCTACGTCCACAGAGCCTTGATAGACTGTGCAGTCCAAACCAAAGCGAGCGCAGATCGTTGCTGTAGCAACGCCGTGCTGCCCTGCCCCTGTCTCAGCAATAATGCGAGGCTTACCCATACGTTTGGCCAACATTGCTTGGCCAATCACGTTATTAATCTTGTGTGCGCCTGTGTGATTTAAATCTTCACGCTTCAGGTAGATTTGTGCGCCACCCAGCATTTCGCTCCAACGCTTAGCGTGATAAACCGGTGAAGGTCTACCAACAAAGTGTTTGAGCTCATAATGAAACTCTTCAATGAATTCTGGATCGTGTTGATACTTTGCATAAGCTTCTTTAAGCTCATCCAAAGCAAACATCAATGTCTCAGACACAAACACGCCGCCATAGGGACCGAAGTGTCCTCGTGCATCTGGCTTGTCGTACATAGCTACCTCTTTTGATTTATCTACAGCAAATTATTGGGACGATGCTTTGGCATCCGCTGCGCGCACTGCTTGAACAAATTGGGCCATGAGCGCAGGATCCTTAACACCCCTGCTGCTTTCTACGCCACTACTGACGTCAACCGCGCAAGGATGCAGGCGTGCAATGGCCTCGCCCACGTTGTGCGTGTTCAATCCACCACTCAAAACGACCCGAGGCGCGTTTTCGCTTACCCATGTCTGTGGAATCCCTTGCCAATCAAAAGGAACGCCTCCGCCACCATATCCCTCAACCAGGGCATCCAGCAGAAAAGCGTTTGCATCCCCATATTGTAGGGAAAAATCATCAAAAGCGAAGCTAGTTCCTACACGAGCAGCCTTCATCCAAGGCTCGCCTGCAGCAAGCTGGGCACAGCGCTCTGGGGTCTCATCCCCATGAAACTGCCATAAGGTGATCGAGGCAGCAGCCCGAATAGCGGCAAATTCTTCATCTGTAGCATTTACAACCAATCCAACGGCATCTACCCCCGCAGGAAGTCTAGAAATGAGCTGAGCGGCGATATTAGGGCTCACAGCCCGAACGCTAGGGGGATAAAAGACGAAGCCAACAGCATCCACCCCCGCAGAAACAGCGGAATCGATGTCAGCAGCCGTCTTTAAGCCGCAGATTTTGACCCTAGTTCGGCCCGGAGAATATGTCAGTAAGCCCATAAATGAATGATAAGGCCAAGGGCCTTTATTTCCCTTGCGCTTTCTTTTGCTTCCCGATGACCTGAGCTGGCAGCCAAGAGTTTTCCAACCAAGGCTGGGGGATGGCAAATTCGTCCGGATAAGTGATTTTGGCCAAATACAGGCCATCGGCCATAAAAGTAGGAGCGGCGATTTGCCTATTCTTAGCAGCCAAGACTTCGGCCATCCACTCCGGCTTTTGTCTGCCCTGACCAATTTGCAAAAAACAGCCGACCACATTGCGGATCATGTGATGCAAAAAAGCATTTCCCCGGATCCGGAAATACAGCCATGGTTGATCAGAAATAATCTCAATGGAGTAAATCGTTTTTACCGGTGTTTTACTTTGGCACTCAGATGAGCGAAAAGAACTAAAGTCGTGTTCGCCAATCAAGCACTCAGCTGATTTTTTCATAGCCTCGACATCAAGCCATTGATTTGGGGGCACCAGTAAGTAACCTGCGCGTGAGTGCGACATCGGCGCACGACAAGGCCCCGCTTGCAAGGCATAAATATATTCACGCTCATAAGCAGAGAAGCGCGCACTGAACTCATCAGAAACTGGCTTTGCCCAGTTAATAACAATCGATGGCGGCAAGAATGAGTTCACCCCCCTTACCCATGCAAAGTCTTCACGCTCAACATTGGTATCAAAGTGCACAACCTGCCCCAAGGCATGTACACCAGCATCGGTTCTGCCTGCGGTAATTGTATGAATGGGATGTTCCGCACAAGCCTGCTCACCAACAAAGGCCGTAATGGCCTTTTCTAATTCATCTTGTACTGTGTTGTGATTGACTTGGGTTTGCCAGCCTGAATAGGGGCTGCCGTCATACTGAAGGCCAAGGGCTATGCGCATGGTTCAGGTATTGCGATGCGAGATTTCTGCCAACAAGCCCTGCGCCTCAATGGTGATGGCTGGATCGACAGAATTACTGATACGAAGCACTTCATCCAAAGACTTTTTAGCTGCAGAGAAATCTTCGATCGTGATGTAAGCACGCGCCAGATTCAATTTGACGCGCAAAGTATCTGAAAGTGGATTTGACACTGGAGCAGTTATTGTTGCAGGAACCTCTTTAGCGGGCTTTGAAAGATCAAGATCTATACCATCAAACAATGTCTTTGCACGAGCCGGCATTTCAAAATGAGAGCTGGCTGCAGGCTTCTCATTTTTAGCAACATGATGTGTGTCGGCATGAAAGCTTGGCGCTTCTGAGCGACGCGCATTGCGGGCTAAGCCCCAGAGCAATAAACCGGTTAAACCTATCAAACCAATAGCCAGAATAGCTGGGCCAAATCCACCTAAGCCAAAATTGCTGTCGACTGCTTTCTTCTCCTTAGATTTATCTAGAAGTCTCTGTAAGTCAGCGATATTCTTTTCTAACTCAGCAACCCGAGCTTTAGTCTGCTCCAACATCTTCTCTTGAGCGACTAACTCTTCAGTGTAGCGACGCTCTTGATCGTTGCCATCAGCGCTTGAACCAATCTTCAGTCGATCCTTAGGAACAACTTCCTCTGTTTTAGCATTACCTGATTTTCCATTAGCAGTGCCTGCTTCTTTTTCGCCATGTTCCGCGCGCCACTGTTCGTTAGCATCTGCTACAAACTGATTTGCCTCTACCGGACTAATGGAGCGCAGCAGCGCCTGACCGGGTTTGGACAACTCAGCTCCGGCGGCCAAGCGATTGATGCTACCGCTAGCAAACGCATCGGGATTGGCCTTATATAGGGCCATCATGGTTTGATCTAAGGTAGCACCATCTAATTGGGGTGCCATGATGGCAGCTATTTCAGATAAGGACTGCCCCGACTTTACAGTGATCTTCTGTACATCACCAAGTAACAATGTGAATGTCTTAGTAAGACTGCCGCTAGACCAATTGAGATTAACCAATACATCTAAGAATGGATCATCGGTCATCGGTACAGAATTGACTGTCTCTACCAAAACCATCAGCTGCTCTTGACGATTGCGATACACGATTGCCTGCGGATTGAGCTCAAGAATCTTTTGTGAAATACCTAAGCGCTCATAAGATGCCTTATTAGGCATTGTCACGTTCAGGGTTGATAAAGCACCTTGCTCATCTGCACCAACTCGAATTGGGATCTCTACGCGGAGTGGCTCACCACGGCGTGACTGGAGTTGAGGGGCGCCTAAGCTAATCGCACCAGCAATAGATGACCAACTAAGCAGAACAATACAAAGTAGCTTTAAGCCCAGCCGGCTAATACAAAACATAAAGGCTAAATTACTTCTCAAGCAGAATGCGAAGCATGCGGCGCAATGGCTCAGCAGCACCCCATAAGAGCTGGTCGCCAACAGTAAAGGCGCCCAAATACTCTGGGCCCATTGCCATCTTATGTAAACGGCCAATAGGTACAGTCAAGGTACCACTGACAGCAGCAGGCGATAAATCACGCTCAGTAGTTTCGCGATCATTCGGCACTACTTTGACCCACTGATTATCTGCAGCCAGAATCGCCTCGATCTCTTTGAGTGGAATATCTTTTTTGAGCTTCACAGTCAAACCTTGTGAATGGCAACGCATCGCACCTACACGAACGCACAAACCATCGATTGGAATACTGCCAGGTGTGCGGAATGCAGGACGACCTAAGATCTTATTGAACTCAGCTCCACCCTTCCACTCTTCTTTAGTTTGTCCATTCTCAACAGGTACGTCGATCCAAGGAATTAGGCTCCCCGCTAAGGCGGTGTTACGGAAATTCTTTTTCGGGAAATCAGAAGAGCGCAACGTTTCAGTAACCTTGCGATCAATGTCCAAAATCCAAGAAGATGGGTCAGCCAATTCCGTAGCAACGCTGTCGCGTAATGCGCCCATTTGCAGCAAAAGCTCGCGCATATTCTGCGCACCAGCACCAGAAGCTGCTTGATAAGTCATCGCGCTAATCCACTCAACCATGTCAGCCTTAACCAAGCCACCCATAGCCATCATCATCAAACTCACAGTGCAATTAGCGCCGATCCAATTCTTCCCACCAGCGGCTAAAGCTTTATCAATCACCGGCCGATTAACAGGATCTAAAACCAATACTGCATCATCCTTCATACGCAATGCACTAGCAGCATCAATCCAGTGACCATTCCACCCTGCTGCACGCAGCTTAGGGAAGATGTCATTGGTGTAATCGCCACCTTGGCAAGTCAAGATGATGTCACAACGTGACAATGCTTTGATGTCATTCGCATCTTGCAAAGTGCTTTCGCTCTTAGTCACTTTTTGACCATTGAGCAAAGGCACCTCACCACCCGCTTGGCTGGTACTAAAAAATACAGGCTCGATCAGATCGAAATCCTTTTCAGCCAACATTCTCTCCATGAGAACGCTACCAACCATACCGCGCCAGCCAACTAAACCAACTAAAGGTGTTTTTGAATTTGCCATGATGAACTATCTAGTGAATGTATTTGATTTGCTTCTAGTTAATTTCTTACGCAAGCGCTGCAACTACAGCATCGCCCATTTCAACCGTTGATACTTTTTTCGTGCCTTCGGTATAGATGTCTGCTGTTCTTAAACCTTGCGCTAAGACTTTCTGCACTGCATTTTCAATGCGATCCGCTTCTGCAGGCATACCTAATGAATAACGCAACATCATTGCCGCAGATAAGATGGTGGCCAATGGATTGGCGATACCCTTACCAGCGATATCCGGCGCAGAACCATGGCTAGGCTCATATAAGCCCTTATTGTTCTTATCTAAAGATGCAGATGGCAACATACCGATTGAACCGGTCAACATTGCGGCTTCATCAGACAAGATGTCACCAAATAGATTGCCGGTTACCACCACATCAAATGCTTTAGGCGCTTTAACCAACTGCATCGCAGCGTTATCCACATACATATGAGATAACTCAACATCTGGATAGTCTTTAGAAACCCGAATCATGACTTCACGCCAAAGCTGAGAGGTCTCCAATACGTTTGCCTTATCTACGCTACATACTTTTTTGCCGCGCTTACGTGCAGCCTCAAAAGCAACATGTCCAATGCGCTCTACTTCAGGCTCGCTGTAATGCATAGTGTCAAAACCTTCGCGAGCGCCCTTGAACAAAGGCAACTCTGAAGTGCGAATACCGCGTGGCTGACCAAAGTAAATATCACCATTGAGCTCACGCACAATCAAGATATCCAAGCCGCCAATGATTTCTGGCTTAAGGCTTGATGCAGCAGTGAGCTCTGGGTAGCAAATTGCTGGTCTGAAATTAGCAAACAACTCGAGGTGTTTACGCAAACCCAAGATGGCTTGTTCGGGGCGTAGTTCGCGTGCAAGCGTGTCGTATTTCCAATCACCTACTGCACCAAACAAAATAGCATCCGCTTTTTTAGCGAGCTCTAGGGTGGCTGGTGGCAAAGGATGCCCAGCGACGTCATAAGCCGCTCCGCCTACGGGAGCTTCTTCTAAATCAAACTTTGGGCCAAGCGCTTGGAGCACTCGAACGGCTTGAGCAACGATTTCCGGGCCGATACCATCGCCCGGTAGAACTGCAATTTTCATGAAAGGCCTTTAAATCAACGAAATTACGGCAATTGTGTCGCAAGCCAAGGCATTTTTAGAATGCGCTCGGCTTCATAAGCCTTGATTTTATCTGCATGTTGCAGGGTTAGGCCAATATCGTCTAAGCCGTTAAGAAGGCAATACTTTCTAAATGGGGCCACTTCGAAGCTATAAGCAGTGCCATCAGGGGCAATAACCTGCTGTGCTGCTAGATCGATTGTTAATTGATAACCGTTAAACGCTTGTGTTTCGTTAAAAAGATGGTCAACCTGCATTTCAGTCAAAACAATCGGCAAAACACCGTTTTTGAAGCAGTTGTTGTAGAAGATATCTGCAAAACTAGGCGCAATAACTGCTCTAAAGCCAAATTGATCCAAGGCCCAGGGAGCATGCTCACGGGAACTGCCGCAGCCAAAGTTCTTACGAGCCAGCAGAATGCCAGCACCTTTGTAGCGTGGTTGATTGAGCACAAAGTCAGGGTTGATGGGACGCGTACTGCAATCTTGACCAGGTTCACCATGATCGAGGTAGCGCCATTCATCAAACAGATTTTGACCAAAGCCAGTCTTCTTGATTGATTTTAGAAACTGCTTCGGAATAATGGCATCGGTATCCACGTTCTCGCGATTAAGCGGAGCAACTAAACCTTTGTATACCGTAAATTTTTCCATGATTCGACTTTTACTCTATTTGCTCTAAATGTTTACTTCACAGGGGTAACAACAACATCCTTACCCTTGGTTTGAGATTGATTGTTTTGCTGTGTATTACTTGATCCGCCCATGGATGTTCCCATGTTCTGCAAGTCCTTACCAACACCTTCCATGGTGCTGCTACATGCAGAAATAATGATTCCAGCGATGCCAATAATTGCGAGTCTAGAAATTAAAGAGAGTGAAGAAAATTTCATTAATCATTTTCCTTATGAAATCTTACGCACGTCAACAAAGTGACCTTCGATCGCTGCAGCAGCTGCCATTGCAGGACTAACCAAATGTGTGCGACCACCATTACCTTGACGACCCTCGAAGTTGCGATTCGATGTTGAGGCGCAACGCTCCCCCGGCTCCAAGCGATCAGCATTCATAGCCAAGCACATAGAACATCCAGGTTCACGCCACTCGAAGCCGGCAGCCTTGAATATGCGATCCAAACCTTCGCGCTCTGCTTGAGCTTTTACCAAACCAGAACCAGGAACAACTAATGCCAACTTCACATTGGCAGCCACTTTTTTACCTAAGCGATCTACCACCTTAGCAGCAGCACGCATATCTTCAATGCGACTGTTAGTGCATGAACCGATAAATACTTTATCTATAGAGATACTGCTCAATGGTGTATTTGGTACGAGGTTCATGTACTCCAAAGCACGCTCCATTGCTGAACGCTTGTTTGGATCACGCTCTTTTTCAGGATCAGGAACACGCTCACTAATTGCCAGTACCATTTCTGGTGAAGTTCCCCAGGTAACCTGTGGAGCGATTTCTTCTGCACGCAATTCGACTACGGCATCAAACTTTGCATCAGGATCTGAATGCAAGGTTCTCCAATATTGCAATGCCTGCAACATCGCTGGGCCCTTAGGCGCATATGGACGACCCTGAATATATTCAATCGTAGTTTCATCTACAGCAACTAAACCAGCGCGCGCGCCAGCTTCAATCGCCATATTGCAGATAGTCATACGACCTTCCATTGAAAGGTTGCGAATGGCTTCGCCAGCAAACTCTATGGTGTAACCCGTACCACCTGCAGTACCAATCTTGCCAATCACTGCAAGAACGATATCCTTAGCAGTGGAGCCTGGCTGCAGACGACCATCAACACGCACCAGCATGTTTTTGCTCTTCTTCATGAGCAACGTTTGGGTTGCCAATACATGCTCGACTTCCGAAGTGCCAATACCGAATGCCAGAGCACCAAAAGCACCATGCGTACTAGTATGAGAATCGCCACAAACCACGGTCATGCCAGGTAAGGTTGCACCCTGCTCTGGCCCGATGACGTGAACAATCCCTTGTCGGGTGTCATTCATCTTGTATTGGGTAATCCCAAAGGCATCGCAGTTTTGATCCAAAGTATCTACTTGCAACTTAGATATCGGATCAGTAATTCCTTCGGAGCGATCCGTCGTTGGTACGTTGTGATCAGAAACTGCCAAATTAGCGGAGATACGCCAAACTGGACGGCCAGCCAAATTCAATCCTTCAAATGCCTGAGGACTGGTTACCTCATGCAGCAATTGACGATCAATATAAATAGTGGCTGTGCCATCTTCTTCAGAGTAAACAACGTGGTCATCCCACAATTTGTCATAAAGCGTACGAGACATGAGAGACCTTAAATACCTTATTTACGAACTGAGATGTTCGGAACCTTACGCGCTGTTTCGCCAACGTAAAGCTGACGTGGACGACCAATTTTGTACTCAGGATCAGTGATCATTTCTTCCCACTGAGCAATCCAACCTACTGTTCTTGCCAAGGCAAAAATACAGGTGAACATTTCTGTTGGGATACCTAAAGCACGTTGCACGATACCAGAGTAGAAGTCTACGTTTGGATAGAGCTTACGGCTTACAAAATAATCGTCCTCTAAAGCAATCTTCTCAAGAGTCATGGCCAACTTGAACAATGGATCATCTTGGAGACCCAGTTCATTCAATACTTCGTAGCAGGTTTCACGCATCAACTTTGCACGCGGGTCAAAGTTTTTATAAACGCGGTGTCCAAAGCCCATCAAGCGAACGCTTGAGTTCTTATCTTTTACTTGAGCGATAAATTCATGAATCTTATCTACGCCGCCATTCGCTTGAATCTCATTCAACATCTGCAAGCAGGCTTCATTTGCACCACCGTGAGCTGGGCCCCAGAGGCAAGCAATACCAGCAGAGATCGCTGCAAAAGGATTGGTGCCTGATGAACCACACAGACGCACAGTTGAAGTGGAAGCATTTTGCTCATGATCTGCATGCAATGTAAAGATGCGATCCAAAGCACGAACCAATACTGGATTTACTTTGTACTCTTCACATGGTGTTGCAAACATCATGCGCATAAAGTTAGCGGTGTATGACAAAGAGTTATCAGGATAGATAAATGGTTGACCTACAGAATATTTATAAGCCATCGCAACCAAAGTTGGCATCTTCGCAATCAAACGAATTTGGGCTACTTCGCGGGCTTTAGGCTGGCTGTAGTCAATCGCATCATGGTAGAAGGCTGCCATTGCACCAACCAAGCCAGTCAATACCGACATTGGATGTGCATCGCGACGGAAACCACGCAAGAAGAATTGCATTTGCTCATGAACCATCGTGTGGTGCATGACCATTTCTTCAAAGTCTTTTTTCTCTGTGGCATTTGGCAAGTCCCCATTGATCAAGAGGTAGCAAACTTCCAAGAAGTCACAGTTATTAGCTAAATCTTCAATTGGGTAGCCGCGATAGAGCAACTCACCCTTATCGCCATCGATGTAGGTAATTTTGCTATTGCATGATGCTGTAGATAAGAAGCCTGAGTCGTAAGTGAACTTACCAGTCTGACCATAGAGCTTACGAATGTCGATTACATCAGGACCCACTGTCCCTTTATAAATTGGCAGATCAATATCTGGTGTTCCATCCGAAAACGAGAGTTTTGCTTTGATGTCCGATTCAATCATTTCTAATCCTTAGTCATTCAAAAATATTATTAATACACTATTCGCTCATGCACCTGTACAACTACTGCACCAAACTACTGAATTACTTCTCTCTCAGCCTTTGTAAAACCATCTTGAAAGAGTCTGTTTGCATTTCTTTCTCCAGGCTAGCTACAGAATCCTTACGGCCAATCAATAAATCCATCAAGTCGTTGTCATCTAAAGCTAATAACTGGCTTAAAACTTCTCCATCTTCTACGCTTAATTGAGTGCCGTAACGCTCAAAGAAACGCTGCAGAATTAAATCGTTCTCTAGCAAGCCCCTACGAGCATCACTCTTTAAACGATATAACTCTGCATTGCCGAGGGTCATACTGCCCTACGAACCATCAACTCCTTGATCTTGCCAATTGCCTTCGTTGGGTTCAAGTGCTTAGGACATACATCCACGCAATTCATGATGGTATGGCAACGGAACAAGCGGTAAGGGTCTTCCAAATTATCCAAGCGCTGATTGGTATCCTCATCACGGCTATCCGCAATAAAGCGATAAGCCTGCAATAACCCAGCTGGGCCAACGAACTTATCAGGATTCCACCAGAAAGATGGGCATGAAGTTGAACATGACGCACATAAGATGCACTCATACAAGCCGTTCAACTCTTCACGCTCTTCAGGACTCTGGAGACGCTCTTTTTCAGGAGGTGGATTGTCATTTACCAAGTAAGGCTTGATTGATAAATACTGCTTGAAGAACAAAGTCATATCGACGATCAAATCACGCACTACTGGCAAGCCAGGCAATGGGCGCAATGTAATGACCTTAGGCAAAGTCAACATATTGGTCAAACAAGCCAAACCATTTTTACCGTTGATGTTCATAGCATCTGAACCGCACACGCCTTCACGGCATGAGCGACGATAAGAAATCGACTCATCTTGCTTCTTCAAAGAAATCAAAGCGTCCAACAACATACGCTCACCAGAGAGTTCTAACTCATAACGTTGCATGCGTGGAGCAGCATCGACATCTGGATCGTAGCGGTAAATTTCGAATATACGGATATCACTCATCTTCTATCTCTTTTGCTTAGAAAGTACGTTCTTTAGGAGGGAAGGACTCAACAGTGAGAGGCTTCAAGACAACTGGCTTGTAAGAAAGCTTATTCCCCTCGCTGTACCAAAGGGTGTGCTTCATCCAATTCTCATCATCGCGCTCTTGGTGGTCATCATGCGAATGTGCACCACGACTCTCTTTACGAGCTGCAGCAGAAATCATAGTTGCATTTGCAGTCTCGACTAAGTTAGCCACTTCCAAAGCCTCAATACGTGCTGTATTGAAAATCTCGGATTTGTCTTTAACCCATAAATGCTTAGCGCGCTCTGTCAATTTAGCCATTTGACGAACGCCTTCATCCATCAACTCTTGATTACGGAACACACCAGCATATTTCTGCATGCACTTGCGAATGTCGTTTGCAACGTCTTGCGCGTACTCGCCTGAAGTGGAGTTATCCAACTTCGCAATACGCTCCAATGTTTGCTCACCAGCATTCGCAGGTAACGGCTTGAATTCGCGATTTTTCAGATCTAAGCCAACAATATGGTTACCAGCTGCACGACCGAATACCAAGAGGTCGAGCAATGAGTTAGTGCCTAAGCGGTTCGCACCGTGTACGGATACACATGAACACTCACCAATCGCATACAAACCATTGACGATTTCATTGGGGATGCCATTTGCTGGAACAACCACTTGACCATTGATGTTCGTTGGAATACCGCCCATCTGATAGTGAATCGTAGGCACTACTGGAATTGGTTCTTTAGTGACATCAACGTTCGCAAAGTTAATACCAATCTCATAAACAGAAGGTAAACGCTTCATGATGGTCTCGGCACCAATGTGTGTCAGATCGAGCACAACATAGTCACCGTTGGGACCGCAACCGCGCCCTTCTTTGATTTCTTGGTCCATGCAGCGGGATACGAAATCGCGTGGGGCTAAATCTTTATAGGTTGGCGCATAACGTTCCATGAAACGCTCGCCATCTTTATTGCGCAAGATACCGCCTTCACCGCGGCAACCTTCTGTCAACAACACACCCGCACCAGCAACGCCAGTTGGGTGAAATTGCCAGAACTCCATATCTTCCAATGGAATACCTGCGCGAGCTGCTAGGCCCATACCGTCGCCGGTATTAATAAACGCGTTTGTTGATGCATCCCAAATACGGCCCGCACCACCAGTTGCCAACATCACAATCTTGGCTTCCAAAATATAGACCTGGCCTGTTTCCATTTCGAGAGCAGTAACACCAACAACATCACCTGCATCATCACGAATCAAATCGAGCGCTAACCACTCAACGAAGAAGTTTGTTTTAGCGCGCACGTTACGTTGATACAAGGTATGCAACATGGCATGGCCAGTACGGTCAGCAGCAGCACAAGCACGTTGCACAGGCTTCTCGCCATAGTTTGCTGTGTGGCCACCGAATGGACGCTGATAAATCGTGCCATCTGGATTACGGTCAAATGGCATGCCGAAGTGCTCTAACTCATAAACGACTTTTGGAGCTTCGCGACACATGAACTCGATCACGTCTTGGTCACCCAACCAGTCGGATCCCTTGATGGTGTCATAGAAGTGATAGTGCCAATTGTCTTCACTCATATTGCCTAATGAAGCACCGATACCACCTTGGGCAGCAACTGTATGTGAACGTGTTGGGAATACCTTAGTTAGTACAGCAACATTCAAGCCGGCTTCAGCCAACTGCAATGATGCGCGCATACCGGAACCACCTGCCCCAATAATCACCGCATCAAAACGGCGGCGTGGCAATGATTTTTTAATTGCAGTCATCGAATTACACTTTCCACAAAATTTGCACGGCATAGGCCGCACAGGCTACGAGATACAAAACAGTTAACACTTGGAGTGTTAAGCGAATGCTGACGGGCTTGATGTAATCCATCCAGATATCACGGATACCAATCCAGGCGTGATAGAACAGACTGATAAACGCCAAGAGCGTCAACAACTTCATGAATTGGTTGCTGAACAAAGCAGACCAACCTTCATAAGTAGCGCTGCCAGTAATGCAATAGTCCACTAACAAAACAATCGTAAATACCACCATCACTATCGCAGTAACGCGCTGGATGATCCATTCTTTAAGGCCGTAGTGCGCGCCTACAACTAAGCGCTTTGGTCCAATTTGATAAATAGGCATGAAATTTCCTTAAATGATGTGCGCTTAGTACACGCCGAATAATTTGAGACCCACTACAGCAGTCAAAGCCAAGCCGAGGAACAAAACAAAAATGGCCGAACGATTTGCTTCAGACTTCTCAACGCCGATTTCTAAATCGAGCAAGAGGTAACGGATACCAGCACAGAAGTGGTGCAAGAAACACCAAATCAAACCGAGACAAATAATCTTGACCAAAATATTGCCAGTGAAAGCTTGGAATTTTTGGTAGCTCAGCTCAGATGCAAGACTCTGATCGAAGAGATACAAAATAAATGGCAACAAGAGAAACATCGCTGCCCCGCTAATGCGGTGAAGAATTGACACTTTACCGGCCCAAGGGAGGCGGTATTTAATCAACTGGGCAAGACCAATATTTCGGTAAACCGGTCTATCTTTTTTTACATTTTGCTGTGAATCAACCATGGGCAATCTCTATCTTTAGGTGGAGGTTCATTGTGGTTTTGTTGTATCGCAACATATTCTATTGGAAACCTTAGGGCTGGTGGGGATTTTTACGGGTTTATAGGGGTTTAATAGGGGTTTTAACGGATATGTTCATCAACGCACTTAGTTCAATTTGTTTTCGTAATGCTGCTCTGAAGTGTCGTATCTAGCGTGACGAATTTCTACTGGTTTATTCCCGTAGGTGAAAGCCACCCGTTCTACAGAAAGGATTGGCGCACCCTCTTCCAGATGAAGGTGTTTTGCCAGCATTTCATCGGCAGCTATAGCCTTAATTTTTTCTTCTGCGCGCACCATGTGAGTGGCATATTGCCCCTCATAAAAGGCATACATGGGACCGTGCCAAGCATTGAGAACCTCGAGATCTAAACCCTTAAAACGAGTACCAGGCAGAAATATCTCTTCAAAAACAATGGGTTTGCCAGCAAAACTCTGAATCCGGTCGATATGAATAATGGGGTCACCTGCCTTTAATTTGAGCAAATTAGCCACATAAGTCGTAGCCTCGACCTTTTCACAGGTCAAAAACTGGTTGGTCAGGTGAAATTTCTCACCAGAATCCGGGGCTAATCGTAAAAAACGATATTGCCAGTCGTCTTCTTGATGGGTGGCGACAAAGGTGCCCTTCCCTTGGCGGCGAACCAGTAAATTTTGGGCGGCCAGCTCATCAATGGCTTTGCGGACAGTGCCTTGACTCACGGCATAACGGGCTGCGAGCTCCATTTCACTCGGAATAGCCATCCCCGGAAGCCATTCCGAGGCTTGCAAACTAGCCAAAATCATCGCCTTGATCTGTTCGTACAGAGGGCTAAATGAGGCAACAGGCAAATTCACATCAGAC
Organism: Polynucleobacter sp. Fuers-14; assembly: GCF_018882045.1. Classification (NCBI taxonomy): domain Bacteria; kingdom Pseudomonadati; phylum Pseudomonadota; class Betaproteobacteria; order Burkholderiales; family Burkholderiaceae; genus Polynucleobacter; species Polynucleobacter sp. Fuers-14. The sequence goes on along the minus strand of NZ_JACVPG010000003.1, from coordinate 33,752 downwards.
AAATTAACTCCAGGCCGTGTCAATTGGATAAAATTCAGGGTAATTCTAGTCTTATATAAGACATCATTGACAGTGTAAAGCTAAAGTCCCTACACTTGAATGGATAATAGAAAAGTTTTCTTTATTTAACCCAATTAACCTTCCTTTGGAGTTCTCAGTAATGGCAAAAGCCCCAATGCGTGTCGCTGTAACCGGTGCAGCCGGTCAAATCGGATATTCCCTTCTATTCCGCATCGCCAATGGCGACCTGCTGGGCAAAGATCAGCCCGTCATCCTGCAATTGCTTGAGATTCCTGATGAAAAAGCTCAAAAAGCCTTAACTGGCGTCATGATGGAGTTGGAAGACTGCGCATTCCCGCTATTGGCAGGTATGTCAGCACACTCTGACCCAATGACCGCTTTTAAAGATATCGACGTTGCCCTTTTAGTTGGCGCACGTCCACGCGGTCCTGGCATGGAGCGTAAAGACTTGCTCTCCGCTAACGCACAAATTTTCACAGCTCAAGGCAAGGCATTAAATGCAGTTGCTAAGAAGACTGTAAAAGTATTGGTTGTTGGTAACCCAGCAAATACCAATGCTTACATCGCCATGAAATCTGCTCCAGATATTCCTGCGAAAAACTTCACAGCCATGTTGCGCCTGGATCACAACCGCGCCCTCTCACAATTGGCTAGCAAGTTAAACAAGCCGGTAGCTGATATTGAGAAATTGGTTGTATGGGGCAACCACAGCCCAACAATGTATCCAGACTATCGCTTTGCAACGATCGATGGCAAGTCAGTCAAAGACTCTATCAACGATGCAGCCTGGAACAAAGATGTATTTATTCCTACTGTTGGTAAGCGTGGCGCAGCCATCATTGAAGCGCGTGGCCTGTCTTCAGCAGCTTCTGCAGCGAATGCGGCAATTGATCATATTCATGATTGGGTTCTCGGCACTAACGGTAAGTGGGTAACAATGGGTATTCCTTCTAAAGGCGAATACGACATTCCTGCTGAAGTGATTTATGGCTTCCCAGTAGTTTGCGAAAACGGCGAATACAAAATGATCGAAGGTTTAGAGATCGATGCATTCTCCCGTGAGCGCATGACCCACACCTTGAATGAGTTACTCGAAGAGCAGGCTGGCGTTAAGCACTTGCTCTCATAAGGAAAACTAGATGAAGAAAAACCTTCTCGCCATTAGTCTTGTGCTTGCTAGCGCTTTAGGCGCTGCAAATGCATTTGCTGATGAAGAAGTATTTACTTGGACCTGTCAAGAAAGCAAGCAATTCAAAACTACTGGCTCAACTGAAAAGATCCGCTTAACTTGGGAATCCAAAACGTATGATTTGGATCGCCAAACTTCATTGCCGGGTAGCCTGCGTTACAAAAATACCAATTCAGGTTACGACCTAGTGGTATTGGGGAACAAAGCAATGCTATTTAACATTAAAGCGGGTGTACGTCTTGCCGATTTCTGCCAAACAGCAGATATGAGATCTGGTAAGTTGCCACACTTGTTTGCTGGCGCAGAACCTTTTGTGCAGAATTAATTTCTCGCACTGCATCAAATAAAAAAGCCGAGACATCTCGGCTTTTTTATTGCTTAGCGTTTCTATTATTTAATTGATATATTTTTCTTTTGCTTCTTTGTTTTGCCTCTTTGTTTAATCTAGTGAAACAAAGGTTGCTGTGATGGTGCATCGTCTGGCATTTCAGCATGTACTGCTTCGCCTGAGCGATCTGGGAATAAAGGTGCTCCACAGTCATCACAAAGCTCTGGATCAAACAGCATTGCATGTCGGAATACATCCTCTACTCCTGCGTCATGCAAGGCATCACAAATCTTCTTAATTGGACTCTCATCATCTGACAGGTCGTTTAAAGCGTCGTTTGCCACACTTTCTCTGTCATACAGTGGCCAGATCACCCCATACATTACATCGGATGAACCTTTTACACTGAACGATATTCGATACTCATCCGCCTGCTCTTCTCCAAATGCACCGACCACACAAGATAAGCCAGCCGGCAATATCCCGAGAGTGCTCTCTAAGAAATTGACTGCTGCGCGAATACTCAAAGGTCGCACATGCTTATCAGCCAAGCGGCAGTTTGTGAAATACGCCTCTGGTAAGAGCAACTCAAACTCACAACCAGGGAGTAGAGATGCAATCGGCTCCTGCATAGCAGTTTGCCAACCAATCAAACTCACGCCCCGCTCTTGGCGGGCTGGTGGCTCAGCCTGCCATCGGAAAATGGGGGAGCCGCTCGGCGCACTTAAGGCGGCAATAATAAAACGCGGATCCGCTAATACGGCAATCGTTTCCGACATATTGCGCAATTCAAGCTTGACATCTTTTCCGGAAATTGCCGCGGTTGCCAATGCTTCAGTCAGCACGCGCGTTTGACAATGGGAATGCGGCATTTGATCAATGCTGTAAAGCCAAGGAACAATGGCTATGCGAGTATCAGTTGAAGCAATAGCGCTATGTAGGGCCTGAGCAGTTGACTCAATAATATTGACAGGCAATGGCCCAGATGGAATCTGATAACGAGTATGCGCAACGATAGGCATTGCTAGTAACAATACATCCCAGCCCTGCCCTTCATGTTCAACCCTCAATGACTCAGCCAAGGTTTCTGCAATGTCGGCAAGTACTTCAAAGGCTACTGTATTGATACGGAAGGCTTGATCTAGGGCGACATCAATCACGTTTTGATTTTGACTTTTGAGCAAGCGCATTAAGCGTACGTTCAGGCGCTCTTCCCAGAAGCGATCCTCGATCTGACTGCCAGATGCGGCCAAGGAAATAGCGTCAGCTACCATCTTCTCCACTTCTGGAGAATTCCGTTGCGATGCTTTAGTGCGATGCACGGCCATTATTTTCTTTCTGCCCTTCTAAATACAGGCTTATCTACTTTTGATTCAGCGGCATAGTACTTGTAACCATCTAAATTAAAGCCCTTTAAATCAGCGGGATCAGTAATGCGATTCTCAACCACATAGCGAGCCATCAAGCCGCGGGCTCGCTTGGCATAAAAAGAAATAATCTTGTACTTACCATCCTTAGCATCCTGAAACACCGGGGAAATGACCTGGCAATCCAATTCTTTAGGTTGGAGTACTTTGAAATACTCTTCTGAAGCCAGGTTCAGTAGGACTGGCTTTTTTTGCTTTTCTAGAACCTTCTTGATGGAATCGGTTACGCGACTCCCCCAAAATGCATAAAGATCCTTACCTCTGGCGTTTTTGAATGAGGTGCCCATCTCTAAGCGATAAGGCTGCATCAAATCCAGAGGCTTCAGCGCGCCATAAAGGCCGGACAAAATTCGGATGTGATCTTGGGCAAACTCTACTGCTTTGGCATTCAGGGTTTTAACGTCAAAACCATCATAGACATCCCCATCAAAGGCATAGATCGCCGGCTTACTGTTTTCTTCTGTGAATTTCTTGGACCAATCCCGGTAGCGACCGACATTCAGAATGGCCAACTGATCGGATAAACCCATCAATTTGGCAATGTCTTGCGGTGCTAGCTTCTTGAGATCAGCAATGAGCTTGGCTGATTCCGAGACAAACTCGGGCAAAGTCGGTGCCTTGACCTTGGCGGGGGTCTTGTAATCCAGGGATTTAGCAGGTGAAAGAACGATCAGCATGGCACAATTTGTTTATGTATTTTTACCATTCTAGCGACTACCGAATATATCCGCTGTAAAAGACCGATCATTACCCCTGCACTCATGAACCCGCTAGAGACACCCTCTTTTCCAAGTCGCCTACCAAAAGTTGGAACCACCATTTTTACGGTGATGTCCTCCCTGGCCGCAGAGCATCAGGCGATTAATCTTGGGCAAGGCTTTCCGGACTTTCCATGCGACAGAAAACTGATTGCTGATGTGAATGCAGCCATGTTGGCAGATCACAATCAATACCCACCTATGGCTGGAGTTGCAGAACTTCGTCATGGCATTAGTCAGAAGATCAGCCGTTTATATAGTCACCACTACGATGCTGATACTGAAATCACAATTACTGCGGGTGGCACACAGGCCATATTTACAGCCATACTGTCTTGCGTTGGTCCTGGCGATGAAGTCATCATCATCGAACCCGCCTTTGACTGCTACCGACCTGCAATAGATTTGGCCGGAGGAAAAACGATTGCCATTTCATTGCAGGTCGTACGTGATGAGTCAGGACAAGTGGCTTCGTATCAAATTCCGTGGGATGTATTAGCAAATGCTGTCAACCCTAAAACGCGACTTATATTGATTAACACTCCACATAATCCGACTGGTATGGTGTGGGATAAATCAGATCTTGATCACCTAGCAGCCTTAGTTCGCGATACTTCCGCCTTGATACTGAGTGACGAAGTCTATGAACATATGGTCTATGACGGCGCCAAGCACCATAGCATCTCCTCTCATCCAGAGTTAGCAGCTAGGAGCTTTCTAGTTTCTAGCTTTGGCAAGACCTATCACGTCACTGGTTGGAAAGTGGGTTATGTAGCTGCGCCATCTGCGCTAACAAAAGAGTTCCGCAAGGTGCACCAGTTCAATGTATTTGCCGTCAATACCCCCATGCAATATGGCTTAGCCACTTATCTTGCAGATGAAAAACATTATTTAAATCTTCCCGCCTTTTATCAAGCTAAGCGAGATTTTTTTAGGGCTGGCTTAAGTAAAACCAAATTTAGATTGCTTCCTAGTCCCGGTAGTTATTTTCAATGCGCTGATTACTCCGCACTAGGAATCCCCCAGGCTAAATTGAATGAGGCTGATTTTTGCAAATGGCTTACTAGTGAAGTTGGGGTAGCTGCTATTCCAGTTTCTGCTTTTTATGATCAACCTACCGAGTCTGGCGTCATTCGTTTTTGTTTTGCAAAGCAAGAGCAAACTCTCGCCAATGCCTTACAGCGCTTACAAAATTTATAGAGGAAAAAATGGCAACCCCAAAATCAAAAGAAGTGATTGATGTTTACAGCTGGCCAACCCCAAATGGCCATAAGGTGCACATCATGCTCGAAGAATGCGGCTACCGCCTAGGTCGCGACTGGATTGCTCATCCGATTGATATTGGTGCCGGCGATCAATTTGCGCCTGAGTTCCTCAAGATTAGCCCTAACAATAAGATTCCAGCAATCGTTGATCCTAATGGGCCAGACGGAAAACCAATCAATGTATTTGAGTCTGGCGCCATCCTGCTCTATTTAGCCGGCAAGACGGGCAAATTTTTGCCCCAAAGTACCCGCGGTAAGTACGAGGTGCTGCAATGGCTGATGTTCCAAATGGGTGGCCTTGGCCCCATGCTTGGGCAAAACCACCACTTCAGGCTCTACGCACCAGAGAAAATTGAATATGCCATTAATCGTTACACCAATGAAGCTAAACGCATCTATGGAGTATTGGATGGTCAACTGAAAGATAATCCCTATATCGCAGGCAAAACCTATTCCATTGCTGATATTGCGATTTATCCATGGACTCGTAATTGGAAAAATCAAGGCATTGAAATCAATGATTACCCGCATTTCAAAAAGTGGTTTGAAAAGATTGGGGCACGACCAGCAGTGAAGCGTGGCTGCGAAGTATTAACCGCATTACGCAAACCCTTGCACGATGACAAGGCTAGAGAGCAGTTATTTGGTTCCACCCAGTATCAAAAGAGGAAATAAGATGAGTATTCAATCAGTAGGCGTCATTGGTGCAGGCACTATGGGCAATGGGATTGCACAAGTGTGTGCGGTTGCAGGCCTTGATGTTGTGATGGTTGATATTAATGAGGCAGCAGTGCAGCGCGGTCTTGAACAAATCAGCAAGAGCTTGGATCGTCTTGTCAAAAAAGAAACGTTAACTGTTGAGGCAAAGGAGTCTGCTCTCAAACGTATTAAAGGAAGTACTTCTTATGCTGACTTCAAAGGCTTGGGATTGGTGATTGAAGCTGCAACCGAGAACCAAGCAATTAAAGAAAAGATTCTCAAGCAAGTAGACGAGATCGTGAGCAAAGACACCATCATTGCCACCAACACATCCTCCCTATCGATTACCAAACTAGCAGCGCTTGACTCAAATCCTGCCCGCTTTATTGGCATGCACTTCTTCAACCCGCCACCCCTAATGGCCTTAGTGGAAGTCATTCGTGGCCTGCAAACTAGCGATGCTACCCATGCTGCCATTATTGAGATGGCTAAGCGTATTGGGAAAGAACCGATCACCGTTAAAAACTCACCGGGCTTTGTGGTGAATCGCATTTTGCTTCCAATGATTAATGAGGCTTTCTTTGTTTTATCGGAAGGTCTTGCTAGCCCAGAAGATATTGATGCTGGCATGAAGTTAGGCTGCAATCAACCGATTGGCCCACTAGCCTTAGCAGATCTCATTGGATTAGATACGTGCTTAGCGGTAATGGAAGTCTATTTTGAAAACTTCAGCGACTCTAAATACCGCCCTTGCCCGTTGCTTCGTGAAATGGTTGCCGCTGGATATCTCGGTCGCAAAACAGGTCGCGGCGTATACACCTACGATAAATAATTTCATTCTCAAATCATTAACTTAGACATCCCCATCGTGAACCCCATCCCACCTTTAGTTCGCAAACTTGGCTATGCCGGTCTTATTCCATTTATTGGGCTAGCCCTCATGGTGCAATTAGCGCCAACACCCGTAAATTATTTAAGCGCTGAATCTTTGGCGGGTTATGGTGCCGTGATTACTTCCTTTATGGGGGCTTTGCATTGGGGTGCTAATTTACATCTTCTAGGTAAGGCGCCCGCTGGTGATCGCTGGGAAGACCGTAATGCATGGATCTGGGGTGTCATCCCCGCTTTAGTGGCTTGGTTAGCCCTTCATATTTATATTCCAGTAGGCTTACTGATTTTGGCTTCTACTCTAATCATTCAGCGCAATATTGATCAGAACACTTATCAATATTATTTTGCCGACGAAGCCGCCCGCTCTGCTTTTATGACCATGCGCAATCGCTTGACCTATGTTGCAGCAGCCTGCCTCACTTGGGCATCCTTAGTTATTCTCTTTATTCAAGTCTGATGCAATGAGCAGTCTTTTTGATAGCGCACCGCCTCCACCCTTAGCAGAGGCGCTGCGCCCAAAAACGATTGAAGAAGTCATTGGACAAACGCATTTATTAACAAGTGGTAAACCACTCAATCTAGCATTTGCCTCCGGTAAGCCTCACTCAATGATTTTGTGGGGGCCTCCAGGTGTTGGCAAGACTACGCTAGCGCGTCTCTCCGCCAAAGCATTTGATCGTGAGTTCATTGCCATCTCTGCAGTTCTAGCGGGTGTTAAAGAAATCCGAGAATCCATTGAGCAAGCCCAACAAAATATGGCTCAGTACGGCAAGCAAACGATCTTATTTGTTGATGAGATCCATCGCTTCAACAAAAGCCAGCAAGATGCCCTGCTACCCCATGTGGAGTCTGGTTTATTCACCTTTATTGGTGCCACTACCGAGAACCCATCATTTGAAGTGAACTCTGCCCTCCTGTCGCGTGCTCAAGTCTATGTCTTGAAATCGCTCACTCCCGAGGAGCTGAAATTACTCTTTGATCGAGCCCATCAGCACGCGATGCCCGATGTGCAATTTGAATCAATAGCAATCGATACCCTTATCTCCAATGCTGATGGTGATGCGCGACGCCTTCTCAATTTAGTTGAACAAGTGCGCAATGCTGTCCTCACACCAAATGCGGAAGTAACAATCGTTGATCAGAAATTTATAGAAAATGCACTGAGTGCTCAAGCGCGGCGTTTTGATAAAGGTGGTGATCACTTTTACGATCAAATCTCTGCTCTACACAAATCCGTTCGCGGATCCAACCCTGATGCGGCCTTATATTGGTTTTGCCGCATGCTAGATGGCGGCGCCGATCCCCGTTACTTAGCCAGACGCATTATTCGGATGGCTTGGGAAGATATTGGTCTGGCAGATCCAAGAGCAATGCAGTTGGCTAACGATGCAGCGCAGACCTATGAAAGACTAGGATCTCCTGAGGGTGAGTTGGCTCTTGGGCAAGCAGTGGTTTATCTTGCAGTTGCCTCTAAGAGCAATGCAAGCTACAACGCTTTTAATGCTGCTCGCGCTTATGTAGCTAACGATCAATCCAAACCCGTTCCGAATCATCTGCGCAATGCACCTACCAAACTGATGAAAGGGCTTGGACATGGAAAAGAATATCGCTACGCCCATGATGAACCTCATGGCTATGCCGCCGGTGAAACTTATCTTCCAGAAGGCATGAAGGAGCCCCATTGGTACGAGCCAGTGGAGCGCGGCCTAGAGTCACAGATCAAAGAAAAACTAGCATTCTTAAAAAAGCTCGATGAAGAGCATAAGAAGAAATAAGGCGATATGAGCACAAAGATTTCGGCTACTTTTTATTACGATATTGTTTCGCCGTTTGCTTATCTTTACGTTAAACAAAGGCAGCGCCTTGAAGCCAAATTGGATATCAAACCTGTTCCGATTTTGCTGGGCGGCCTCCTGCGGGCAGCTGAGAACAAAGGTCCAGGAGAAGTTGCAGCAAAACGCCCTCATACCTATCAGTTTTGTGTATGGCAGGCGGAGAAGTTAGGCATTCCGTTTCGCTTTCCAGAGCATCACCCTTTTATGACAGTTGCCGCCCAACGCCTTTTGGTTGAACAAAATGCCGATTGGATGATGGTTGAGCGCGCTTTTGATTATGTTTGGGTGGAAGGGAAGGACCCTAACCTATCGTGGCCAGAATTTTGCAGCTACCTAGGCCTTCCCGCTGACACACCTAAACCTGAAAACCCAGAAGTGAAGGCAAGACTGATTGCCAACACCAATCAAGCAAAAGCCGATGGTGCCTTTGGAGTCCCTGCCATGATAGTGAATCAACATTGCTTTTGGGGTGTCGACACCATAGACTGGACCTTGGATTACCTCGCAAGGCCTGGGATGTTTGCAGAGGCTTCTTATAGCTACGCTAGCAATATTCCGAATGGGCTCGTATAGCTAAAAAGTCGCATACTGCAATTAAGGTATTCTTTAGTCATTAAAAAGCATTGGGCGGAGACCGCATAAGTGAGAAAGATATTTTTAGTAGCCCTAATTTACTGCCTTGGGGTACTAGTTACGGCCTGTGGTGGAGGAAGCTCAAATACCGAAAACGTACCAGCTGCCGCTCCCACCTCTGCCACAACCCCCAGCAACACCTCCTTTACCGTCGGCGGAACTGTATCTGGGTTAAACGGATCTCTGAGTATTAAAAATAATGGAACAGATCAATTGACTGTGAATACATCAGGACAATTCATATTTGCAACACCCACAGCTCAGGGTGGACAATACAACGTCACTATTACTTCACAGCCAAGCACTCAAATCTGCACCCTCACAAATTATTTTGGAACTAACGTTACCGCAAATATCACAACCATCGTCATTAGTTGCGTCGACAATCCTCCGGCAACCACAACATTATCAATAAGCACAACTTCACTTGCTCTTGCGGCTAGTGGAAATCCACGCATATTAATTCTTACCAATACGGGTACAGAGACTGCTTCATCCATAAACATGACATCCACCCCAGCCCTTCCCACAGGAACAAGCAAAAGCACCACATGTAGCGCATCACTTGCGCCAGGCTCGTCTTGCGCCATTACCATTACACCCGGCTTCACACCGAATTCAGCCGTTGGTTCAACATCAGTAGCAAGTGCAATGGCTATTAGCGGCTCAAATACCAATAATGTGAGTGCCGATATTTATGTTCTTACTTATGGAAATATCTATCAGTCTGGGTATATTTTTTCAATTGATGACTTAACCGCCACTACAAGCAGCATAGGCGGAAAAGTTTTTTCCTTAAGCAATCAATCCCCGGCCGCACACTGGAGTCCCGATAATTTCGGCATTGGAGTAACTGAGCTCTCTACTGCCCCACCTTGCAATGGAGCCAGTGACGGACAATGCAATACTTCTCTCATTGTTGGTTATTACTCCTCCACTCCATCAAATAGCTACGCCGCTGGTTTATGCAAATCTACAATTAATGGCTATGCTGATTGGTACTTACCTGCTATCTGCGAAATGAACTCCTCATCAACAGTAACTTGCAGCGCACAAAACGATATTCAGTCAAAACTTATTACAACCAATATCATCCCGTTAAATGCAAATTATTGGAGCTCTACAGAATACGCCGCTAGTGGTATTGCATGGTTTAGTAATCTTTCAACCTCGGGCGGAGGATCTGATTTCTTTTCAAATAAGAACGCTCAACTGGTAACCCGTTGCGCAAGAAAACTAACTAATTAACTAACTTTATTTATTCTTTAAGGAGCTCTTATGCGTAAGCTATTCGCCACCCTCGTTGTTGCTGTTTCTTGCTTTACCGCTCAAGCTGCATTTGCAGGACCCAAAGTAGAATTTAAAACGACCATGGGTAATTTTGTGGTGGAATTGGATGATGTGAAGGCACCCAAGAGCACCGCTAACTTTTTGAACTACGTGAAGAGTGGTTTCTATAACGGCACCATTTTTCATCGCGTGATTGATGGCTTCATGATTCAGGGTGGTGGCTTTACACCGGACTTGGTACAAAAGCCAACCGATGCTCCCGTGGTTTCTGAAGCGCAAAATGGCTTGAAGAATAATGTGTATACGATTGCGATGGCTCGTACCTCCGATCCCGATTCTGCAACTTCGCAGTTCTTTATTAATGTGAAAGACAATGCGGCGCTCGACTATCCTAATGCGATGGGTAATGGCTATACCGTGTTTGGCAAAGTGATCTCTGGCACTCAAACCATAGATGCCATTCGCAAAGTGCCAACCATGGTTGCCCCAGCTCCACGTATGGGCAGAATGTCTGATGTTCCTACTAAGACTGTCATCATCGAATCTGCAACGATTCTGAAGTAAGTAGAAATTACCAGGTAAGCCGCGATGATTTTGCTCGATGATGCGCAAAGCACCGCGGCCTTACCCACCAGTCGCCAATATGAAAATGCACTGCAGTACTGGCGTGTTCTTCCAAGCGGCGATCATGCGGTAGATTTAACCTCTACCCAGCAGTGCCTTACTGAAATATCCGCCTCTCTTGCTAAGGGCGAATTTATTGTTGCTGCCTTTGCTTACGAGTTAGGTAGGCAAATTCATAATCTTCCAGAGCGAGTCAATCACTCAGATCATCACCATCCCCTCATTGAAGCCTGGTCTTTTGCAGAATTCAAAAAGCTGTCTAAGCAGGATGTCGATAGTTTCATTGCTCAGAGGCTGGCTTCGCTAGATCTAGCTCAAGCAAGCGCCGGAGTAATGGATGTTCGGGAATCCTTGAACGAGGAGCAATTTACGGCCGATATTGCAGCGATACAGGAATATATTCGTAATGGTGATAGCTACCAGATTAACCACACCTATCGAATCACAGGCAAGACTTATGGTGCTCCACTCGCTTTATATAGTCGCTTAAGGGATCGCCAGCCTGGACGCTTTGGTGCTTTTATTGAGCATGATGGCAATTTTTTACTGTCGCAATCGCCTGAACTATTTATTGCGCGAGATGGCGACACGATAAAAGCTATGCCAATGAAGGGCACTGCAAGCGCCCTATCTACTATTGCGAGCGCCTTATCGGATGACCCAAAGAATCAAGCTGAGAATGTCATGATTGTGGACTTGCTACGCAATGATCTCAGTCGCATCTCTCTTCCGGGCACGGTACTAGTGCCCAATCTATTTGAAGTGGCAAGACACGGTGATGTATTGCAAATGACTTCTACCGTGCAAGGTCAGATCAAACCTGATGTTGCTCTATTCGATATTTTCAAAGCCGTATTTCCATGTGGCTCTGTTACAGGGGCTCCAAAAAAACGCAGTATGGAAATTATTCAAGAGATAGAGCCCGAAGATCGTGGCTATTATTGTGGTGCTTTAGGCTGGCTTGACCCCAATGGGAACTTTGCCTTTAGTGTTCCCATCCGTACTGTCGAAATTAGACAAGATCAAAACTCTCATGCATCAAGCTTCACCCTAGGGGTGGGCGCCGGAATCACCAACGACTCAGATGCATGCCAAGAATGGCAAGAGTGCCGCATTAAATCTGCGTTCCTGATGGATCTTCCAAGCGCTACAGGCTTATTTGAAACCATTGCAGTCGTCAATAGTGAGCCCCAAAGATTGCATGCTCACTTCCACCGTCTGTCTGCATCTGCTGCAGCTTTAAGAATCCCTTTTCAACTTGAGACTGCCAAGAGATTGATTTCAAGCACTTGTGCATCGCTTGATAAGAGCTTGTCATATCGATTAAGACTAGACCTCACGCCTACTGGTGAACTATTAGTTACAACTGCTGCAATGGATTTGATCAATGAACCAGTCAAAATATTCTGGGCTAAAGATATTCTTCAAGGTGATGTGACGATGTTCTCTGGGGATGCTTTACTGCGTCACAAAATTAGCAATCGATCCCTTTATGACCAAGCTTGGCAAGAAGCCGTGAACTTAGGCGGATTTGATGCCTTATTTATTAATGAACAAGGCTTTGTTACTGAGGGTGGAAGGACTAGCATTTTTGTCAAACCTCACGGCAGCCCTGAATGGCTTACGCCACCTGTGTCGGCCGGCCTCTTGCCTGGGGTAATGCGTGCCGCCCTACTTGCAGACCCCGCCCTAAATGCCCGTGAAGCCAACCTGACTATTAATGATGTTTCAATGGCAGATGAGATTATGCTTAGCAATGCATTACGCGGCGCCATCAAAGCCCATTTTTAGAAAGTCAGCATGAAGTATTGCTCTAACTGCGCCTCTGTATTAACCATCAAAATTCCAGCAGATGACTCTCGTGAGCGTCATGTCTGTGAAGCGTGCGGCAGCATTCATTATCAAAATCCTCGCAACGTAGTCGGAAGTATTCCGGTATACGGCAAGCAAGTGCTCTTATGTCGTCGTGCGATTGAACCTCGTCATGGCTTTTGGACTTTACCTGCGGGCTTTATGGAGTTAGGTGAAAGCACTAGCCACGGCGCAGCTCGCGAGACTCTGGAAGAAGCTGGTGCCGCCGTGGAAATTGGACCGCTCTATTCCTTGCTGAATGTGCCCCATGCAGAACAGGTTCACCTATTTTATTTGGCTACGATGACCAATCCAGAATTTTCTGCAGGCGAAGAAAGTCTTGAAGTAGCCCTTTTCCATGAGCATGAGATTCCATGGGATGAACTGGCCTTTCCCACTGTTAAGCAGACCCTTGAATGGTTCTTTGCAGACCGCGCTGCTGGCAACTTAGATGCTGGTAAGGAATTTCATGTGCGCAGTCGTGATGTCTTGCCATCCGAACGAATTTGAGTCGACATGGGTCAGATAGCTTGGCTAGGGCCCAACGACCCTTTCCCAAATCCACTGCTTGAGGCAGATCCTGATCCCAGTGTTCCTGGACTCATTGCCGTCAGTGAGCAGATATACCCTGGTCAACTAGCTCGCGCCTATCAACAAGGTATTTTTCCCTGGTACTCGGATAACCAACCTATTCTTTGGTGGTCGCCGGACCCTAGAATGGTATTAAAGCCCAGCGCCTTTAAATGTAGTGAGTCTTTGCAAAAGAATATTCGACTCTTTTGTCAAAGCACGCAATCACAGATATTGGTTGATGCCGATTTTGGCGCAGTCATACGCTCCTGCGCCACGAGTACTCGCAAAGATCAGGATGGTACTTGGATTACCCATGAAATCATTGATGCCTACACCGCACTTCACGAAGCAGGCAATGCTCATAGTATTGCCGTAATTGAAGATGGCCAAATTACTGGCGGACTCTATTGCGTTGCCTTTGGAGGAATGGTATTTGGTGAGTCTATGTTTAGCCGTAAGACGAATGCATCAAAAATCGCCTTAGCAGCCCTGAGTGCATGGTGCCTGATGAATGAAGTCCAGATGATCGACTGCCAGCAAGAAACGGCTCACCTATTGTCCTTAGGCGCCACCCCAATATCCAGGCAGGTCTTTTTAGAGCAACTGCAAATATCCTTAAATCAAACTAAGATTAAGAAATCCTGGACTTTTGACAAAGCAATCTTGCATCACTGGTTATGACCCAGCTTAAAGAACTTCCCCTAACCACCCTGCAGTTCTATGCAACTGCTCCCTATGCTTGTAGCTATCTGCCCAATAAGACAGCTCGTTCACAAGTAGCCACGCCATCGCATCTGATTCATGCGGATGTGTATAACGATTTACTCAACGCAGGCTTTCGACGTAGTGGTTTGTATACCTATCGACCATATTGCGACGAATGCAAAGCCTGTATTTCTACGCGTATTTTGGTAAATCAATTTACACCTTCTCGCAGCCAGCGCCGTGCCCAGAAAAAACACTCTGATCTTCAGGCCTCCGTCCTCAATCTAGGTTACCAAGAGGAACATTACCAACTCTATCAACGTTATCAAACTGAGCGACACGCAGGTGGTGATATGGATAGCGATGATCAAGATCAATACATGCAGTTCTTATTACAAAGCCGAGTGAACTCCCGTATTGTGGAGTTTCGGGATGGTCCGCTTGACACGCACCCCGGTCGATTGCGCATGGTGAGCATGATTGATATTCTGGAACAGGGAATCTCCTCTGTTTATACCTTTTACGACACCATAAGCTCTGCGGCTAGTTATGGTAGCTATAGCATTCTGTGGCAAATTGAACAAGCTCGCATATTGGGTTTGCCTTACCTTTACCTTGGCTACTACATCAAGGAAAGCGACAAGATGTCGTATAAGGTGAAATATCAACCTATGGAAGGTTTGATTGACGATCACTGGCAAGAGCTCCCTGAGTCATAATATCTATCCATGATCGATCGTTACTCCCTCCTCCGCCCCTGGCTGTTTTCTATAGACCCAGAAAAGGCGCACAACCTCACCTTAAGCAATATGGACCGTGCGCAGCGCTGGGGTTTATTGGAGCGTTTAGTAAGCAAGCCCATTAACGATCCACAAACGCTCTGTGACATTGATTTTCCTAATCCAGTTGGATTAGCAGCAGGCTTAGATAAAGATGGCAAGCATATCGATGCGCTCGCTGCATTGGGATTTGGATTTTTAGAAATCGGCACAGTCACGCCACGGCCACAACCGGGCAATCCTAAGCCGCGCATGTTTCGTTTACCGCAAGCTCAGGGCATCATTAATCGCATGGGCTTTAATAACGATGGCGTTGATGCCTGCGTTGCCAGAGTGCGTCGCTCTCAGTTTTGGCAAAGTGGTGGTGTACTTGGTTTAAATATTGGCAAGAATGCCAGCACCCCAATTGAAGAGGCTTCTCGAGATTACATCCTGGCGATGGAAGCCGTTTATGAAATCTCTACCTATATCACCGTCAACATTTCTTCTCCGAATACCAAAAATCTACGCGCCTTACAAGGCGAAGAAATGCTCCGCGAATTATTGGGAAGTCTTGATGAAGCCAGAAAGCGCTTAAGCGATCGTTACGGTGTACGCAAACCACTCTTTTTGAAAATTGCACCCGATCTAGACCATAGCGACATTAATCTCATCGCCGATCTTCTGCTCGAGTTTGGCATTGATGCTGTGATCGCTACCAATACAACCATCTCTCGCGATGCAGTCAAGGGAATGGAGTTTGGTGAAGAGGCTGGCGGCTTATCTGGCGCGCCCGTGCGAAATGCCTCTAATATTGTCATCAAAGCTTTAAAAGCCAGATTGGGTAATCAACTACCCATCATCGGCGTGGGCGGCATCATGAGTGGCGCAGATGCCCGTGAAAAGATCATGGCAGGTGCAAGCTTAGTACAACTCTATAGCGGCTTGATTTATCGAGGCCCTGACCTAGTCAATGAGTGTGCCGCTGCTTTAAGGCAAGCCTAAAAGAGCCTTAATCCCCTGTTTCCCCATAAAACGGGATATTTTCAGCAGATGCCTTTGTAAAATAGGATTTCATAATATGCAATTTCGTCTGAAATCGCTACAATGGGGCCTATGAACATCAGCAAGACCATCAAAACCCCCAAATCTACCGGCGAGGTTGGCAAGACAGCCATCCAGGTAGTGGAGCGCATGATGAATTTGCTAGACGCTCTTGCTGAGCAAGAAGAATCCAGCAGCCTGAAGAATCTCGCAGAGACAACTGGTCTGCACCCTTCCACTGCCCACCGAATTTTGAATGACCTCGTTGCTTGCCGATTGGTTGAGCGTGGCGATGGTGGCACCTATCGCCTTGGCTTAAAACTTTTAGAGCTGGGTAATTTAGTGAAGGCACGCTTATCCGTGCGTGAGGCCGCTCAACTACCGATGCGTACTCTACATAAGCTCACTGGTGAAACCGTTAACCTATCAGTGCGTCAAGGCGATGAAATCGTCTATGTTGATCGCGCATATAGCGAACGCTCAGGCATGCAGGTAGTTCGTGCCATTGGTGGTCGCGCCCCTTTGCATCTCACCTCAGTTGGCAAACTCTTCCTCGCAAGCGACGATCCCGGACAAGTACGCGCCTATGTCACTCGCACAGGTTTGTCTGGACACACTCGTAACAGCATTACCGAATTGGGCAAACTCGAAACCGAACTCAATCACGTGCGTAAGGTGGGTAATGCTCGCGATGACGAAGAACTAGAGTTAGGCGTGAGCTGTTTAGCTGCGGCCATTCTGGATGACACTGGAAAATTGGTTGCCGGCTTGTCTTTAAGCGCCCCAACGGATCGCATTCAGGCCGATTGGCTCCGCGCCCTTCAAGAGACTGCCCTACAGATATCCAAAGGCATGGGTTTTAAACCCAAATCTGCCGAGCCAGGCTCAGCTGCTTAATTAAGCAGTTACATCAAGCGACGAATGGGTTGCGCGCCAGATGGCATGCGCTCGTACCAATCGCGCACCCGCACTGCATCGGCAAAACGGGATTGCGTTCCTACAGAATCCAAAAAGACCAATAGCAATGGTGTGTTGTTTACTCTTGCCTGCATGACTAAACATCGACCTGCAGCGTTAATGAAGCCCGTCTTCTGCAATCCAATATCCATATCCCCGGAACGCACCAAACGGTTTGTGTTCAAAAACTTTTGTGGGCGATTGGCAATGACCATAGTTAAATCTGGCCAGGTTGAGAACTCACGAATGGTTTTGTACTGATAGGCGGCATTGAGCATGCGTGTGAGATCTTCTGCCGAAGCAACATTCTCACTAGTCAGCCCAGTAGGATCCTCAAAGTGAGAGTGCTCCATGCCGAGATCTTTTGCCTTACGGTTCATAGCAGCAATAAATGCGGGTAGGCCGCCGGGATAGTTTCTGGCTAAGGTATATGCAGCGCGGTTCTCAGAGGACATCAAGGCCAAATGCAGCGCATCTTCTCGGGTAAGTGAGGTGCCTTCAGCCAAACGAGAATGCCGATAAATATGCGCGTCTTCAGCATTAATGACAATGACATCATCCATTGGCAATTTTGCATCGAGTGTCACCATGGCAGTCATGAGCTTGGTGATAGAGGCAATGGGCAAACTGACGGAAGGATTCTTCTCGTAATAGACTTCCTTAGTGTCTTGATTGACCACCATCACTACAGAGGATTTAAGATTGAGCTCATCGCGCTGACCACGCAAACCTAATGCAGTAGCTAATGATGGAGGTCCTGCAACTACGGGTGCAGATGATCTAGTAACAGTGACGCGGACAGTCTTGGCTCTTTTGGGTGACTTAGTCACCACTTTTGTTGACTTTGCTTGCTTCTGCTTATCTTTTGTTGCGGCCTGAACAGGTGCGTTACCCAGCACTCCCATTGAAAAGAGCAATGCAATAACTAGGGGCCAAAATCGATTCAAACGCATCCCAAAATACCTTCCAAAACTTTCAACATACGGAATGATAATTAATTTCCGAAGACAAAGCGGTTTTATTCGCCCCAATCCAGATAATTTATCCCACCAAATGACTACCCTACTCGGCAATCGTCGCTACTGTATTAGTCTGACGGGCATTCACCAGCACCACGCCAGTCATCGTCAAACACAAACCTACCGCCATCAGCAATGTAAATGGCTCATCAAATAAGAGCCAAGCCATCGCAGCAGTAGTCGGCGGCACTAAATAAAGAAAGCTGGTGACTTTAGTGGCAGCACCCTTGCGAATCATCATAAATAGCAAGCTAATCGAACCAATTGACAGAGGAAAGATAGCCCACACTAAGGCGCCAATAACAGATGGATTCCAAACCATCACGCCAGACTCAAAGAAATACATACAAAAGAAACACAACACTGCCGATACCCCAAACTGAATAGAGGATCCAGCACGCAGATCAAATACGGGGCAGAATTTCTTCTGATATAGGGTGCCAAAGGTAATAGATAGAAGTGCAATAAATGCCAAAACATAACTAACAAATGGAATGTGGTTAAAGCCAATCTTCTCGGCAACCACCAACGCAACACCCGCAAACCCGAAGCCTAGACCTATCCATTGACGTGAGCTGACCTTCTCAGAAATCCAAGCAGCAAACCAGGCCGTAATGATGGGTTGCAGACCAACAATAATGGCCACTAATCCTGCTGTCATTCCCAGACGCACAGCAAACCAAACGCCGAGCAAATAGCCAAACTGCAGCAAGATCCCTGCAATGGCGATGTGCTTGATTTGCGACCAACTAGGCCAGGTGATTCTCCACACAAGGCTGAGCGCTGCCATAGCCGCTAAAACCCCTACAAAACGCCAAAATAGGAAGGTGGCTGGCTCTACGTATGGCATTGCCAAACGCGCAATCACAAAGCCGGTACTCCAAATGAGGACAAAGATCGGTGCAATGGCGTTATCAAGCGAAAGCTTCATGGGTAACTTACTGAAAATATTGAGATTTCTTACTGAGCTCCTAATTTTAGGCTCTTTTCTCATTTGAACCCTTGATCTACATGGCAAGCCATTTATGCTGCAACGCAACATCTATGCCATACAATGGTGCAAAGAGAGTACATTAGGTAAAAGCCGAAGATCAAAATATTCAAAACAGTTAAACGGAAAGAGATGCAGATGAACTTAACTCCAGAACAAATTGCAGCCGCACAAAAAGCAAACTTAGAGACTTTGAGTGGCTTAACCAATCAAGCTTTGCAAAGCATTGAAAGGTTGGTTGAGCTCAATATGCATATTGCCAAACAAAGCTTGAGCGATAGCATGAATAGCGCCAAGAAAGCACTGGAAGTGAAAGATATTCAACAGCTGCTAGCCCATCAAGCCGAAGCAGTGCAACCAATGGCAGAAAAAATTATGGCCTATAGCCGTCATTTATATGAGTTGGCCCATGAGACACAAAACAGCTTTACACAATCCGCTGAAAAAGAATTCCAAGCTGGCCAAAAGAAAATGAACTCTTTAGTAGAAGAGTGGACAAAAAATGCACCGGCCGGATCAGATGCAGCTATGCAAGCAATGAAGCAAGCAATTGCTTCTGCAAACAATGTATTTGAAACTAGTCAAAAAGCAGTTAAGCACGCAGTTGAAGTTGCACAAACCAATCTTAGTGGCGCAACAGAAACTGTATTGAAGACTGCAGAGAAAGCTAGCAAGGCGACCAAGAAGAAATAATTCTGAGCGAGTGTCTTGACTGCGAAAGCCCCGGTTGCTCGGGGCTTTTTTACATACATTCCTTTGCTTAATTTATCCTTTAAAAACATGCCCTGCCCAGCGTACTTTCCTACTAATTTCTTCAAATGATGAAAAACCTCAATAGAGATGAGTTACTTTCCCTCGCCAAGTCTTTTGACCCCAAAGATAAATGTCCAGACTGCCTATCGCTGAGCTGTGAAGGCTGGGAAAGTATCCCGGGCGGTTTCATGACAAATTCCCTGGAGTGCGTTGGAACTCTGAGAGTCGAAGATGCTCCGGAATGCTGGGAGGAAGATCTTCTTAAGGGAATGACTATCTGGTCTACGGATGCCCCTATTTCTACCGCCTTCCATCCATACAATAAATCTGATGTATTTGAATGTAAGCATTGTGGGGCTAAATACCTTCGATATACGGAATGCGGGGGCTACTATGTGGATGAACGTATTCGTGAGCTCAATGCCAAACTGATTTCATAGAATCCATCTTCATAGATGCTGAGATGCAAAAGCCCCGATTACTCGGGGCTTTTGCATTTACACTTTAAGCGCTACTTAAGATTTCTTTTTCACTGGCGGCAAATCAGTGCAATGGCCGTGAGCTGCTTCAGCCGCAAGCCCGACTGATTCACCTAGCGTTGGATGTGGATGAATCGTTTTACCGATATCCACCGCATCAGCACCCATCTCAATAGCTAAACACACTTCACCGATTAAATCGCCAGCGTGTGTTCCCACAATGCCGCCACCAATAATGCGATGGGTGGTAGCATCAAAAATCAGTTTTGTGAAACCTTCATCACGTCCATTAGCGATCGCACGTCCACTAGCTGCCCATGGGAACAAACCCTTCTCATAAGCAATGCCTTGAGCCTTACACTGCTCTTCTGTCAAACCAGCCCACGCTACTTCAGGGTCAGTGTAGGCAACAGATGGAATTTGCTTGGCATCGAAGTAGGATTTTTCGCCAGCAGCAGCTTCTGCAGCGACGTGACCTTCATGCACTGCCTTGTGCGCCAGCATCGGCTGACCAACCAAGTCGCCAATTGCAAAAATATTAGGGACGTTGGTGCGCATTTGTTTATCAACGGGAATAAAGCCGCGCTCATCCACCTGCACACCCGCTTTACCGGCATCAATCTTTTTGCCGTTTGGAGTACGGCCTACTGCAACCAATACCAAGTCATATGTTTGTGGTTCGGCTGGCGCGTTCTCGCCTTCGAAAGAAACTTGAATTCCGTCAGACTTAACTTCTGCCTTAGAAGCACGAGTCTTAAGCATGATCTTTTCAAAACGTCCGGCATTGAACTTCTCCCAGACCTTTTCTAAATCACGATCGGCACCTGCCATCAAACCATCCATCATCTCGGCGATATCAATGCGTGAACCTAGTGTGCTGTAAACCGTAGCCATCTCTAGGCCAATAATGCCACCGCCAATAACGAGCATCCGCTTTGGAATACTCTTGAGTAATAAAGCACCAGTGCTATCTACAATGCGTGGATCTTCAGGCAGGAAAGGTAACTTCACTGGCTGACTACCCGCAGCGATGATTGCCTTCTGAAAGCGCACCACTTCTTTTTGACCAGTGAGATCCTGACCAGCACCATCAGTTAACTCTACCTCGACATGGTTTGCATCTAAAAATTTACCTAGACCACGCACCACTTTTACTTTACGAGCCTTTGCCATACCAGCAAGACCACCGGTCAATTTGGCAATGACGGACTCTTTGTAACCGCGCAATTGATCAATCTCAATCTTCGGTGCGCCAAAAGTAATGCCGTGCTTAGCCATGGTCTTGACTTCGTCCATGACTGAGGTGGTGTGCAGCAATGCTTTAGATGGAATACACCCAACGTTTAAGCAAACCCCGCCCAAAGTAGGATAGCGCTCCACTAAAACAGTATTCATACCCAAGTCTGCACTACGAAACGCTGCGCTATAACCACCAGGGCCAGCACCAAGTACCAACACTTCACATTCATGATCAACCTTACCGCTGTACTGACCTGCTACTGGGGCAGGAGCAATAGCAGCAGGTGTGGCTGGTGCTGCAGGTTTTGCTGCTGGAGCTGGTTGAGGCACAGGCACTGCAACACTAGCCTCTATCTCGGCAATCACAGAACCTTTACTCACTTTATCTCCAAGCTTGACTGCAATACTAGTAACAGTACCTGCAGCATCGGCCGGAACTTCCATGGTTGCTTTATCGGATTCAAGAACTAATAGCGGCTGCTCTTTTTCAATCACGTCGCCTACTTTAACCAGCACTTCAATGACCGGTACATCTGCATAGTCACCAATATCCGGCACAAGGATCATTTGCTTAGCCATAGATCCCCCTTACAGACTAGCGCGACGGAAGTCGGCCAAGAGCTGTGCAATGTACACATTGAAGCGGGTAGCTAAAGCACCATCAATCACGCGGTGATCTGCAGAGAGGGACAGTGGGCAAATGAGGCGTGGCACAAACTGCTTACCATCCCACACTGGCTTCATAGCTGCCTTGCTCACGCCCATAATCGCCACTTCAGGAGCATTCACGATTGGGGAGAAATACGTTCCTCCGATACCACCTAGTGATGAGATCGTGAAGCTAGCGCCTTGCATTTGATCTGGCTTTAACTTGCCATCACGAGCGAGTGCCGCCAAGTCAGAAGTTTCTTTCGCCAACTCAAAGATGCCTTTCTTATCGGCATCTTTAATGACCGGTACAACCAGTCCAGTTGGAGTATCTGCGGCAAATCCAATATTGAAGTATTTCTTCAAAATCAGATCATCACCATCCAAAGAGCTATTGAACTCTGGATATTTTTTCAATGCAGCGACTGCAGCCTTCATTAAGAAAGCCAGCATCGTAATCTTGACGCCCTTCTTCTCATTCTCTTTATTGGTGAGAACGCGGAATGCCTCTAAATCAGTGATGTCAGCATCTTCGTGATAAGTCACGGCTGGGATCATCACCCAGTTACGGCCCAAATTGGCTGCAGTAAGTTTCTTAATACGATTGAGTGGTTGACGCTCGATCTCACCAAACTTTGTGAAATCAACCTTCGGCCAAGGAATCAGATTCAAGCCACCTAAGCTACTACCACTAGAAGCAGCCGCAGGACTACCTGCACCACCACTCATAGCTGCCTTCACAAAGGCTTGGACGTCTTCCTGAGTAATGCGACCTTTAGGGCCAGATCCTTTAACTTGCGTAATAGTGACACCAAGCTCACGTGCAAACTTACGTACAGATGGACTTGCATGACTTACTGCAGCATCAATTGGCGGAGGAGTATTGCTGATAGGAGGTGGTGCGGGTGCGCGCGCAATCGGAGGCTCTACCGCTTTAATTGCTGGCGCGGCAGGTGCAGCTGCAGGAGTAGACACAGGAGTTGATACGCCAGATGCTCCACCTTCCAAGATCACTACAACTGAACCTTCAGAAAGGTTGTCACCCACCTTAACTCTGACTTCTTTGACGATGCCTGAGTGGGAAGAAGGAACATCCATGGTGGCTTTATCAGACTCCAGCACAACGATGGATTGTTCTTTCTCAATCTTGTCACCGGCTTTAACCAAGACTTCGATCACTGGTACATCTTTATAGTCGCCGATATCCGGGACTTTGATTTCGATGGGGGATCCGCCGCTGGCAGCTGCTACTGGCGCAGGAGCGCTTGCTGCTGCTGTCGCTGGTGCAGGAGTTGTTGCTGCCGCGCCCTCTTCTAAGGTAATTACAAGGGATCCCTCAGAAAGGTTATCGCCCACTTTGACTTTGACTTCTTTCACAATGCCAGAGTGTGAAGAAGGAACATCCATGGTGGCTTTATCAGACTCCAGCACAACGATGGATTGTTCTTTCTCAATCTTGTCACCGGCTTTAACCAAGACTTCGATCACTGGTACATCTTTATAGTCGCCGATATCCGGGACTTTGATTTCAATTATTTGACTCATAGTATTTGTCTCTTATCAAACCGTCATTGGGTTTGGTTTAGTAGTATCGATGTTGTACTTCTTAATCGCCTCAGCCAACTTAGAGCGATCAAGCTGACCAGCGTCAACCAAAGATCGCAAGGCAGTGAGAACAACCCAACGACGATCTACTTCAAAGAAGTCACGGAGTTTTTCACGAGTATCAGAACGACCAAAGCCATCAGTACCCAATACTTCATAACGGCGACCCATATGCTGAATTGCTGGACGAATCTGCTCAGCAAATAGACGAACATAGTCGGTAGCAGCAACGATTGGGCCTGTAGTATCTTTCAGGCATTTCTCTACATGAGATAAGGTGGGTGTAGCAGTTGGGTTCAACAGATTGCTACGGTGAACTGCAGTCCAATCGCGGCCTAGCTCAGTAAAGCTTGGGCAACCCCACAAGTCTGAAGCAATACCCCAGTCTTTGTGCAGAATCTCCGCAGCTTCGATCACTTCACGGAAGATAGTTCCCGAACCTAAGAGTTGTACACGCAGTTTTGCCTTGTCATCACCAACAGACTTGAGCTTATACATACCCTTGATGATGTCTTTCTCCGCACCCTTAGGCATTGCGGGGTGTGAATAGTTTTCATTCATCAAAGTAACGTAGTAGTAAACATCTTCCTGAACTTCCAACATACGACGCATACCATCCTGAATCACTACAGCCAATTCAAATGAGAAGGTTGGGTCATAGCTGATGCAGTTGGGAACCGCACCACTCCACAAATGACTATGGCCATCTTCGTGCTGTAAGCCTTCGCCGTTCAAGGTAGTTCTACCAGCTGTACCACCTAACAAGAAACCACGGCTACGCATATCTCCTGCGGCCCAAGCTAAGTCACCGATACGCTGGAAACCAAACATGGAATAGAAGATATAGAAAGGCAACATGGGTACACCATGGGTGGAATAAGAAGTCGCAGCAGCGATCCAGTCGCACATACCGCCGGCTTCATTAATACCTTCTTGCAGAATTTGACCTGTCTTGTCCTCTTTGTAGAACATCAATTGATCATGATCTTCTGGTGTGTAAAGTTGGCCTAATTGATTCCAGATTCCTAATTGGCGGAACATGCCTTCCATACCAAAGGTGCGGGACTCGTCAGGAACAATCGGTACCACCCGTTTACCCAACACCTTATCGCGCACTACTGTATTGAGTATGCGCACAAATGCCATAGTTGTAGAAATCTCACGGCCTTCAGTAGTTGCCTCAAGCAATGGAGCAAATACTTCTAAAGCAGGAACTGGCAAGCTCTCCGCTTTAGTGCGACGTTGCGGCAAGTAACCACCCAACTCTTGACGACGCGCCTTCATGTACTCTAATTCCGGGCTACCTTCGGCAAACTTGACCAAAGGCATTTCGTCCAACTCTTCATCTTTAACGGGAATCTCAAAGCGATCACGGAAGCGACGCACATCGTCATCGTTCATCTTCTTCGCTTGGTGGGCAATATTCATCGCCTCACCTGAGCCGCCCATGCCATAACCTTTAATGGTGTGGGCTAGGATCACTGTAGGTTGATTCTTGTGATTTACTGCCGCATGGAATGCTGCATAAACTTTATGGGGATCATGGCCACCGCGATTCAGTTGCCAAATTTCATCATCACTCCAGTCACTTACTAAAGCCTTTAATTCTGGAGTATTGAAAACGATCTCGCGAACGTAGCTGCCGTTCTTAGACTTCATAGTCTGATACTGGCCGTCAACGATCTCGCCTAAGCGTTGCATCAAAATACCTTTTTTGTCGCGCGCAAAGAGAGCGTCCCACTGACCGCCCCACACTACTTTGATCACATTCCAGCCGGCACCGCGGAACTCGCTCTCAAGCTCTTGAATGATGCTGCCGTTGCCGCGCACTGGTCCGTCTAGACGCTGCAAGTTACAGTTAATTACGAAAATCAGGTTATCGAGTTTTTCACGACCGGCCATACCAATCGCACCCAAGGATTCTGGTTCGTCGGTTTCGCCATCGCCCAAGAATGCCCAAACTTTACGGCCTTGCTCTTGAATGAAGCCGCGGTCTGTTAGGTACTTCATAAAACGCGCTTGATAAATAGCCATGATGGGGCCTAAGCCCATCGATACAGTTGGGAACTGCCAGAAGTCTGGCATCAACCAAGGGTGTGGGTAGCTAGAGATACCTTTGCCACCAACTTCTTGACGGAAGTTATTGAGCTGACCCTCTTCAAGACGCCCCAACATATAAGCACGCGCGTAGACACCCGGAGCAGAGTGGCCTTGCACAAATATTAAGTCGCCACCATTCTCGGGGGACGGTGCGTGCCAGAAATGATTGAAGCCAACGTCATACAAAGTAGCCGCTGACTGAAATGATGAAATGTGTCCACCAACGTTCGTGTCTTTGTTCGCACGAAGCACCATCGCCATGGCATTCCAGCGAGTGTATGAACGAATACGATGCTCCACATTTTGATCGCCAGGCAAACGTGCTTGATTTTCAACAGGAATAGTGTTGATATAAGGAGTCTCAGCATGGAATGGCTGCACCACTCCGTTTACACGGGCGTGAGAAATTTGTTGATCGATGAGGTAGGCAGCTCTCTCAGGACCTTCGTTACGAATCACGCCATCGAGCGCTTGTAACCATTCCTGTGTCTCACCAGGATCCGCATCCTGAGTGTTCTGTTTACCTAATACTTGGTCTGGAACTGCTGCCATCTTTTGTCTCCATTAAATAGTGCTTAATTTGTCATCAACTTTATAGGCAATATTCTAGGAAGGTATATGGGTGTAAACAAGCAATTTTCCACATAATGATAATATTTCTCATAATGTGGTATTTTATTGCGGTGCAAATAAGAAGCTATAAAACGGTCAGAATTGGCTTTTTGGAAGGGCAAATAAGGCAAAATGCTTTGTATTCATGAGAAAAACAGCATTTTCCAGCCTAGTCCTTAGCCCCCTTAGGTGGCTCCGCAAAATACGTGGATTTAGGATTGTTTACACCCCGCTTTTAGCCATTGTTCTGTTTACAGCAGTCATGGGCGTTATTTTGGGAACGTTGCATTTACAAGAAAAGAATCAGCAAGAGGCTGCCCTATTTAGAGAGCTGTCATTTGCCAAACAGCGTATTCAATCTCGTTTTGCTAGCAACCTTGATGCATTAACAACGATCAATCGAGAAATGGCTGCAAGCGAAGATCAATTCAAACTCAGACAAATTGCGCGCGAGCAAGCAGAAGATCTCGTTTTAAATAACCATGAGATCGTCAAAATCATTTGGCTAAATAATCAAAATCAGCGGCTATGGGCAGCTCCTGCTGAAAGTAACAAATCGGATTGGATTAGCAAAACTCAAAATGATCAGCTCATTAATTCTAGTCTTGCATCAACTATTGAGCTTAGCCGAGTAACTAGTCGAGCAGCTTTTAGTCAGTTTGTTTCTTTAAACCTACCAGGTGATGCACCGATCTCCACGGATAGAAAAATCGTTCTTTGGCAAGTGGTGCCCAATATCGTTGGCGGAGAAGTTGTTGGATTCTTGGCGGCACTCTATACGACTCAAGGAATATTGGATGCTCTACCAAGCGACCTCAAATCCCATTACCGCTTTACCTTGCTCACTGACAATGAAAGAGTTTTAGGCATCTCTTCCGATAGAGATACCCCTAAAAGAGCATTTAGCAATCAGACAAGCTTAGATATTGGGGTCTTAAGCCCCAACATTAATTTACGCATAGACACCTATCCTCCGCCAACCAACCTCACCTTCAGGATGTTAATTGGCGTCGTGATTGGATTAAGCGCATTCGTAGTTTGGAGTTTGTGGTCTGTACTAAAGCAAATGCAAGTACGCCAAGAGGCTGAAGCAAGCCTGCGCAAAGAAACCAGCTTTCGTAATGCCATGGAAGACTCCACCCCTGTGGGTATTCGTGCGCATGATATGCAAAAGCGGATTACATATGTGAATCGAGCATTTTGCGAAATGACAGGCTGGACATCAGAGGAGTTAATAGGCCTCACTCCGCCCTTTCCATTCTGGCCAGATAGCAGAAGAGATGAGCTTGTTGAGAAAATGAATCGGGCAATGAAGTCCGACATCAGCGTTGTCATGAGGGTCGGCATCGAAGGAGTGATCTTAAAGAAAGATGGCTCCTTAATACAGACCCGTACCTTTATTGCCCCACTGATTAATGAAAAAGGCAAGCAGACTGGTTGGGTTACCTCATTAATTGATATTTCCGAGCCTAAAAAGATTCGCGAAGAATTAGCTGCCTCTCAAGATCGCTTCACCACTGTTCTAGAAAGTCTAGATGCCGCTGTGTCGGTGGTCTCTCTGGAGACTAACGTCCTGCTATTTGCTAATCGTTTTTACCGTGAGCGCTTTGGTGATAACTCTAAAGGTCACTTCCAATTAGCGGGCAGCGATACCAGCAACACGACGATGCGAGATATTGCAGAAGATCTTGAAGATTCTCCCCCTGGAATTCCAACGCCATTTTTATATCAAGAGTCAGAGTCAGAAGAAGTTCAGCTAGGCGATGACAATAATCAATGGTTTGAAGTTAGACGTCGTTACATCCCGTGGGTAGATGGACATCTTGCGCAGCTATTGATTGCCACTGACATTACCGCTCGTAAAGAAGCAGATGATTTGGCACTACAACAACAAGAGCGTATGCAGTTCACCAGTCGTCTCACCACAATGGGTGAAATGGCATCCTCTTTAGCTCATGAACTAAACCAACCTCTTTCAGCTATATCAAACTACTGCATGGGTGTTGCTAAGCGTTTAGATGGGCACCTAGATCCTACCCTGACCAAAGAAATTTTGCCAGCTCTAGAAAAAGCTTCTGAGCAAGCCCATCGAGCCGGCACCATCATTCAGCGCATTCGAGGTTTTGTAAAACGCAGTGAGCCTCAACGTAAAGCGGCAAACATCACTGAAATTATTAATGATGCAGTTGGCTTGGTTGAAATTGAAGCCCACCGCCATCGTTTAGTCATTAGCTCGGAAATTGCCGAAAATCTGCCCGTAGTTAACCTGGATCCAGTCCTGATCCTGCAGGTAGTAGTCAATCTTCTTAAAAACGCCTTAGATAGCGTCCGCGAGGCTTACCCCCTTTCCTCCCGTTGGTCAGCCCCGCCAGTTCGGATTAGTGCAGACTTAGACACCAGCATCTTCCCGGCCATGCTCAGAATTCAGGTTACCGATGCTGGGGGCGGAATCTCGGAAAACGTCCTGGAACGCATATTTGAGCCGTTTTTCAGTACAAAGTCTGATGGAATGGGTATGGGGCTCAATATTTGCCGCTCCATTATTGAATCTCACCATGGCAGGCTTTGGGCTACCAATGTCCAGGACTCAGAACAGACCAAGCTGGCCGGCTGCACCTTTACAATACTTCTACCACTGGAATCCCCTGGATCCGAGGCTACTGTTTAACTTCGAATTTATAGATTCACCTCACGAGAACTGATATGAACTTAAGCGCTACTGCAAAACCAAACCAAGCTGAAGTTGTCTATGTGGTGGATGATGACGAAGCGGTAAGAGATTCGCTTACGTGGCTCTTAGAAAGCAATGGTTATGTTGTACGGTGCCATGCCAGCGCCGAACGTTTCTTACAGTCTTTGCAAAGCACCGATAAGTCAACCATCTCTTGCGCCATTTTGGATGTGCGCATGCCTGGGATGTCGGGCCTTGAATTGCAAGAGCGCTTAACCAGCGAAAACCTACCAATGCCAGTTGCATTCATTACTGGTCACGGCGATGTATCGATGGCCGTCTCCACGATGAAGCGTGGCGCAGTGGATTTCATTGAAAAACCTTTTAAAGAAAATGATCTTTGTGGTTTAGTGGATCGCATGCTTGCTAAAGCGCGCATCGATTATTCACAAGCCAGCCAACGCAAAATTACCCAGAGCTTACTCAGCAAGTTAACTGGTCGTGAGCGTCAGGTTCTAGAGCGCATTGTTGCAGGCCGTTTGAATAAACAAATTGCTGATGACCTCGGTATTTCTATTAAGACTGTTGAAGCACACCGCGCCAACATCATGGAAAAGCTCAACGTCAACACAGTTGCCGACCTACTCCGCCTGGCTTTGTCTGATCCCCAACCTAATTAATTACCGGGGTTTTCTATGCCAGCTCAATTATTAGACGGAAACGCCCTTTCTAAAAAACTACGTACGGAAATTGCTGCACGTGGTGCAATTGTCACCGCCAAAGGCACTAGACCTGGTTTAGCAGTAATCGTGGTTGGCGACAACCCTGCTAGCGCGGTATATGTGCGCAATAAGGTAAAGGCCTGTGAAGACGTTGGCTTTCATTCTGTTTTAGAGCGCTATTCTGTAGAACTTGGCGAAGAAGAATTACTCGCTCGTATTGCCACTCTCAATGCGGATCCTGCAATACACGGGATCTTGGTGCAACTCCCGCTACCAGAGCACATTGCCTCTGAGCGCGTTCTGGAAGCAATTGCTCCAGAAAAAGATGTGGATGGCTTTCATGTGGCTAATGCTGGCGCCTTGATGGTTGGTCAACCAGAATTCAAGCCTTGCACTCCTTATGGATGCATGAAGATTCTCGAAAGCATTGATTACCCAATTCGCGGTGCTCGCGCTGTGATTGTTGGCGCCTCCAATATTGTGGGTAAGCCGATGGCGATGCTGCTATTACAAGCCGGAGCAACGGTCACCATTTGCAATAGCAAGACTCGTGACTTGGCACATCACACCAAGGATGCTGACATTTTGGTGGTTGCCACCGGTAAACCCAAAATGATTACCGGCGACATGGTGAAGAATGGTGCAGTTGTCATTGATGTGGGCATTAATCGCCTGCCTGATGGCAAACTCTGTGGCGACGTGGATTTTGATACGGCTAAATACATCGCCGGTTGGATTACCCCGGTTCCAGGTGGTGTTGGCCCGATGACCATCACCATGCTTCTCATGAATACCTTGGAAGCTGCTGAAAAGGCCGCCAAGCTCTGAGGAATTACTGGGACTTTTGGCAAAATTGCTCCCAGTCCATTAAGCTAGAGGGATGACTACATCCACATCTAGCTCCCTGAGCAGCACCCTCCCCGCAGAATTGCAAAATAATCCACTGACTACTTTTGGGCGCGGCATTGCTGCCTACACCGAAGTCAAGCCTGAGCACATTGCACCAGCGATTGAATATTTACTCAAGCAAGCGCAAGATGCTGTGGATGTAGCAGTCAATCCAAGCACTCCATCTACTTGGGATGCCCTCGCTGAACCACTAGAAGATGCTACTGAATTTTTTGGCAGGTCTTGGGGCGTGATATCCCATCTCAATAGCGTTGCTGATACCCCCGAATTGCGCGCTGCCTATGGCGAGATGTTACCTAAGGTCACTGCTTTCTTCTCAAGTCTCGGCCAAAATTTAGAGCTCTATAAAAAGTTTAAAGAACTCAGCAAAGCGCCTGACTTTTCAAAACTCAGCGCAGCTCAAAAGAAAGTCATTGAAAACTCCTTACGAGACTTTCGTCTGGGTGGAGCTGAGTTGAGTGATGCAGACAAGCCGCGCTTTTCACAAATTCAAGATGAGCAAGCAAGCTTAGGTAAAGCCTTTTCAGATCATGTGCTAGATGCTACCGATGGTTTTATTCATCTCATCACTGATAAAGCTGATTTGATAGGTTTGCCTGAGGACGCTATTGCAGCTGCTGCAGATACTGCTCAGCAGAAGAGCCTCCAGGGCTGGGCCTTTACTCTGCACTTCCCCTCTTATTACCCCGTTATGCAGTATTCAGAAAACCGAGCGCTGCGTCGCTTGATGTATGAGGCCTATATCACGCGAGCTTCAGAGCTTGCGCCTCAATACACCAAGGGTAAATTGGATTGGGACAACGCTCAGAATATGCTTGACCAATTAAGACTGCGCGACGAAGAAGCGCGTATGCTGGGTTTCAAAAACTATGCCGCCCTGAGTTTGGCTCCGAAGATGGCTAGCAGTGTTGATGAGGTTGATTCATTCCTGACCAACTTCGCAGAGAAAGCAAAACCATTTGCATTAAAAGATTGGCAAGAGCTTTCTGAGTTTGCCAAGACCGAGCTATCTATTGCTGATGGATTGGAGCCATGGGATGTTGCTTTTGCATCCGAAAGATTGAAGCAAGAACGCTATTCCTTTTCGGAGAATGAGCTCAAGCAATACTTTCCTCTCCCTAAGGTGTTAGATGGTCTCTTCCAAGTTATTCAGACTCTGTTTGGCGTCAAGATTGAAGCGGGAGATTTGCCAACTTGGCATGCCGATGTGCAATCTTTTTCCGTGAAAAATGCCAAGGGTAATATCGTGGCCTACTTCTATCTGGATCCCTATGCTCGCCCTGGCAAGCGTGGTGGGGCATGGATGGATGATGCCCGCGGTCGTAGAGTCCTGCCTAATGGTGAAATTCAAGTGCCTGTTGCTTATTTGGTTTGCAACTTTGCGCCGCCAGTCAAGGTCGATGGTGTGTTGCGTCAACCCACCATTACTCATGATGATGTCATCACCCTCTTCCATGAGAGTGGCCATGGTTTACACCACCTTCTCACTCAAGTGAGCGCTTTAGGGGTTTCAGGTATCAATGGTGTTGAATGGGATGCGGTAGAGTTACCAAGTCAGTTTATGGAAAACTTCTGCTGGGAGTGGGAAGTATTGGAAAAGATGACTGCACATGCCGAAACTGGCAAGCCTCTTCCACGTGAATTATTTGACAAGAT
This sequence comes from Polynucleobacter sp. Fuers-14, assembly GCF_018882045.1. Classification (NCBI taxonomy): domain Bacteria; kingdom Pseudomonadati; phylum Pseudomonadota; class Betaproteobacteria; order Burkholderiales; family Burkholderiaceae; genus Polynucleobacter; species Polynucleobacter sp. Fuers-14. The sequence goes on along the minus strand of NZ_JACVPG010000003.1, from coordinate 1,500 downwards.
CCTCGCTGCTAAGAATTTCCAGAACGGTTATATGACTCTGCGTCAGATCGTGATGTCCCTCGCTGACTGGCGCTTACATGCGAGCTTTGATGCGAAGAATGCTCAAGGTCACGCAGTATTAGACCTTTCCAGAGCGATTGCTGATCAATTTAACGTTATTCCACAACCAGCCATCTCTCGTTGGATCAATACCTTTAGTCATATCTTTGCTGGTGGTTATGCAGCTGGCTATTACAGCTATAAGTGGGCGGAAGTGTTATCTGCCGACGTCTACTCAGCCTTTGAGGAAGCAGCAAAACTCACTGGCAGTGTCCTAGATGAGAAAACAGGCGCTCGTTATCGTGAAGAGATCTTAGAGGTTGGTGGCAGTCGCCCTGCGGCTGAATCTTTTAAAGCCTTTAGAGGGAGAGAGCCAAGTATCGATGCCCTACTAAGACATGGTGGACTCGCTTAACAATGAGATTTGCGATTTCAATTCTAAATAACTAATTTATACGCATTCAATGAGCCTCTTCACTACTGAATTACTAATTTTTATAGTTGCAACAACGCTCATAACAGCTGGCGTAGCTTATGCAATTTACTGGGCATTGAATGATTCCCTCATATCACAATGGCTCCATGATTCAGATGCAGTGGTGCCCTCTTTTCTTTCCATTACCTCCTTTATTTTCGGTCTGGCGATCTCCACTCTAGCAGGCTACTCATTTGAGCATCATCAATCAGCCATCTCAAATGTCATCACCGAATCCAATGCAGTTGAGACCATAGTAAGTACGGCGACAGTCCTTCCTGCGAAGGATCAGGTAAAAATAATTTCAGGAATGAAAAACTATCTGACCGCAGTCATCGAAAAAGAATGGCCTGCTATGGAAAACAGAGATGCCAGTAAACGTGGAATTTCAACGCCTGAATTTTTAGCTTTAAATAAAATCATTAGTGACATCGCCTATCAGCCCAATCAACGTAGCGGCATTGAAAGCCAGCTCCTGACAGCCATTGGTACTATTCGCCATGACCGGCAAGCTAGGCAATCACTGGCATACGATAACGATAGCCTTAAAAAATGGCCATCCATACCAGTCTTCTCATTCTTGCTGCTGTTATCAGTGGGCATAGTCCATCTGGGAAGCATTAAAGCAATGAAAGTCTCTTTATCTATAGCCTCATTATTTATTGTGACTGCAGTAATATTTTTATTTATCGCCGTATCGCCCTACCGTGGCTGGAATCCAGTCGAACCCCATAAACTTCAAGAATCGTTGCAGATGCTAAATAACTTAAAGACGAATTAAGCAATCTAACTCTAGGCTCTACTTTTATAAAGGTAGCATCAAATAGCTTTCAAGTTAAAGAAAAAACCACTCGATTGAACTGACCCCCAAAAGTTGGACATCAAGTCCAACCAAGGGGGTTTTGTTTTATGAGCAAATACAGTACGCAGTTCAAGCTAAAGGTAGTTAAAGAGTATTTAAAGTTTGGCGGTCTTAGGAGGATAGC